>JBARZF010000209.1:0-19620 GCA_049649675.1 Rivularia sp. (in: cyanobacteria) | reverse complement strand
TAGACATCTCCGGAAATAAAAAAAACCTCTCTCCAAACCTCTCTCCTGCAAGGAGAGAGGCTTAATTTACCCCCTTCCCTCGTAGGGAAGGGGGCAGGGGGTTAGGTTTTTGCGTAAATTTGAAACCATATAAAGGTTTTCCGGAGATGTCTATTGTTAAAAAATCCGCAGGTTAGTAGTGCGAGCATCTTGCTCGCTAAGGCTAACGAGCGAGCAAGATACTCGCACTACAAAATTAAAAGTTCGGGATTATCCCCAAAAATCATCCTTATTAAGCAGACTTTTTCCCAGCTTTATTTCTTAATCTAACACCTAGAGCAATCAATCCTGCAAATAAAACCGACCAGAAACTAGTGCCAGGTTCGGGGACTTTGACATTAGATTTTGTATTTTTAAATGCTAACAAAGTGATATTTCTATCTTCTTCAAAAAACCTTTCTACAGAACCCTCAATAAGAGAAGTACTTATTGCTCGACTTCTACCCAAATCGTTAATTTCTTCGACACTATAATTGCTGAAATCACTGGTAAGATTAATATTTGGACTCTTAGTGTTATTAAAAAAATCAATTCTACCTACAGCATCAATATTTGCTGCAAGGGTAAAATATTCTAATATGTTATTTTGGCTAATCTGCGAGGGTTCTAATTGTGTTGAGTTGAGAAAATTAAACCGATTTTCTGTAGAAATACCAGTTGTATCTAAAAGATAAAAAGCAATATCGCTAGCAGCATTCGCAGTTTCAACTCCTGGTTTATCTACAGAAGCCTCCAAATCAAGAATAGTTGTAAAGTCAAATGATAAAGTATCGTTGCGGCTTACATCAAAATTAGCAAAAAATCTGGGCATGGTTTCCGCAAAAGCATCGTAACTTGAACCCTCACCATATACTAAACTATCTGCAACATTAGATATATCTAATGGAGTTGGTTCAGCATTCGTTCTCGAAAAGTTATTAAAATCTGCTACGCTATCATCGGAGTTAGTTTCAGCTGAAGCATTAGCATCATTAATCGCTTCAAATGCTGTGTTTTCCCGATTAAAATTTGTAAAAGTTAACTCCCCAAAGGAACCAGCAAAAGTTGCTGCTAAAGCAGGTGAACTTGCTAACATCGAGGTAGCGACAAGTGGAGTGACTTGTAAAATTAACTTTTTTCCAAATGTTGAATGTTCCTTCTCGCGAATTTCGACCATGATTTTATTTTTAATCTATATAATGTCCGAGATAATGTCTGAAAAATTAACTATTATCAGCCAGTTATTTTAAAATACAAAATGAATAGTTAAATTACGGATAAAAAAACCCTCGATTGTGAAAATTTTACATTTTAACAAGATAAGAAATTAAAAGGTTCGAGACTTCTTTTTCAAACTGACTATCGCTGACAAACTTTGGATGCTCAATAACGGCTGAATGACACAATGATTCAACCGTGCGACTCAGAATAAATACTGTCATTTCTAAATTTTGCGGATGAATGCGCTTTTCCCATCGTTTCAAATAAGCCCGTAATAACTCTGCAATCCGTTCATCAGCCCTCTGCATTTGCTGCAATCGTTCCGAGCGGGGGATTTCTTCGTGTAACACTTGGTGCAGTCGCGGATTAATCGCATGAGCCGCAATTACTGCTCTGACAAGTTCGGGGATTGCTATTTCTAAGGGAGAATCGAACAAATTATTTAGTTTTAATTTCACTAATTCAAGCATTTCACCAGCGTGCTGTTCCATTAAAGCAACCATCAATGATTCTTTATTAGGAAAATACTGGTACAGCGAACCAATGCTTACACCCGCTCGCTCTGCAATATGATTTGTGTTGGTTTTGTCGTAACCTTCCTCAGCCAAAATATGAGCAGTCGCTTCTAAAATAGCTTCAACCGTGATTCGAGAACGTTCTTGTTGCGGTAGTTTGCGCTGCATTAAAGTACCTCAATAAAAAGCGAGTTGGCAATACGAGTAATTGCTCATATTATTTAACTATACGAGCAATTACTCAGATTTTAGCGAGGCTTTATGAAATCAACCCAATATCGCGTTTTTGTCTGTACCAAACAGCGCCCTGAAAACGATCCAGAAGGCTGTTGTTGCAATGCGGGTGCTATAGATATTTACCAAAAATTTCAAGATGAAGTTACTCGTCTGCAATTAGGTGAATCCGTTCAAGTTCGTAAATCCGGTTGTTTGGATAATTGCGAAGCTGGAGCAGTTGCGCTGGTTTGTCAGCCCAATCGTAACGAATTCTCTTGGCTCCCGACTAAATTGCGGATGAAATTACGAAAATTACTATTTCCCAATCGTCATTTCTACGGTAATCTCAAGCCTGCCGATGTTAGCGCGATTGTTGAGAGTCATCTTGTTAACGGACAACCTTTGAAAAGATGTCAAATTCCTACTTCTGAATAATAATTATTTTAATTTATGAGAAAACCGCAAACTGTTAAAGCTTTGGAAGAATTAGGAAGAATTCAACTCTCTAAAAATTTTTTCATGCGAGAATTTTTATATTCCTAAATTTCTCAAATCGAAGCTATACCGAATATTCCAGACGATATTGATTTAGCGATCGCCTCTGGTACCAAACTTTGCGAAAACGTACTTGAGCCAATTCAAGATGCTCTCGGTAGAATCAGCATTCGTTCGGCTTATCGTTCCCGTGCGGTAAACGCTAAAGGAGCAGAAAATAAAAATCAGTATAGCTGTGCGAGTAATGAATCAAACGGGAGCAAAGCACATCTGGGATGTAAAAGATAAAGATGGATATATGGGAGCAACAGCCTGTATTATTGTCAATTCATTTTTACCTTACTATACAAAAACTGAAGATTGGACGGCACTGGCATGGTGGATTCACGATAATATTGATGCTTACGCAGACATGGTGTTTTTCCCGAAATATGCAGCGTTTAATATTAGCTGGAGCGAAAATCCTAAGCTTTCAAAATGGATTTATAGTTACGTAGAAAATCCCCATACTGGTAAAAGGGGATATTTAACAAAACAGGGGATGGATAATTTTGCGGGTTCTCACGAGCAGTTTTATCGCGAATTTATCGAGGAGTTGACAGTTTTATAGCTGAAGATTACGGATTATACGCAGAGAGCGCGGAGGAAAGAAGTAGACAGAGATAGTTTTAATAGTAATTTTCAATTGTTTTTCGGGAACAATAATCGTAAGCGTTCAGATATCTACCAAATAGTCAAATGACACGAATTCATTTTCTCACACCGGAGCAAGAAGCTTTAATTCCTGAATATCAGGAGAAATGGAAGCGAATTTATCTATCAACTGAGCCAATTCAGCAGAATCGAGCAAAGGCAGCAGTACAAGGTGCTTACGCTGTCATGGGTAAACCAGAACCCGAGGTGATTTTTTGTAGTAGTCCCCGTGCTGCTTTAGAGCGACTTCAGTCTTATGTGGAAACTCCTCAAGAAAATCCTCAACCCTCACGACAAGAAGTCCAAAACAATTTTTTTCAATTTGCTAGAGCAGCTTGGGAAACTATCAAAATTATCAATAAGCAGCAAAATGCTGGAACAAAACCGCTTCACGATTTGCTAGCACAAGTTTCTACAGAACCTTATAAATCCTTGGAAAAACATATTGAAAACTGTCTTCCCGAAGATTTGAGTACTTATGATGTTGTCGAACAATCATTCCTTGGAGCAACTCCATTATTCGATAATTTGAATAAACAAATGACTCGTCAAGGAGAACCTGAATTCTCAAGGATAATGGAGAATAAACAACCAGGAGAATGGCAAGAATCCTTTGGTATGACAGCAGAAGCGCTCGATCAACAATTAGGTTGGATTCCCGGTAAAGAATTGCTATTTAAAGGATGGCTCAAGCAGATGCTCCAAAGTAGTTTAATCGCAAAAATTTCTGGGGTAGAACATCCTAAATTTAGAGAATTAATTATTCCTGGATTATCCCCTTCCGAACAAAAGTTTTTATTAGAAAATCCTCCCGTAATTACCTCTAGCTGTTCAATCTCTTGTATTTGGCTTGATTTTGCGATTTCAGTACTCAATTATCCCCACAAATCGCAAAAATGGTCGGCTTTGCAAGGTCTTGTAAAACATTGCGGTTGGATTTTTGGTATTAATAATCTCTGTATTATCTGCGAACGACCAACAAAAATTTTAGTCAATGAAGATAACCAAATTCACGGCGAAGGAGAAACAGCTATTCAATTTGCAGATGGATATTCCCTATATGCATACAATGGCGCATATTTACGAGAAAAATACGGCAGTGTCCATCCAAATCAATGGCAAACTCAATGGATTTTCGAGGAAAAATATAACGACTTACAAGAAGCATTGATTCAAGGTATCGGAGCAGTTCGTTTGTCTCAGGAATTACCTTTAATAGAAGAAATAGAACAAGAGGTAATACAAGAATATACTCTTTTCAAACTTGAAAATAAAGGTGTTAAAAAGACTTACATTTTAAGAAGAATTGATTCTAAAACTGGGGATATTAATGCTGTGTTTATACCTTGGATGGAAGAAACAATTCAGCGTGCGATTAATTATGCCAATCAAAATTACTCAGCAGAAGATTTTCCAATTCCTGGTAATGGAGAAGTAGAATAAAGCTAATATCTTGCACCATTGACGTTAAGTTTAAATCCCCACCTTGAAATTAATTTCAAGGCTAATATACAAAGTACGTTAAAACGTACTAAAAGCGATACTCAGTCTGATTTATCAGACTTTGCGTTTTAGCCTGGGAATTTATTCCAAGGCGGTGTTGATAATAGTGCAATATGTAAGATTTATCAGACGAAGGTTTATGCAGCGCAAGAATTTATCCTAAGGCGGTGTTGATAATAGTGCAATAGTAAGATATAAATCGCTTTTTGTTTCCAATTCTATTTAAAATGATTCCAGAGATAATATATCCGAGTTGAATCATGAAAAAGCAGCTATTAAGAAAATTACATCTCACCATTGCTCCAATTGTCATACTTCCATTATTAATCACAGTATCTACAGGAGTTGTTTACCGCATTTCCAAAGATTGGTTCGGGTTATCTCGAAATCAAGTTCATTTTTTAATGGTTTTACATGAAGGTGAATATTTAGGAAAAACTTTAGAACCAATTTACGTTTTACTCAACGGTTTAGGTTTATTGTGGATGTTATTTACGGGTGGAGCAATGTTATTTCAAAACTTAAAAAAAGCTTGGAAATCTAATAAATCTGCTGAGGTTGAAATTTCCGATGGTAAGTAGATATAGAATAAAAGATTAACCTTATGTTGATATTAAACGAAGAAGTAAAAAATATATTGGCTTCAAAAGGACCGCTTATAATTTTTTTTGGTTTAGCCGAACAACAGCAAATAGAGTTTATACCAGAACTAAAGCTAGAAAGAAAATACGACTTTCCAGACGGAGATTTAATAACAGATAATGCTTTGGTAATTTTAGTAAATGACTACAATGCATCTTTAAACTCTATATTAATTCGGTTAGACGAACCAATTGATGATAAAGCTAAAGAATTATTTGAATCCTTTAATAATCTTTTCAGTTTAACAGGTTTTATAGACGAAAAATTTGGAGAGGATATTAGTAACGAAATAATTTTCAAACTACCTGAGTGGAATAAACTTCGCGAGCTTTCTACAATTGTGCGAGATACGTTAAATATTCGCTCAGAAATTAACACTAACATTATGAGAAGTTGTATAGAATATTGGCAGCATCCTTAGAAAATCAAGCTTTCTCTATAGTTGATTTATAAATTTTCAAATCAAAGTAGACAGGAGTTAGAAGCGATGTTTGGATTAACCGAATGGCAGCAGACTAGATTTTATCAGGAAGTTAGAGAAGAAGTGAAACAAGAGGTTAAGGAAGAAGTTAAACGAGAAGGGAAGCTTGAAGCAATTCCTGGTTTGCTAAAAATGGGTTTGAGTATAGAACAAATCGCTGAAGCACTAGAATTAAAAGTTGAAGTTGTTAGAGAAGCTGTTGAAAAGCAAGATGGGGAAGAATCTTGATATTGCACAAATGAATTAATCTCCTTTATGCTCTCCCCTTGTATTAAGAAAGGTATTTGCATTTCACATCTTGCACCATCAGTAGCTGGAGGCACAGCGGCACAACCTTAGTTACCAGTTTGAACCTGGAAGATTAAGCATTATATCTTTAGTCGTCTTCAGACAACTTGGTGATAAGCCACTTAATTTATTCCAAGGCAGATATCTAACCACCCGAATTTATGACAAAGGGAAAATGTAACTAATCTTAACTAAATTTTAAACAAATTCTTCTGGAATGCTTGAATTTACTATTGTATATCAAGATTTAGTGTGAGTCCTTAATTTTGTCTGTAAGTAATAGTAGATTTTTTAGGTGTGGCTCCCAAATAGCTAGGTTCAGAAAATAATGATTAGTGAATTTCTCGCATCGCAACTTCGTCAGCCTTCAGGATGGTTTGGTAAGCAAGTTATTTCTAGAGTTTTGAATAGAGATAATGCTGCCATGAATAAACTTGCATTAAGAATGTTGAATTTGGAATCCGCCTCGGAGCGCGTTTTAGAATTAGGCTTTGGTGGAGGTTATTTGCTTCATAAAATTCTCAAACATCCGGGAGTAAAATCTGTTGCTGGTATAGATGCTTCTCCGGAAATGGTTGAGTTTTGTAGAAAGCGTTTTGCTTCAGATATAAAAACGGGTAAGTTACAACTAGAATGTAGCAATACTGTAAACAAAGCCTCTTTTGACCACAATTTTACCAAAATTTGCACGGTTAATACTATTTATTTTTGGTCGGATGTCAAACAAACTTTAACTCAACTCTATCAAATTCTAGAAGAAAAAGGTTCGTTAGTTATTTGTTTTAATTGCAAACAATTTCTCAAACAAACAACTCTTCCCAAACATGGTTTTCAGATATATGACATTGAAGAAGTAAAGTATTTAATGAAAGCTGTGGGTTTTAAAAATATTCAGTGGATTATGAATTCTCAACCCAAAGAACAATTTGTCTGTATAGTTGGAGAAAAGTAAAGGAAACAGGGGATAGGGAACGGAAAACGGGGAACAGGCAACGAAGAATATCTAACAGGGGAAGAAACAGCATTTTTTTAGACTTGTTGAGAATGGTTTAAAATTTCACAATAAACTGACTAACTTCAAATAGACACTGTTTTTGTTTTTCGTCAAGATGCCTGCGAATGAATTAACTTAAAATTGTTTCGTTTAGCCCTCAAGGCTAAGCTATTTTTAATTTTACCACTTTACAAGCAACCCGACACTTAAATACACTATTTCTTTCGGGGTATGCGACTTGCAAGGGCGCGGACATGATATTAATGTATTTAGATTACATTTAGTATAAATTTATGGCATCAGAAAATTCATCTTTATTGCCGACTTTAGCCAGAATACAGCAATTGCGAGTGCTGTACTTCGCGGCTTCTCCCGTCTGTATGGGAGTTTTACTACATAATTCGCGTTTAGAACTCTTTTTAACAAGCATGATAGAGAAAGGAGAAATAATTTTGGTCGAGTCTCGATTCATCGCAAGTCTAAATAATATAAGTTAAGTCATGTTTACCGTACAACAAAATTCTACTTCTCACCTACAACAAGCCAATTGGTTTCTATATAAACTTAACCCTACAGGTCTTAGTGACAAAATATCCGCTTCGGTTCGGATTAAATCTGCTGTAGATATTCAAGCTGTAACAAATACGCTGCAAGCATTAACACAACGTCACTCTATTCTTCGTAGTATCTATTACGAACAAAATGAAAAAATAATTCAAGAAGTTCGGGAAACTGTTAAGATCGATTTTGAAACAATAGATGCTTCTCTGGCGAGCGATGATAAATTAAACCAGCAGCTATTACAAAAGGTAAAACGTCCTTTTAATTTAGAAAGTGGTGGGGTATTTCGTGCTTGTTTATTTAGTCGTTCGGTAACAGAACATATTTTATTATTTACCGTTCATCAAATTGCTGGAGATTCAGATTCATTATTAATATTATTAGAAGATTTTGTGGCGATTTATGAATCCCTTTTAAATGGAGTTCGCCCAAATTTACCTGCACTAAATACATCCTACGAAGACTATATAAAAAAAGAATTAGACTTTCTGTGGAGTGAGTCAGGAAAACAAGCAGGTAATTATTGGCAGAATAAGTTAGGTGATGAATTACCAATATTAGAGTTACCAACAAATCTTTCTCGTCCAACTATTAGAACTTACAACGGCGCTTCGATAAAGTTCGGCATAAAACCGCAATTAAGTCAACAAATCAAACAATTTGCTTTAACACAATCGCTAAAAGTCGAAGAGATACTATTAACAGTATTTAAAGTGCTGCTTTACCGCTACACCGGAGTTGAAGATATTCTTATCGGTTTATTGCAGCGAGATAAACCATCATTTCAAGAAGTTGTTGGTAATCTAACTAATGTTAGGGTTGTTAGAGATTCAATTTGCCCAAATTTAAAATTTACAGAATTTTTGAGCAAAGTTAGTAAAACATTATTTGAAATAGATAACTATAAAGATTATCCCTTTGCTTTACTCGTCAAACAAATTAAATCATCTGACTTGAGTCATCCTCCTATTTGTCAAGCAGCTTTTAGTTATGCAAAGCAGGAAAAACTATTAGAAGCAAAAGAATTAAAATTAGAACATTATCAACTACCACAACTTCATACAGATTTTGAAATTAGTTTAGAAGTAATAGATTTACCAGAATTTTTTAGTGCTGAATTTAAGTACAATACCGATATATTAGAAGCTGCAACGGTTGCTAAAATTGCCGAACATTTCCAAAATTTACTTGCAGCAATTGTAGAAAATCCTCAGACAACAGTAGGTAAATTACCGATGCTGAGTGAAGGGGAAAAGCAGCAAATATTGGTAGAATGGAACGATACGAAAACAAATTACGATAATTCTTACTGTTTACATCAATTATTTGAAGCACAAGTAGAGAAAACACCACAAACAGTAGCAGTAGTTTTTGAAGGTGAAGAATTAACTTATCGCGAGTTAAATAGTCGGGCAAATCAACTTGCACATTATCTGCAAAAATTGGGAGTAAAACCAGAAACTAAGGTAGGAATTTGTGTAGAGCGTTCCTTAGAAATGGTAGTTGGATTGTTGGGAATTCAAAAAGCTGGTGGTGCTTATGTTCCCATCGATCCAACTTATCCCACCGAACGGATTAATTATATATTAGAAAATTCACAAGTTCCGGTTTTACTAACTCAAAATTATTTACGAGAAACCCAAAGCGAATATCAAGGGACTGTTATTGATTTAGATTCAAATTGGGAGATTATTGCCACAGAAAGTGAAGAAAATCCGGTTAGTGATGTTACTCCAGATAACTTAATTTATATCATTTACACTTCCGGTTCCACGGGAAAACCGAAAGGAACAATGAACACCCATAAAGGAGTGGTTAATCGGATTTTGTGGATGCAGGATGAATACCAATTAACCTCGGGCGATCGCGTATTACAAAAAACCCCTTTTAGTTTTGATGTTTCTGGGTGGGAATTTTGGTGGACATTAATTACAGGTGCGCGGTTAGTAGTTGCTAAACCAGAAGGGCACAAAGATCCTAATTATTTGGCTAAACTAATTGACTCTCAACAAATTACCACGCTTCATTTTGTCCCTTCCATGCTTGAGATTTTTCTGGAAGTTGCCGATATTAAATCTTGTAGCAGTTTGAGAAATGTATTTTGTAGTGGAGAAGCTTTATCTATTGCCTTGCAAGAACGGTTTTTTGCTATTTTAAAGGCACAATTACATAATCTTTATGGCCCTACCGAAGCTGCTATTGATGTTACCTACTGGCATTGTCAACCCGGTACTCAATATAACAGTGTACCGATTGGTCGTCCCATTGCCAATACCCAAACTTACATTTTAAATCCGGATTTACATTTACAACCAGTTCCCGTTGGAGTCGCTGGAGAATTGTATCTAGGTGGGGTACAGTTAGCACGGGGTTACTTGAATCGCCCAGAGTTAACAGCACAAAAGTTTATTGAAAATCCTTTTGTAGATGATTTTGAATACCCATTACTTTATAAGACAGGTGATTTAGCTCGTTATCTGCCCGATGGTAATATTGAATATTTAGGGCGTTTAGATAATCAAGTCAAAATTCGGGGGAATCGGATTGAGTTAGGAGAAATTGAATCGGTTTTAACTCAACATCATCAAGTTCGAGAAAGCTTAGTTATGGCGAGGGAAGATACTCCAGGAGTTAAACGTTTAGTTGCCTATATAGTAAATGTGAAATCTCAACCGAGTCTTACTAGCTTGCGGGAGTTTATCCAAAGTAAATTACCTGACTATATGATTCCTTCAGCCTTTGTGTTTTTGTCGCAACTGCCATTAACAGCAAATGGAAAGGTTAACCGTCGCGCTCTAAGAGCACCCGATATTTCTAGTTTTAGTCAGAGCGATAATTTTGTTGCACCACGCGATCGCATCGAACAACAATTAGCAGAAATTTGGTCAGAAATTCTCGATATTAACCCAGTTGGAGTTAAAGATAATTTCTTTGAATTGGGGGGACATTCTCTCTTAGCAATCAATTTGATGGCGAAAATTCAGCGCCGCTTTGATAAACAATTACCTTTATCAACACTTTTTACAAATCGTACAGTAGAAGATTTAGCTTCTTTAATCCGAGAGCAAAAACAACAAAAAACTTCAAGTTTAGTTCCGATTCAAACCCAAGGTAATAAACAACCATTTTTCTGCGTCCATCCCGCAGGCGGACACGTACTTTGTTATCAAGAATTGTCCCAGATTTTAGGTAACGATCGACCTTTTTATGGTTTACAAGCACAAGGCTTTAATCAAGGAGAAAAAGTCTTCACTAAGGTAGAAGACATGGCTAAGTTTTATGTCAAAAATATTCAAGAATTTCAACCAGAAGGAGCATTACAAATTGGGGGTTGGTCTTTTGGCGGAGTGGTTGCATTTGAAATGGCACAACAGTTACTTGAGCAAGGGCGAGAAGTAAGTTTATTGGCTATTTTAGATTCTTGGGTTCCCATTTTACTAGACTCTAATAAAAAAATTGATAATTTGTATTTAACAGGTGCATTAAGTCGATACTTTGGAGGTGCTTTTGGCACTGAAAAGTTTGTCAGCGAAGATGAATTAGCAGGATTGAACCCAGAAGAAAAAATCGAGTTTATTATTGATAAAGCCGAAAAAGCGGGATTATTTCCACCAGAAGCTAGTCGCGAACAAAATCGACGTTTTATAGATGTCATGGTAGGAACTTTAAAAGCTACTTATGCCTATAAACGTCGTTCTTATCCGGGAAAAGTAACAGTTTTTCGACCGCGAGAAAGACATTTTCAGGCACCCGATCCTCAGTTGGTTTGGGTAGAATTGTATGCTATTTTAGATGCCGCCGATATTGAGCTTCAGTTGGTTCCTGGCAATCATTATTCATTCGTGAAGCAACCAAATATAAAGGTATTAGCAGAACGATTGAATAGTAGTTTAAAATAGTACAAGTATAAGTTTTGGGAATTAATTATGTTAGGCTCTGGATCGGAATCTAAGAAGAAAATTTACAGAATCATCTACGGTTTTTGGCAAAGTCAGTGCGTTTATGTTGCGACAAATTTAGGTATACCAGATTTGTTACAATATGGACCTTTAACTGTTGAAAAAATCGCAGAAAAAACAGAGACTAAAGTCGATAAGCTTTATGTTGTGCTGCGAGCTTTAGCTCATTTAGGTGTAATTGCAGAAAAACCAGGACGGGTTTTTGCCGCTACAGAATTATCACAACTTCTGATTAGTAATGGTTCCCCATCTATTGGTGATTTCTTAATGCATATTACAGAACCTAATATGTGGGATGGTTGGAGGGAATTGGAAAACAGTTTAAAGACTGGAGAAGTGCCTTTTGAACTAGCTAAAAAGGAAGATTTTTACAGTTCTTATATGACACATAATCCCAAAAGTAAAAACCTGTTCAACGATGCCATGAGTTTTTTAACTAATGAAGCTGTTGATTCTTTATTTGAAGTTTATGATTTTGGTCGTTTTGAAACGGTGATGGATGTAGGAGGAAATCAAGGAACATTAATTGCCAATATTGTCAAGAGATTTGGCTGTAAAGGCATTTTGTTTGACTTACCTCATGAAGTAGAAACTGCTGCTGATAACTTTGCAAAATATGAAATTAATGGTGCAGTAAAAGTTGTTGGTGGCAGTGCTTTGGAACCCTTGCCAAAAGGTGCCGATGCCATTGTAATGAAGTATTTTCTGTCAGTGTTTAGTAAAGAGGATTCAATTAAGGTACTTACTAACTGTAAGGAAGCTCTCCCCAAAGATGGTAAATTAATACTTCTACAAACCGTAGTTCCTGCTCTTGGCGCTCCTGTAGAATATCCCGATGGAACTATGCCAGCTTTGGCTGCCGTACAGATGATGATTACAAATCCAGGTGGTTACTGGCGCACCGAACAGGAATATAAGGATTTATTGTCAGCTAGTGGTTTTAAATTAGAACAAATCATTCCCACAGGAACAAGCTTAACCGCGATGGAATTTAGCCCGATACCATAGCGGTTTTCAATTGAGTGCAATACGAAAAAATTGATTGAAATCGGACGGGCAGGGATGCCCATCCCACAAAACTGTAATTGACAAAGACGCAAATTCGCTATATGGCCAAGGTAGTTTTATTACAGTTATGACTATACACATAAAGGCCGTGTTTTAGACGTTATGTTGGGTAGAGCGAAGGCATAACCCAACACCACGATCGAGAGCTTCCTAAGTATTGGCTGTTGCAGACATTAATAAAAAGCCTAGAGAAGAGCAGTCTTAAAGAAGCGCCATTTTTGTAGGGCTAAAAGATGACAAGCAACCGGACATCTGAATGCACGATTATCTAAGCAGATATGACTTATAAGGACGGGGACATGATATTACTGTATTTAGCATAAAATTATATTTTAGAAAAAATATGCATCAAGCTCAAACATCATCTTCATTCTCGACTTCAGCTACGATATCCCAATTACGAGTATTGCACCTTGCGGGTTCTCGCGTTTCTAAGTTCTACTACAACTTGTCAATTTTATATGCAAAGGAAGTTGTACAACCTGTTGGAGTCAAGAGTCACTATGCTCTTGTACATCCTGACGGATTTTGGCAGTTGGGATCTTCCTTAGATGAGCTCTCAGAAAAAATGTCACTCCAGGAGATGATTTCTCAACTACCAACTCTCGATGTTGTAGTTCCCCATATGTTCTGTTTCCCAGGTATGACAAGTTTTCGCTCGTTATTCGAGGATATTATTGGCTTACCCGTAGTCGGATCGCCATCACAATGTACCGCACTCGCAACCAATAAAGCCCAGTCACGAAGCGTTGTATCTGCATCTGGTGTTCGAGTTGCTAAGGCGCAACAATTCCGCCAAGGTGATACCCTGACAATGAAACCTCCATTCATCGTCAAACCTAACTCCGAAGACAATTCGTTAGGAGTAACTTTGGTAAAGAATGAACAAGAAATAGCCGAAGCATTGCGAGTTGGGTTTGAATATGACCAGACTTTATTAATTGAAGATTACATTCCTGGAAGAGAACTACGTGTAGCTGTCGTAGAGCGCGACGGTAAGTTATGGGTACCGTCCACAATAGAGTATTTTATGACAGATGAACAACCGATTAGAACCGTAGAGGATAAGCTAGAATTTCTACCCGACGGAACCCCACAGCAAAATAGAAACACTGCTTCGAGAAGGGCTTGTCCGGCTAATGTCACTCCAGAACTGTTCGAGAAACTCGCTCGCGCTGCCAAACGGGCACATATCGCTTTAGGTTGTCGCGATTACTCTCTGTACGACTTCCGCATACACGCAGAAACCAACGAGCCTTATTTAATAGAAGCAGGCTTATTTTGGTCTTTCGGTAGAATCAGCGTGATTTCTGTTCTACTCGAAGTTGATGGAGAGACTTTGGAAGATGTCGCTTTTAAATTGTGGAGTAGCGCTGCGGCAAAAACTCGCGTAGCTTGTGGTTCCCTGTTTAAATACGCAACTTCCGACCTACCATAAAGGGAACATCTTGCACAGAAGGTCAAAACCTCCTATATAGTTAACAAGTTTTTCAGCAAAAATAACAGTGATTGAGCGGCTTTCCGGTAGAATATTAGTTTGCAAAGCGGTAATGGCGTTTGCCTAAATACATTAATACGGGAATCAGGCTTTAGGATTATTCCGATTTTTAATGCAGCTCGTCATCATCTAATACGGAAATCAAGCAATATATGTTAACAAGCAACAGCAATTCAACAACTGAATCCTCCCTCAATCGTCCCATTCTCGGTATGATCGGTTGTGGCAACATTGGAGGGCGACAAGCCGCTAATTTTCTAGCCCACGGCTATGAAGTTTATGTCTACGACATCAATCCAGATTCTATGGCTGAGTTGCAGCCCCTCGGTGCCCGCATCACTGATAGTTGTGCCGAAGTTGCCATTTCTTCCCAGGTAATTTTTACTTCCCTACCTACTCCGGCTGATGTTATGAGTGCGGCGATGGAGTGCGAACACAACCTTTGTGAAGGATTGCAACAAGGTAGTGTTTACGTGGACATTACCACCAACTCCGTGGAAACAGTACTTAAACTTAATCAAATTATGGAAAAATTGGGGGTTGAGATGTTAGATGCCCCTTTTAATGATTGCCCTGTAGGTGCCCAAAGCCAGACGGGCATGGGTTTAGCCGTTCTAGCCGGTGGCTCAGAAGAAACCTTCTCCAAAGTTCAGCCCCTGCTCCAACTAATGGCCGATAGTGTTCTATACTGTGGAGAGATTAGCTCCGGAACTAAATGCAAACTGATTCACAATGCCGTGAACGCGATCGCAGTTCAAGCCGTGAGTGAAGGAATTACTTTGGGTTTAGCTCAGGGCATTGAATTACAAACAATTTGGGATACCCTGCGCTTAGGATCTTTTGCTCAAAACCCTGGAGACATTCACGGGTTGCCACACTATTGGTTTTCACGACGCTGTGATGACATCTCTCAACACCCCGCCTTTACTGTCAAATTACTGCATAAGGATTTGCGGCTTGCTCTGAATATGGCTAGTAAGCGCAACGTTAAAGTCCCCCATTTAAGCTTGAGTGTCAAAGACTTTGAAGAAGCAGAGCGACGAGGCTGGAGCCAATATTCCACTACCAAAATTAGCTGTCTGCAAGAAGAGCGAGCTGGAGTAATTGCCTCTTCAATACCCTTAGTATCGGATTCCACCAATACCGCGACACCTACAGAGGATTCCACAAACCACAAAGTTAGATTCTCTCTCTACGCTGTGTTGATGCTAGTGCTAGTAAGCAACCTTCTTCAATTAGGATTACACTGGCTATTCCACTTTTTGTAATAATCCACCTTTAAGATAACTAATTTAATTTAGAAACTTCTCTTCCCCCCAAACGTTGCTGTTGTGCTGCTGGCAATACATTCAACGAAACGGTTGCATAACTACCCAATTTTTGCCCAGTAAAAGCCAATAGTTCGGCGCGAGAACGTATATTAGAGGTAGCGAGCGAGTTGTTTTATCAGTATGAGATTCGGGCTGTAGGAGTAGATACGATAATTGCCGAATCGAAGGTTGCAAAAACTACTCTTTACCGATATTTTCCATCAAAAGATGATTTAATTGTGGCATTTTTAGAAGAGCGCGTTAAGCGAAGCTCTACCGTTAGCGAAGCGTGTCCGAAGGACACAGGTAATCGCCTATTTTGGGAATGTTTTGATACTGCGGTGGGTAAGCATCCAGATAATCCCAAAGCGCAGTTATTAGCAGTATTCGAGTGGGTAGACGAACTATTGATGAAACCCGAATGTTACGGTTGTCCGTTTTTGATAACTACGAGCGAATTTCCTCAATTAGATTATCCAGGGCATCGAGTGGCGATCGCACATAAAAAAGAAATGCTTCAACGTTTAACTGGGCTTGCTGAAAATGCAGGTGTTGTAAATTCGGAACAGTTGGGAAAATATTTATTGTTGTTAGTTGATGGAGCATTTTCGCAACGGCGGTTATTTGGGTTGAGCGGGTTTGAAAGTAATTTAAAAGACGCTACGGAAATTTTGATAAATACTCAAGTTTGATTTGAAGGTAATTGTTAATTTTTGGCACATTTAACTGTGCCGAACTCCTGCCATAATTAATTCAATTGACTGTTGAATGTGTAATTCTAACATCTGCTTACCGAACATCTTTTTACCGGGAAAAAGGTGTTTAAGACCTTCTCTACTGAGAAAATAAAATACGCAAATGCCAATAATATCATTAGCTGTCATTCTAGGTTCTAGAGTGCGAAAGCTATTATCTATAATTCCTCGCTCTAAAATAGAAATCAATATTTCATCAATACTGTGAATATTTATTTGCTCGTAATATTTTCCTTGATTTTGTAGTGCTTCATAACACATAATTAGCGGCCAGTTAGGATTTTTGACTAGGTTTGAAAGCAGAGAACGTACAAATTTTTCTAAGGCAGTTAACGGAGGTAAACTATCTAAAGAAAGGTCTTGAAGCGGTCGCATATAAGCATTAAATCCTCGTTCTAGTACTGCAAGATACAAACCTTCTTTGCTCTTAAAATAGTAATAAATCATCGCTTTCGTAACACCAGTATTGGATGCGATGGTTTCAATACGGGCATTCGCAAGACCATTTAGCGCAAATTCTTCTACAGATGCATCTAAAATTTCTGCTTGAGTGGCTTCGCGATCGCGACTACGAACGGTTTTTTTTGACGAGGGATTTTTTCTAGTTGAGTCAGCCATACAGAAACCTTAAACTTACAAGCGCGTTAATCAGCATAAAGATAATTTTCTTCACCTGTCAACGCGCAAGTCTAATTAAAAAAGCCTTGAAACTTTTAACCATACAGGAATATTTGACCAATAACTAAATATCGCGTAAGTTAGTTATACAGAATATATTTGTTTAAAAAAATGCATTCAGCTAAAAAAATCATTGTCATTGGTGGTGGAATTGGAGGAGCAGCCGCAGCCGTTTCGCTTGATCGTAATGGGTTTGAAGCAGTTGTTTACGAACGTGTTAAAGAATTGCGGGAGGTGGGTGCTGGAATTGCACTTTGGGCTAACGCTACTCATGTATTAAGAAAATTAGATTTATTAGAATCAGCTTTGCGGGTAGGTGCTATTACCTCGAACTATCAATTCAATTCTCAGTCAGGGAAAGAGTTAGTTAATGTTCCTGTAGATAGTTTTGAACTTCCAACGATAGCTATTCATCGGGCTGATTTACACAAACTGTTAATAAGCAAATTACCTGAAAAGCAATTTGTTTTAGGAGAAACTTTTGAGCAATTAGAGCTACACGAAAATAAAGTTAGCGCTCATTTTGCATCGGGTTTAACGGTTAAGGGTGATGCTTTGATTGGTGCTGATGGTTTAAACTCAAGAGTAAGAACCAAGTTATTTGGCGAACAACCACCGATTTATCGCAATTTTACAACTTGGCGGGGTTTAACCTCTCATATTCCCAACACATATCGCTCTGGCTATATCAGAGAGTTTTTAGGAAGGGGAAAAGGGTTTGGATTTATGATGCTTGATAAAAATAGGATGTATTGGTATGCAGCAGCACTGGCTAGGGAAAATCAACCAGATGCAGCAGTTGGACATAAAAAAGAACTTGAAGATATGTTCCAAGATTGGTTTGCTTCGATTCCCGAATTAATTGCTGCTACAGATGAAACAGATATTATCAAAACCGATCTTTACGACAGAGTACCAGCTTTACCTTGGAGCCAGCAAAATATAACTTTACTGGGTGATGCTGCACATCCTACTCTGCCAACTTTAGGGCAGGGAGCCTGTATGGCATTAGAAGATGCAATAGTTGTAACTAAATGTTTAATCGAACATTCAGAGCCAGCAGTAGCTTTTTGTAAATATGAATCTCTGAGATTTGAGCGTACTAAGTCTATTGTGGAACAGTCTTTACGCTCGGCACAAATGGGTAAGTTAAAGCATCCGATTGAAGTTGCACTGCGAGAAACTTTGATGAAATTAATCAAACCAACTATCAAAAATAGTTTTAAATCTCTTCATGCTTACAGAGCTTGATTTTGACATTCCCTTATTTTCAATTATCAATTATCAATTATCAATTATCAATTATCAATATTAGATAATTATACTCATGAATCTTTAGAGAGATTACCGTAAGATTTTACGCAATCAGCAGTAACCGAATTGTAGTTATTATAAATGCGCGATTGAATAATCCGTAATTTATTTATTAATTTATTTACTTTAAAAATTCGAGTTACTCATCCTAATTTCATTTATGAGAAAATTGAAAGAATTGATTCATAAGGAAAATACCCAACCCAAAAGCAAGGGGGGATTTTTGGGGAAAATGATTCAACTTGCGATTGTGTCGGCTGTCGCAGGGGGATTATTTGGGATTGTCTTGACTGGCAAGCCGTTTATGCAAGCTAATCTTAGTCCAGAAAAAGCGGAATTTTTTGATGATAATGCTATAGATGGAGGACAATTTTTACAGTTAAATCGTCCCGTAAATATTTTGGTGATGGGAATGAGCGTACTTCCTCCAGATACGCAAAATGCACCGGAAGAAAGTAAAGATTTGGGATATTTTCCGCAAGTAAATTCCTTTGATGGACTTTCCGACGTAATGTTATTGATTCGGTTCGATCCGCAAAATAATAAAATAAATATGCTTTCCATTCCTAGAGATACCCGCACAGAAATAGAAGGATATGGTTTGATAAAAATTAATTCAGCTAATCGTTTGGGTGGTGCTTATTTGAGTGCTAAAAGCGTTAGTAGTCTTTTAGGAAATATAGATATAAATGGTTACGTTAGAATTAATGTTTTGGGAGTTGGTAAACTAATTGATGCTTTGGGAGGTGTAACTGTTAACGTTCCCAAGGATTTAAAATATCAAGACGATTCCCAACATTTATATATTAATTTGAAAGCGGGAGAGCAGCATCTTGACGGCGACAAAGCATTACAATTACTGAGATTCCGTAATGATCGAAGAGGAGATATAGGACGAATTGAAAGGCAGCAATTACTCATGCAAGCCTTGATCAAACAGGCATTGAATCCAGCAACATTATTACGTTCTCCTATTATTCTCGGTACTATAAAAGAAAATATTGATACAAATTTAACCCTTGATAGTTTATTGACTCTAGTTAACTTTGGTGTCCGAACAAATCGCTCGGATATAGAAATGGTAACTTTACCCGGCGAAGTTAGTAATGGTAGAGAGTTTGATGCTAGTTACTGGCTACCAGATGAACAACAAATAGATGAGATAATGGCTCGTTATTTTAATTAGTTATTGGTAATTGGTAATTGATAATTGGTAATTGGTAATTGGTAATTGATAATTGGTAATTGGTAATTGGTAATTGGTAATTGGTAATTGATAATTGATCATTGATAATTGATCATTGGGAGTATAAAGTAGTGCGAGCATCTTGCTCGCTCGATACCCTTCGTGCAAGATGCTCGCACTACTAAATTTTTCTCCCCCCTCTCCCCCCTCTTCCCCCTCTACCCC
>JBARZF010000208.1:0-9841 GCA_049649675.1 Rivularia sp. (in: cyanobacteria) | reverse complement strand
AGCGATCGGTTAACAGCCCAGCGACAGCAAACTTTTCAAAATGATTGCGTAAACAGCTTTTCAAGGCTCAATATGTGAATAAGTTTGCAGTTATTGCGGGTACGTAATATCAGTGTTCGTAAATTGTGGCGTAAATATCAATAACCGATTTTTGGCGAAAATTTGTGGCACATGCTTCCAATACTCAACCCGTTTCCGTCTTGGCAACAAAAAAACCTTTTTTGGATACAGGCACAGAGAGACGGTACAGGTATACTTAGAACAAATATAAGCGTAGTATAAAAGATGTTTAGTAAAACTAATTTTACTCCTGCTTCAATATACAACGAGATAATAGGCAATTCAGCCATCATCATGCAACTAGTTGCATGATACAGGAACGAATTATTAAGGTTTTCAGTTCACAACGCATAATAAGTTATATGTTGCTATTAATTATTGTTTTGTTGATTAATAGTATAAAAAAGAACTATCTATGTAGTCGTACAATCTCAGGCAACACGAAATCTTTAACCATAATTGGTAATTATCTCGGAAGTTTAACAACGTTTTACCGCTGATGCTGGAATGGTATTTATCAGGTAACAGGATGAAAAAGTTTGTTTCCAGCGTTGCTTTAGGTTGTTTAGTTTATACTTCTATGCTCAGCACCCCAGCTTCTGCTCAGGTTGTAACTGTCACCGATGGTTTTACAATAGTTACTCCGCTGTCAGTTAAGAGGTTTAGCAATGGTTTATATATCGACTTAGTTGAGCGATGGAATACTAGTAGTGGATTCAATTCGATGACATATACCCTTCAAAAAGTTAACTGTCAAAACCGCACGGGAACGTTAACATATGTTTCAGGAAATCTAGGTACACAACTAGTAACCAAACGATTAAACTATCCAGTGCAGTTTAACGACGGATCATTATTAGATAGATCCGTTTTGGCTGTTTGTTCTAGAGAAGACGCTATGAATCGCGTACTTGAAAGTTTTAGGTAATTTAATTAATCACGTAAGCTTCTCGATACGATGCTTTTTTGCGATCGCCTTTTTCGGTTTCAAAAATAATTACCCGATTGAAATCATCATCATCTATCATCACCCCACGGCTAATTACTAAACCAGTCATCCCCCTAATTTCTAAATTGCAACCAATAAACCCGCTTATATCCCCTCCGGTTTGTTTAATTTTTAGCACTGAAATAGGTTGATTATCTAATTGTATTTGGGGTTGTGGAGTTTGTTTTATTTCACACTCAGTAGGAAAACTGAATAACTTTAAGGGGACACCCTCTCCCCCCCTATGTGTATTTTCTGCTATATAACTGCTGGATTCATTGTGTGGTAAAGGATTTAGATATTGAGCAGGTTCATGATTTTGCTCAATTCCCAAATCCTGCTTAATAAATTCACTCTCCTGCTTAATAAATTCATTTTTTTGCTTAATATCTTGAATCTTTTTATCAGTAATAGATTCAGAAGATTTATTAGGCAAAGGTACACAGGGTGGGGGGGAGAGGGAGTCCCCCCCATCTTCAGACGGCTGCTTAATATTTTTTTCTACGTGATTAAGATTCTTTAGTTTGTAAAATCTTACTCGCCTATCAGTATTTGATTGTTTGATAGAGATGATTTTCTTGTCTTCCATACGGTTAAGTTCGCTGTAAACCGTATACTTGTTATCCTGCATTCCGAGACAATCAACAACCCAACGACCTGATAAACCTTCTGGATTTAGCTGAAGGACATTAATAATTCTGTCCCGCAATTTTTGACTTTCTTTTAAAACTTCTTTATCAATGCGCTCAAAGCTGTTGTGTTCTGCGTCAAACTCCAGTTTTAACAACTGCCCTTCTACATCTCGTGCGTGTACCGCTAATATTCTTTTCGGGTCGCGGGGGTCAATTATTTGCTTCTTTTTATCGTTGGGGTCTGTTGTGGGAATGTGGTCGAGTTGCCACGTTCCCCAAACAGCACCAGCGATCGCACTACTACCCCTCAGCTTATGAACCCCCATCGCATCCTTATTTTTATTGGTGTGGTGGATAAGGATAGATGCAGCATTATATTGATTGAGTAAATTTTTGAGCGCGTAAATGTTGTTCGCGAATTCTGCACTATTTTCGCTAACCTCTGCATTGCAAGCGGTGATTGACTTCAAGCTATCAACGATAACAACATCAGGACGGAATTCATCTAAAAGCCCTTCTAGTTCATAAAGTTGGTTGATATTCCAGTTGAAAATTACTTCCAGGTTCTTACCATCTCCCTTTCGGAACCCACGTTTTAATAGTTTGGATTTAGTTGACCTGGCATTTTCATCATTTGAGATGAGCAGCACTTTACCTTGTTGCGTTCGCAGTCCCAAAAAGTCATCTTCTCCCGTTGCGATCGCAAACGCTGCATCAATAGCCATCAAGGTTTTACCGCATTTTGGAGAACCCGCTAAAACTACCATCTCCCCTTTTGGTAGTAATTCGGGAATCATCCAAGATAACTCCTGGATTTCCATATCCAGCAATTCATCAAAGGATTGACGTTGTAAGGAATTAGTGGCGGTTTTCCTCTCTGTTATTTTGATTAATTTTTCTACTTCTGGCTTGCTGATGCGGTAATGGCTGCAAATTTGAGCGCGTTTGCGGATATACTTTATCTCGTCTTTCTCTTGGGATAATTCGAGCAAAGCTAATCTCAATCGCTCATCATCATCGCTGTTATCCTCCGATAAACCACGCGATTGTAATTCCTTGCGGAATTCATCTTCTAATCTTCCCACAATTTTGCTCCACTGATACCCCGCTGCTTTACTATAAGCTTCTACTCTTGCAGCTAAAGTTGCAAGTTCTGTCTGGCGATCGATATCGTTAAGGGGAGATTTGTATGCAGCTTCTGCAATTTCTCTTGCATCGTTGATTGTTAGGGGTTCGTCATTACGCCGCGCCGACCAATCTTTATAGGGTTGTGCAAACTCGATTACCTGTTCCGATAATTCCGCAGCCGCACGTTTACTACCTCCTGAAAGAGAATCAAGTGATTGTCTTACACTGTGAATACTGCACTCTCTCCCCAACTTCCAAGCTGCTTTTCTGATTTGTACTTCGGAGGTATCGCAGTCGTCAAATATGTAAACGTTTCTTTCTTGTGGCAACTTTTCGGTTTCAGAAAATTCGTAAACTTCAAAACCGATGTGCAGTTTTGTGAGAAAGCTATCTCGCACCAAGATTATCGGTTTTTCAAAAGATTGCTTTTTGGGGGGGCATTGCTCTACAATTGTTGTTGTATAAGCTTTTTTTTGTGCGTGCGAGCGGGGGGATACGCTCGCATTATGCATATCTGGCATTAATCTACTCCAAAATGATGATGTTTGGAGCAGTCAGGGTGGGGTAAACATGATCGCCTAGCGCAGCTTTTTTTGATATAAATAAAATACGAGTTGAGTTGAGGCAGTCGGGTTGACTTTGACTGCATAGTGAGAAGTTTTCCTCACTTTCTCGGATATCTTATGTCCGATTAGACTGTGCTGTTGCTTTACTCCACTGTGCTACTAGAGGCTTTTCTTTTAGGCTTTACGTCTTTATTCCCCTGGCTGCTCCAACTTTTTTTACTAGACTTTTGAATCTTACAAAACCTATATCTGCGAGCGCAACTTTAGCGCGAATATTCAGTACATAAGTTCTAAGATAAGTATTGAATAATACTGTAAGTTAGACAATTACTTTAAATTTAGATTGTTTATTTAATAGAGCTTCTATTGACGCGGGTACAGTTGATATCGGTCTGAGGGTATTCCGGTCGCGGTAATAAAGTCGGTTCCCCATTATGGTCATTGCTTTGATATCGCTGTTGCGCTTCAACTCCTTTGGTAACTCTTTAAAAGCATCAAGATAATTGTTCCAAGCTTTGCTTACTCTATCGCTATGATATTCCTCAACTTGCCACTTCTTAGATTTGATGGCTATAGCGCACTCAAAAAGTTTATGCAAATGCTCATAGCTGTGAGAATTTTCAAACGGAATAGAACCGTTTTTCAGGTGACTAAGCAACTTCCGAGCCTTGTCTTCTACCTTCCCTTTGGGTATACCGTCCCAACCTGCCAATATTTCTTCTAACTGTTTGTTTTGAATATCCCTCATGCACTTTTCCCACCAATCGTAAGGAGTGGGATATGTCTTTCTAATTTCAATCGCCTCCCATGCTTCGGCACATAAATCAAGCTGGATGCTGTAAAGTTCGGCTTTTGCTCTTTGATTTAAAAAGTCCTGTGACGTAAACGGTAACTGCTTTGTATCTACAGCCCTAGTGCGGTAGGAAACAAGCCAGTGTGCGATTATCTCCCATTCAGCCATTAGTTCGGAAATTAACCATATTTGGCTATCGCTAAGGTTTACCCAATCAAGGTTTTTAATTTTTGGTGGTGGAATGACATTAGCCATCGCTGTACCTTCGTTGTGATTAATGCTGTATCTTCCACCTGTAATTACTGCTAGTCCTGTTTTTAGTTCCATTTTTCATCCGGTATCCAAACTATTCAGTAAAAAGTAAGAAACGGTAATGCACATAAAAACAGCGGTAAATGTAGTTATCACCGCTGTTTCAGGTTTTTCAAATCGAGTAAGAATAAGGAATTTCAAGGAAATCGCTACAATCAACAGTTAGTGAAAGGTACGGGAACCGATGCTGTTTTCCCTGGATGCTCAGTCCCGCGTACATTTTTGACATAGAATTAAGAGATTTTGCTGTCAGTAACTGTCTCATACCATCTCCCTAACCGTGTAACCTTTACTGCACTTTTGAACGAGTAACCAGCTTTTAGCGTCTTTATCTAATGCTGGTAGAACCCGAAAATTGAAAACATCTTCCCATGTTTCTACACCGTGCTGTTCTGCAAACGCTAATTCTAGTTTTTTGAATTCCGAATAATCCTTATGCCCAATCGCTGCGAACATTGGGGTTAACTGATTTATGGGTACTAATATTGCTGCTTCAGTCATAGGTTATATCCTCAAAAATACAAATAATTGGTAATGGTTCATCTTCTGTATCGATTATTTCTACTACTTGCCTATTGGTGTTAAGGGCGATTCTCAAACATTTTTCTTCACTTGCTGCACATGACCAATCCCGTGTTTCTGTCACCGGGTCAAACTTTTTCTTTGACCGTTTTATTTTGTCAGGAGACGAATCGGTCATGCTGCACCTTTATCTTTTTTGGGTTTAGCAGAGTCCTTTAATCTTTCTTCTAGAAGCTTAGAGAAGTCTTTTGAATTAATTAATTTTTCTATTTGTTCTTTTACGACTTCGGTCATATTTGTCCCTTTAAGCTGGCAGTACAGCTTAAATCTCTCTTTTAGCTCGGCAGGAAGGTAAAGCCTTACCAAGTCTTGACCTGTTCTTTTTTCTGGCATCCATAGTAATTCTATATCTGTAAAGTCCATATTATCTACACTGCTACTGTATTCTCAATTGTTTATGTAGGGGTTGATGTTTTTGTACCCTACAGATACTATAAGACTTATCAGCAAAAATCAAACCAATTAAAACCTTTGCTACACGGTGAACACAGGCATATCACCGCGACGGACTTCTATGTGCAATTTTCAAGGATTAAATAATCATGAGCGAGTTACAGACAGTAGATAAACCCGGTACCAACGGGAAATCAGCTACTACCAACGACACCACCAAGCCAAAGGTGAAACGGCGTACCTGCGGTATCCCGGTGGTAAAGTCCCTATCTGAAATGCCACTACTCAGATACGAAGCGCGAGTAGAACAACAACCAACTGAATGGAACCGTATTAAGAATTATGAATTTTATAGTCCTGCATCAGATGGTAGTCACCTTATGCAAAAAATAACTCGGTCTAAAAGTTTGGATTTACAAACTAGGGAGACATTGCCCACAACTTACGGACAAGCGTACCGCGTGCATCTCGAATCTAACCCTGCAATAGATAAAGCAGATTTTTGAAGATGAAACGATTAATCAAATTAATTAACCAACTTATCCAGCGGTACCGACTAAGAAACGTAGTTAACTATTCCGACACCGAACCAGCTTATTGCTACCGCTGTAACCGGAGCGTTGATTACGACAAAGCTTTTGATTGCAGCTGCAAGCAATGCCCAACTGAAGAAATACCATTTTGAATTTAAAAGGCGATCGCCCTCTACCAAGAAATGCGATCGCCTTATGAGGTGTGTTCCGCCACAAACGAAAAACAACAAATTAATTATGTCAGAAACCAATTTTAAAATCTACGTTCTGGAGTGGGATAAGCAGCCCAACTCGGAAGAATACGACCTCAAAGTAACTCCCCATGAGAGTACAGAAACCGCGCTAAAACAAGCACAAAGCAGTAGTTCTGACCAACATTGCATAAGCACCATTAACCCGCTTGAGGATGGGGAGAGAAAATGAGCGAACCATTCAATCAAAGTCTTTACGATGCTTCAGTACGCACATTAACCGATAACGGCGTACCGTCCGAGTTAGCAGAAAAAGCGAGTCAAGTTATCGCAAGTGATGACCCAACACAAGAGAATCTGGGACGGACAGAATCCGACCAACAAACCATAAACGGAACAATGGATTACTTAAATAAACGATGACCAAAGATGCTACCCCAATAATCTTAGGGGTAGCAGCTATAGCTGTTGCCCTTCATTTTTTCAGTGAAAACAGTAATTTGAAAGCACAAATTAATTCTTGTCAGTTGGAATATCAAGGTTTTAAACAGGGAGTGCTTCATGCAAAGTGAGTCGCAGGATAACAAGATTGTTTTTGAATTTCCCAACAGTGGAGGGAACTACTCCCAACTACCGCAAGCAGTACCCAGTAATAGAATGACCGAATTTAGGAGAGGGGTAGAAAACGCGATCGCCTTTCCCGAAAATATCGGTGATGTGGTTTATGACTGTCTTTCAATGGTCACAATTCCCGCGTTGTTGATGAGTATCTGGCTCCAACCGTTGCCGAGTTTCGTAAGGCTTGCGGTTCTACTTCTGTTGGGTGTAGCAGTTGTAGGGGTATGGCATTTAATCGCAATTCCAGAGTTAAGGGGATTACTAACTTTTAGAGTTTTTTTGATAGGGGTAGGGGTGATATTGCCTTTACTCCCCTAAAAATCAAAATATTTTAGGGAGTAACTTATGACGAACGATTTACACCCTTCACAAATCCACGATTATTTAAAGATGTATACAAGAGCCAAAGTTACATCATGGGGTTGCCTCGTTGCATCGGCGTTGCTGCTATCTCTCGGAACATCATTAAAGGGAGAAGGGAAACAATATAAGCCTTGGTTATTTGGTTCAGCTACAGCTGCATTGTTGGTTGGTAAAAGCCAACGAAAAACCGTCAAAGATTTAGGAGAATTGCTTGGAGATGTTGACCGGGTATCACGGTTTAACTTTCAATATTGGCTCAAAAATAAAACCGGACCCGCTGCGAATATCGCTGTTACCGTTCCCGCTTTTGATGCCAGTTGGAAACCAGACAACCTACTTAACATCAACGATTTAGCAGCAATGTTGATGCGGTTACACGGTCGTGTTGTTGGTGGTTCCGGTTCCGGTAAGTCGGTACTAACTAAAGCTTTGGTGCGATTGGTAGAAGGTAACGTCAAAATCTATGACGTAGAAGCAACCAACAAAGATTGGAAAGGATTTGAAATCGTAGGGAGAGGGGAGAATTGGCAATCAATAGCGGATGCTATGAAAGCTGATTTAAAAATGTTCAAGCAACGAGTAGGAGAAGCAACATCTGAGGACAATGATGCTGGTTGGGACATCTTTAAGGGACAAACAGTTATTCGGGTTGTAGAGGAGTACCCAGACGCTAAAGATGAAATCAACTCACTAGAAAAACCATTAACTGAGAAATCGGATTATAAGGGACTAGCTGACGAATGGTGTCAGAAATTAGCTCGTAGAGGACGTAAGCCTGGTGTTTTACTACTGTTAATTAGTCAATACGATGGCGTAACTTCTTGGGGCTTTGAGGGCAAAGGGAATTTAGTTAACTGCTTTCATGCAATCCGGTTGGGGGAGTTCGCTGTTACCCATGCCAAAAAAGTAGGTGATGACCAATTAGTTAAATGGTTAGAAGCGGATTTAACATCTCGTTGCATGGTCGGTAATTGTCCGTGCCAACTTCCCGATCGCGCTACTCAAATCATGATAGGTAATGGTGTTGTGGTCGATAAAATTGGTAACTCCACACCAACGAGTAATTTACCAGCGGGAGAAGCTGACAAGCATCAACTCAATGAATACGAGCAAGCAATAATCGACGCTGGTAAAAGGTTACAGGGAGATGTCCTAAAAGCCCGAATACTCAAACAACAATCGCGGTTGTTCGCTGATATGTCGCCCGAAGATATCAGGTTACTCTTTCAAGCGCTCGCTGATAAAGGAATTGGGGAAACTGTAGGAACTGGTAACACCCTCGGTTGGAAGGTAGCCACACCTGTAGGCACTGCGTCTACATCGAAATAGCAACCCGCCACACCCCATATTCACAAGAGAAGCCCCCACATCTTTATCAGGTGTGGGGTTTTTATTTGCGATTTCCTATAGCTTAATAACTAAATTCTATGGGTACTATACAACGCCTACAGTATCTACAGTAGTAACGCTACAAAAATACTCGATGTAGTCGCCAAAAATCCCACAGTATAAAGGTTACAGCCAATTCGTAGACAAAATCAGAAAATCTAAAAATGGCTGAAACACCCTATATATAAAGGTTACAAACGTCTACAGGTTAAAAGTGAAAACCATGTGAGAATAAATGATAATATCTGTCAACAAATTGGCTCGTTTCTGGCATTAAAGAACCTTAGAAGTACTGTTCTAATTCTATGAAGAACAATCGTTACGGATATTACCAGCTACCCCTTATTAGCTGTTGTCAATCATTTTAATAAATTGGTTTATATGCTTCATTGCTCGCTTGTAATCCGGTGATGCTTTCCCTAACTTTAAAGAATTAAGATAGCGTTCTTTCAACTGTTTGTAATCTGGAGTAGGTTCGGTAGGTCTAGGGGATTCCTCTTTGTCCCTCAGACGTTGTACTCCCCCAAGCGTTGCTCAAACTCACTTCTTAAGGTAGAAAGCATCTCATTAAATTCAGGAACCAACTCATCGCGTATAGCTCCCTTTATTTCTTCCTGGTCAATACTTGTCTTACCGTCTGTCTTACGCTCTGTCTTACTAATAGGTATCTCAATGCTACCGTCTTCTAAAGCTTGGATACCAGCTTCAATGACATCCAGCAATGTTTTAGTCCTGTCATACCCATTGTCATTTTCAGTAGGATATCTCTGAACCCCTAGCGCTTCAATCGCCTCCAATAGTTCGGGAGGGCATCTGAAGTTCAAAAGCTTATTCGCCATATGTTTCACTAACTCTGTAATACAACGATATCTTATGTCTTACATATATGTCTTACACATAAGCAAGTTGCATCAATCATAGTAAGACTGATAGTCTTATCTTGTCTTACGAGGCTGTCTTACACTTGCCGAAAATTATGTAATACACTCATCAACTAATGTAAGACTAAACTGTAAGACGTACCTCCATCAATTTGTTGGCGGTGCGGAATGAACGCTCTTTAACGGTTCGCAGCACGTCATTGATTTGTGTACGACTATCCCCCTAAAGCTGCTCACTCGATTAAATCGCTGTTCATTCCTGGTTTTGAAATTCTTTTAAAGTCGCTGCAATCAGATGATAATTTAAAAAAATAGCTACCCCTCACGGTAGCCGTTCGTTATTAAGCATTGTGATTATGAAAAATATAACAGACGAACTAACCCGCATCATTGAAAAACTTGACTCAATCCC
>JBARZF010000207.1:0-2080 GCA_049649675.1 Rivularia sp. (in: cyanobacteria) | reverse complement strand
AGTGCTTGTACTTAGGGCTTAAGCCCTGACTACGAACAATCCATAGGCTCAATCTAAAATCTAAAATCTAAAATCCAAAATCGAATGACTAGCTTTTTCCGTGCTGAAATTGATGCAATGACTGGCTATATCCCTGGAGAGCAGCCAAAATCTGATAGTAAAATTATTAAACTAAATAGCAACGAAAATCCTTATCCTCCTTCCCCAAAAGTTAAATATGTATTGCAAAATTTCGATTGGGAATGGTTGCGACGATATCCTGATTCTTCTGCTACCAATTTTCGTAATGCTGTTAGTGAGGTTTTAGATATTCCTGCTGATTGGATAATTGTTGGTAATGGTAGCGATGAGGTACTAAATTTAGTAATTCGGGCTTGTACTGATGCTAGTAGAAAAGTGGTTTATCCCATGCCTACTTACGTACTTTACCGTACTTTGGTAGAAATGCAGCCAGCACAAACAGTAGAAATTGATTATCCCGAAGATTATAAGTTACCAATAGAAGAATTAGTAAAAGTTGATGGTGCGGTAACATTTATAGCCACTCCTAACAGCCCATCGGGGCATATTGTACCAGTAGATGATTTACGAGAATTAGCAACAAGATTATCTGGTGTATTAGTTATTGATGAAGCTTATTGTGATTTTGCCTCTGGTGATGCATTATCTGTAGTTAAAGACTTTGAAAATGTAATTTCTATTCGTACTTTGTCAAAAGGATATTCCCTCGCGGGGATTAGATTGGGTTTCGGAATTGCCAATCCAAAATTGTTAAGTGGTTTATATAAAATCAAAGATAGTTACAACATTGATGCTATAGCTTGTGCAATCGGTGCTGCTGCCATGCGCGACCAAAATTATAAAAATAGCTGTGCGGAAAAGGTTAAAATATCGCGGGAAAGGCTGTCGGAGGATTTGAAAAAATTAGGTTTTAAAGTTTGGGATTCTCAGACTAATTTCTTATTAACTCAGCCACCTCAAGGGAATGCTGAGTATCTGTATTTAAGGTTGAAAGAACAAGGTATTTTGATTAGGTATTTTAAGCAGGAAGGGTTGGAAGATAAGTTAAGAATTGCTGTGGGTACGGATGAGGAGAATCAGGTTTTGGTTGAGGCTTTGAGTGGGTTGGTTGAGGATAATTAAAGATTTTAACGCGGAGTAACGCGGAGGTTTACGCAGAGTAACGCGGAGGTTTTATTATTTCTATATAGTAGTTCTAAATGATGGGTAAAATTTTAAGTAGTGCGAGCATCTTGCTCGCTATTGCCAGTAAGTCGTAATACCCTATAAGGGTATCGCTAGATTTACAAAGCCTACCTTCGTAGGCTTAAATATCTAGCATTAACTTTAATCAATTGTATTTAAGAATCCAAACCAAGAATACACAAGCAATCATCTATAAGTGAATTACCTAAATGCATAGGATAAGATGAACTTATATTTCCCATCGACCAAGATGGTGAATTTCTTAAATAATGAGGTACTCTACATAGTGCTTTAAGATGTTCTTCATTTTTAAAATCTGGATGAACAAAGAAAGGTAATAACTCTAGCATCTGTTGATGTTTGACTGCTATATTAATGCCGTATTTATCTTTATGAGAATCAAGCATATAAAGTTCTTTCAAGTCTTTTTCTCTTTGCTTCTTTTGTGTATCTGGTAATTTTCCAACAGAAAAATAATGTGGTAGCTCTGGTACCGATTTATCCCAAAAACCACATAAATTAATAAAATCTTCAGCTAAAGAGTGCTTGTACCAGCTTTCTCGATTAGTGATGTACTGAGGTGTTTCTTTGCCATTACGAAAACGAATTACTGCTAATAAATTATTTAATTTTTCATCTTCCCGACTATACTCACAAGAATGACTGGCAACGTGAGCAAAATCAAGTATATTTCGCTTTTCAAATAGGTGTTCATTTTTAAGCTGAAACCACATTTTATCCTTATCATTAGAAGCTCGCTCGTTACGCCATCCTTCAGCTTCGATAAGAGCAATTGTTGGCTTTTCTAGCTTTTGAGTTAACACCCGTGAAACAAATTGCATTAATTCTGGATTACTCAGCTTTATTTTGCTTT
>JBARZF010000206.1:0-14453 GCA_049649675.1 Rivularia sp. (in: cyanobacteria) | reverse complement strand
TTATTATAATGTCACCGACTTATCCTTGGACAGGAAAGAAAAATTTTAGTTTAATTTATCAATTAGCAAGCTGGATTGAAAAAACTGGGTTAGGAATTGGTTTTGATTCTTCTACAGGCTTTACATTGCCTAACGGTGCCGTGTATTCTCCTGATGCTTCTTGGGTAAGTAATAAAAAATGGGATGAATTAACGCAACAGCAGCGAGAAGAAGAGTTTTCCCCACTCGCACCCGATTTTGTTGTAGAGTTGCGATCGAGTAGCGACTCTCTAAAAAAGCTGCAAAAGAAGATGGCAGAATATATTGAGAATGGGGTTCGTTTGGGTTGGTTAATCGATCCGAAAAATAAGACAGTAGAAATTTATTGTCAAAGCAAAGAAGCAGAAATTTTAGAATCTCCTGCAACTGTGTCTGGTGAAGATGTTTTACCGGGATTTGAGTTGAATTTAAATAAAATTTGGTAATTTTAATTATTCACTATAACTTGACTATACTCATTCACAGCATCATATTGATCTGCCATCCGCGAATATTTTGCTAGCAATTGTAAATCTAATTCTGGTAGCAAAGTACTTTTATCAACTTTTTGGTATTCATCAGCTTGCAAACAGTAAACAGATAATAAACCATCTTCCCAAAACCAAACTTCCGGTATCCCCAAGCGCTTATAAATTTCTAGCTTATTAATTCCACCGCTGGTAACGGTTATTTCTAAAATCAAATCGGGAATTTGTTTCTTAGTCCCCAAATTATAAGACTCATCTGGTTCGCGACGAGTTTTGTTTTCTCGTTTCCCTAAAGTAGCGCTTCCCCGACTATAGAATCTAATATTTTTAATTCGCATATAAACCTCAACCAACATGGCAAGGGTTTTTTTTGAATCTTCGTGTTCGTCGGAAAGTGGGGACATAATTTCGAGAATTCCATCTAAGTAAGTCAACCTTGCTCCCGTTCCTGCAAGGTTAATATCTAGTTGTTCTAACTGCTCCCAACTGACATCGTACAGCAGAACGTAAGAAGTTTTGAGAGGGAATGTTTTGTCCAGTACTAAGGAATTCATTAGTTAAACCACAAAGATGGCTGTTCCTATCGTAGATCGATTTTTTCGCGAGTAGGACTTTTACCAAAACTGCAAAAGCTCGGTTTGCCTGACAAACCGAGCTTTTGTAGTTGAAAATACTTATCAAGAATTACCGGCATAGTAAAAACATAATTTGCAAGCTTCTTAGTAAATTCTTGCATTAAATGTTATCCAATTTACTTTTTATTTACATTTACTACTTCCGATGTCGGAATTTCTACTTGCTCTTTAGGACCGAAATGCTTGTCCATAACAGTAGATACTTGTTCTGCCTGAATTTTAGTGTAACGAGTCTTATCTGGCATTATCAGGTTAGGGCCTGCTTTACATTTCTTCATGCAGCCGGTACCTTTGATAGCAACTCGATCTTCTAATCCACGTTCGCTGATAGAAGCTGCTATTGCCTGACATAGCTTTTTGCCACCACGTTTCATGCAGCTAGATTTTTGACACACTAATATACTATTACTTTTAACAGGTTTTTCTTGCTTATTTTCTTTAGGTTTTTCAGCGATTGCAGGAAGTACCTCTTCTCTTCTTTCCACTTCCTTAAGACAAGCCATAACTCGCTCGGCTTTTAATTTAACTTCACCAGTTTTGGTGTCATATTGCTTTTCACCCACAATCTGTAACCAAGTACCTGGTGCTAAACGTAAATCAAAAGTATGTCTCAAATGCTTTGCTAATTTAATATAGCGATCGCCTTCAGAAGTGCCTATGAGTATACCTTTGAGTTTATAACCATCTTTGATTACAAATTCTAAAAATCGTCCCTCAAGACAAAATTCTGACGTTTCTTTACGATGAGATTTTCCCATTTTTTTTTAACCTATACAATAACTGATGCAAAGTCGCTATCTAACAAGGATTTACACCCCGTATAATCTTCTAATAATTAGAGGTGCCGAGGACGATAATTCAAGCACTCCATGAGACTACAGATTAGGTCTTGACGGGAGGCATTTAGCTGCCGCATAACGCTCCAAAGTTGGATAGCAGCTTCGGTGTTAGCAATTTCAACTGTTAAAGGTTGATTGCTACTACACCAAGAAGGAATGTGTAATTCCTGCAACCGTTGATAAACTTGCCAACGGTCTGCCCAACTCACCTCAACAACGTGTTTTGTCTGCGATCGCGAATCAAACGATTTCAAGATAAATACCCTCAAAGTGCAATAAACTCGCAGTATTGCTAACAGCAACACTGCTTTAACTTTGCAATCCAGATTCTCTAACAATTATATGTTAAATGCAAACATTTCTCAGTAACTTTTGAAAAAAAATAAAAACTTAAATTTTAAGTTAAGAGTTAGGAGTTAGGAGTTAAGAGTTAAGAACGAGGAATTCTTTTCCTTGTCTCCCCCATCTCCCCATCTCCCCATCTCCCCATAAAATCTGCCAATTTGGCTTAAAAAAATAAAAATACTAGCTATCTTGAAGTAAGTTTTCCGCAAGTTCTATTTATAAGAATTTTTATTAAATATACTTACGTGGTTTATAGATTCGGGGTAAGTGGAGATTTTTGGCGTAAAACTAACTTTGTATTGGTAGATACAGACTTTGAGCCGTGAATGGATATAAAGCGGGCTTGATAAAATAGTGGTGCAATTTAGAAAAAAGATGTCAATAAGCAGAAGGAAAAGATATTACTAACTAGTAAAAATCAGAATATATCGAATCAAAAATTCAAAAAAATATAATATTTTACAGACATAATTTATGTTTTATGGTGTTAAGATATAGAACATAAGCAGTTAGTAAATCAGGCTGCTAATCTACGAAAATAAGAGAGGAAAACAATGGCTAGCACCCAAACTTTATTGCAAAATTTTGGTCAAGTTTATGATAATCCAGTCTTACTTGATAAAAGCGTAACTGAGCCAGTATGTGAAGGCTTTAACGTTGTATTAGCTAGTTTTCAAGCCCTATATATTCAGTACCAAAAACATCATTTCGTTGTAGAAGGTTCGGAATTCTATTCTTTGCATGACTTTTTTAACGATTGCTATGGAGAAGTACAAGGACATATCCATGAAATTGGAGAACGCTTAAATGGACTTGGCGGTGTACCTGTTGCTTCTTTCAGCAAATTAGCGGAATTATGCTGCTTTGAGCAAGAATCCGATGGTATCTATTCTTGTCGTCAAATGATCGAAAACGACTTGAAAGCAGAGCAAGCTATGATTGGAGTAATTCGTCGTCAAGCTACTCAGGCTGAGAGTTTGGGCGATAGAGCCACACGTCTTTTGTACGAGCAAATGCTTCTAAAAACTGAGGAACGTGCTTATCATTTATCTCACTTCCTAGCTAAAGACAGCTTAACTTTGGGATTTGTTCAGTCAAGTAGTAATTAATGTTCTTTTTAGAATAGATTTCTCTGCTTTCTTACTAAAGAAAGTTTTTCATATAACTTAAAATTTTAATTCATGGCAGAGGATGCATAGTCGTTTCTCTGTCATTTTTAATTAGATAGCAAATTAATTTCTTATTCTTACTCTAATGATTATTTAAAGTTAGTTTTTGCAAAAATTGATTTTAAGTGACAATAATTATCATTGATACTTAAATTATGCAATTTGAGGTTTTTGCAGACTAGTAATTATGAATATCAAAAAAATAAATGATTAATTCCGAGTAATTAAGATTATTTCTCAATTTATAAAAGCTAATAATTTATCTCTCATCTTAATCTAATTAAAACTTAAACGTTGATGTTGGGTTAAAAACGCATATGTTATCGCGGATAAATCATACAAAAATTGCGGGAAGCGGGAAACGAGCGTCTTTTAAACTGAGAGGGAAGCGATACGGGTGGTTCTAACCACCGTGGGCTTGTTAATCCGCTCAATGGTAAAGTTAGCTTTGATCAACTTTAAGGTCGGCTTATCCCGAAGACACTGGCTTAACTCAGGTACAGCTATTTAATCCTCCAGTTATTTAATATATGGTTTTAACTTATACATCAGTACAATCCCTTGGGGGTGTAGAGTCAAACCCTTGTTTGGCAAAGCTCTAAGTCATGAATCTTTACCCGATCGGCGATAGAATATTACATCGTTTTGAGAATAAATTGTGTAAGTGTGAGTAAAGACCTTTAAAATGATCGGGATTCATATTCTTGTATTTAAAGGCAACAACTATGCCCCGTCGCGAAGACCTTCAAAAAATTTTATTATTAGGTTCTGGCCCAATTATTATTGGACAAGCCTGTGAGTTTGATTATTCTGGAACCCAAGCCTGTAAATCTTTGCAGGAAGAAGGTTACGAAGTTGTGTTGGTAAATTCTAACCCAGCTACGATTATGACCGATCCGGAAACGGCTGACAGGACTTATATTGAGCCGCTAACGCCAGAAATGGTAGAAAAAGTTATTGAAAAAGAACGTCCCGATGCTTTATTGCCGACGATGGGGGGACAAACTGCGCTCAATATCGCTGTTGCTTTGGCAAAAAATGGTGTTTTAGATAAATATGGTGTCGAACTGATTGGAGCTAAGTTACCAGCAATTGAAAAAGCTGAAGACAGAAAACTGTTTAGCGATGCAATGGCGCGAATTGATGTGGCAATCTGTCCTAGCGGTACTGCTTCATCTTTGGAAGAAGCTAGAGTTATAGGTAGAGATATTGGCAGCTATCCGTTAATTATTCGCCCAGGTTTTACCATGGGCGGTACGGGTGGTGGTATTGCCTACAACCAAGAAGAATTTGAAGAAATGGCGCAAGCCGGTATTGATGCTTCGCCCGTATCGCAAATTCTTATCGATCAGTCTTTGTTGGGTTGGAAAGAATACGAATTGGAAGTGATGCGCGATTTGGCGGATAATGTAGTGATTATCTGTTCGATTGAAAATATTGATCCGATGGGTATTCATACGGGAGATTCGATTACGGTTGCTCCCGCTCAAACGCTCACCGATAAAGAATATCAACGCTTGCGAGATATCGCAATTAAAATTATCCGGGAGATTGGTGTAGAAACTGGCGGTTCTAATATTCAATTTGCTGTGAATCCAAAGACTGGGGAAGTAGTTGTAATTGAAATGAACCCCCGCGTTTCTCGTAGTTCGGCTTTAGCTAGTAAAGCCACGGGTTTCCCTATAGCTAAAATGGCGGCTAAGTTAGCTGTCGGCTACAGCTTAGATGAAATTAAAAACGATATTACAAAGGAAACTCCTGCATCCTTTGAACCAACTATTGATTACGTTGTCACCAAAATTCCTCGCTTTGCTTTTGAAAAATTTCCCGGTTCTTCCTCGGTGCTAACAACTCAAATGAAGTCCGTAGGGGAAGCAATGGCAATCGGTCGTACTTTTAACGAATCATTCCAAAAAGCCTTGCGTTCTCTGGAAACAGGACGCGCTGGCTGGGGTTGCGATCGCCAAGAAAAGTTGCCTTCTGGAGAACAAATCCGCGCTCAATTACGAACGCCAAATCCAGAGCGAATTTACGCCGTGCGTCACGCTATGCAGCTTAAAATTAGCATTGAGGAAATCTACGAACTGACTGGAATTGACCATTGGTTTTTAGACAAGATGCAGCAATTGCTCGATGTTGAAAAATTCATCAAGCGAACTCCTTTAACAGAATTGACAAAAGAGCAATTGTATGAGATTAAGCAATATGGTTTTAGCGACAAACAAATTGCTTTTGCAACCAAAACCACCGAGGATGCAGTTAGAGAAAAACGTAAGCAATTAGAAGTTATCCCAGTTTATAAAACAGTAGATACCTGTGCTGCGGAGTTTGAAGCATTTACTCCCTACCATTACTCTACTTACGAAGAAGAAAATGAAATAATACCAAGCGACAAGCCCAAAGTCATGATTCTGGGTGGAGGCCCCAACCGTATCGGACAAGGTATTGAATTTGACTATTGTTGCTGTCACGCTGCTTACGCTCTCAAGGATGCGGGTTACGAGACGATAATGGTCAACTCAAATCCAGAAACAGTTTCTACGGATTATGACACCAGCGATCGCCTTTATTTTGAACCGCTAACCTTAGAAGATGTTCTTAATATCATTGAAGCTGAGAATCCGGTGGGGATAATCGTTCAATTTGGAGGACAAACACCTTTAAAATTAGCGTTGCCTTTGCAAAAATATTTACTTTCCTCAAGTGTACAGACAAAAATCTGGGGAACTTCTCCCGATTCTATAGACGCTGCTGAAGATAGAGAAAAATTTGAGAAAATTCTTCAGGAATTAGATATACTTCAACCACCCAACGGAATTGCTAGAACCTACGAAGACGCTTTGATTGTTGCCAAACGTATCGGTTATCCGGTAGTAGTGCGTCCTAGCTACGTATTGGGTGGAAGAGCAATGGAAATCGTTTACTCAGATGCCGAGCTAGAACGGTACATGACTTTTGCCGTACAGGTAGAACCAGAACATCCCATATTAGTAGATAAGTTTTTGGAAAACGCTACAGAAGTAGATGTAGATGCGATCGCCGACAGCACGGGTAAAGTCGTAATTGGCGGCATTATGGAACATATCGAACAAGCAGGAATTCACTCAGGAGACTCGGCTTGTGCGCTACCTACAATTTCCTTACCCCAAGCAATTCTCCAAGAAATTCGTATTTCTACTATTAAGTTGGCACAAGCTTTAAAAGTTGTCGGATTAATGAACGTTCAATTTGCCATTGTAGGCATTCAAACCTATTCTCCTCAAGTTTATATTTTAGAAGCCAATCCTCGCGCTTCTCGTACTGTACCTTTCGTTTCCAAAGCAACAGGGGTACCGATCGCCAAACTAGCATCCTTGGCGATGTCAGGTAAGACTTTGGAAGAACTTGGATTTACTGAAGAAGTTATACCATCTCACATTGCCGTTAAAGAAGCAGTATTACCGTTCAATAAATTCTCAGGTACCGACACCATTTTAGGGCCAGAAATGCGTTCGACTGGCGAAGTAATGGGCATAGACAGTGACTTTGGCAGGGCTTATGCAAAAGCCGAAATGGGTGCAGGAGAGCATTTACCTTTAAGCGGTACGGTGTTTGTATCGATGAACGACCGTGACAAAGCCGCTGCGATTCCCGTAGTCAAAGAATTTATTCAATTGGGATTTTCTGTAATGGCAACAAGCGGTACCCAGCGAGTACTTAAAGAAAATGGTTTAAATGTAGAGAAAGTACTCAAACTACATGAAGGTCGTCCCCACGTTCTCGATGCCATCAAAAATCGTCAAATACAGTTGATTATTAACACTCCTTCTGGGCAAGAAGCCCAAAGCGATGGTAGATTAATTCGACGCACGGCATTATCCTACAAAATACCCATGCTGACCACAATTGCCGGTGCAAAAGCAACCCTTGCCGCTATTCGTTCTTTACAAAATACCAACTTGGATGTGAAGCTGATCCAGGATTACTGTTTAGTCCGGTAACGGAATGGGGGATGGGGAGATGGGGAGATGGGGAGACAAGGGGACGAGGGGACAAGGGGAATTTTAACCTTTAACCTTTAACCTTTAACCTTAATTACTCATAACTCCTCACTCTCACCCATACTTGGTCGTAATAAACCAATAAAAAAACCAATAGTTACCATTTCTATACTTGATTCTGTAACTTAAATTCATAAAAAACTCTTTAAATTTAAATATATGAGCATATTCTTTAGGAAAAATTTAAGTTTATTTACCAATAATACAGGCGACAATAGAGAAAAGATTTTAATGCTAGTCGGAAAGTTTTCATAAATGTTACAATTAATTACAATATATAATATTGGAGAAATGTTTAATTAGTTACCTTATATCTAACTGTAGGTACTTGTGAAGCAAAGTTAAAAACTGTAAATATTAGCAATTAATAATTAAATATAAAACTACTCTTATGCCGAGTTTCTAGAGTGCCTTAATAGCACTTGAGTGAATCTGGGTTATCTACTTTTTTAAGGTATACCCGGTTTATGCATCTATCTAATTGTAAACTTACCGTCAATACTTATTTTCATTACCCTTTATGCCTAGCGCTATGAAGACCGTTCAGACACCTAAAGACCTCGTGCGGACTTACCTGCGTGAGATTGGTCGCGTACCACTTTTAACTCACGAGGAGGAGATTTTGCTCGGCAAGCAGGTGCATCGTGCAACAGCTTTGCAATCGGTGAAAGAATCTCTGACGACAGAATTAAAACGTCAGCCGACGTTGGATGAATGGGCAGAGCGTGCGAAGTTAAAACCCCATGAGTTAGAAGAAACGATAGACAAAGGCGAAGTTGCTAAACGCAAAATGGTAGAAGCCAATTTGCGGCTTGTAGTTTCGGTTGCTAAAAAATATATTAAACGTAATGTCGATCTACTCGATCTAATTCAAGAAGGTAGTATCGGAATGCAGCGCGGTGTAGAAAAGTTTGACCCCAGTAAGGGTTATAGGTTTTCCACCTATGCTTATTGGTGGATTCGTCAAGCTATTACTCGCGCGATCGCAGAAAAAGGTCGTACAATTCGTTTACCGATTCACATTACCGAAAAACTGAATAAAATAAAAAAAGCACAGCGTCAACTATCACAAAAATATGGGCGTGCTGCGACAGTTTCAGAATTGGCACAGGAATTGGATTTGACTCCCAAGCAGGTACGAGAGTATTTAGAAAAAGCTCGCGTTCCATTATCATTGGATTTGCGTTTGGGGGACAATTACGATACAGAGCTTGGAGAAATGTTGGAAGATCCGGGTGCTTCTCCAGAAGATTTTGTGATGCAATCTTCATTGTCATATGAATTAGAGTCTTTAATAGCCGATTTGACTCCCCAGCAGCGACAGGTTATTATTTTGCGCTTTGGTTTAAATGACGGAAAAGCAATGACACTTGTAAAAATAGGCGATCGGCTTAATATTAGCCGCGAACGAGTACGTCAAATTGAGCGAGAAGCTTTAAATAAACTCCGCAAGGCCAAAGGTGATATGAATGAATATTTTGCTAGCTAACAAGTTCAGCTTCAGTACTCGTCTTCGTTCAAGTTTATACTACTGGGTAGAGGCAAGCAGGGGAAAAAGAAAATTACTTTAGCTTGTCGATACACCCTTGAAAGTGGCTTTAGCGAGCAACAAGGTTAAGACGCGGAAACTTTCTATATGTAATTTTAAAAGCGGATGCTCGTAAGGGGAAGAAACAAATCTCTTCCTCTTTTTTTCTTGAACATTTTTACTAATAGCTTAAATAAACAGTGAGGCTGGGCATTTCTCTGAGCGCGTTTTTCCATCAGCTTCTTAGAAAAATACTATGCTTATAGTACGGTTAAACCTACTTCTAATGGAGAATAAATTTGTTACATTAGATGTACGCAGAAGACGAATACATATTTGAGCTTCAGTAGAGCATACGGCGCAGAAAATACAAGTTACTTATTATACTGCTATATCTAAAATATAAGGAGGAAAAACGTGAATAATCCATCCAATCGAGTTTCGGATTTTTTCAATGGCGAATCCCAAAGTGCTAACTTATTATGGCAATATGTTAGCTCTTTAAGTCCTGAAACAGTCAGCCAATTATCCAAACCAGATTCTCCTGAAGTGTTAGGGGTAATAGAGCGTAATATTATAGGTTTACTAGGGAGTTTGCCTCCAGAACACTTTAGTATCAATATCAATACTAATCGTGAAAGTTTAGGTAAGTTATTAGCATCGGCAATTATTAGCGGTTATTTTTTACGCAATGCAGAACAAAGAATGAACTTTGAAACAGCTTTACAAGATATTGAAGTAACCGAACACAAAACTGACATCTAAATTGCAGCAAATAGCTTGGCAACCCATAGTTTAAAATCAGCACAAAAAATAAATGCTATCCTGCCCGAAAACTACCCAGCCAAGACAACATAGGATTAATAATTAGGGAGAGAGGAGTAGAGAGAATAAATAATTTTTAAGTGACTTCTAACTCCTAACTCCTAATTTAATTCACTCTTCTTTTTGTACTCGTCGTCTTATCGAGTCCGCGTGGGATGTTAACCCTTCAGCAGTAGCTAGTACATCTATTGCACCAGCAACTTTATCTAATGCTGTTTGCGAATACTGAATAATACTAGAGTGCTTTAAGAAAGTTTCAACACCTAATGCTGAAGCATATCTAGCTGCACCGGAAGTAGGTAAAGTATGATTTGGGCCTGCTAAATAATCTCCTACGGCTTCTGGGGTAGAATGACCCAAAAAGATTGCCCCAGCATGACGAATTTTCGGTAATAACGCCCAAGGATCGGATACTTCCAACTCTAAATGTTCTGGAGCAAACTCGTTAGAGAATTGTGGGGCAACTTCTAACGACTCTACTATTACTACCAAACCGTAATGAGCGATAGCTTTTTCTGTATTTAACCGCCTTGGATGATCGACTAACTGTCTTTCCAAGGCAACCTGTACATCCTTCGCTAAAGCAGCATCGGTAGTTAACAATATCGCCGCTGCCATTGGATCGTGTTCTGCCTGGGCTAATAGGTCTGCGGCAACGTGTACGGGATTTGCTGTTTCATCGGCAATAATTAGTACTTCGCTTGGCCCTGCGAGTGAATCAATACCAACTGTTCCGTAAACTAACTTTTTGGCCAAGGTAACGTAAATATTTCCCGGCCCGGTAATAACGTTTACTTTAGGAATAGTTTGAGTACCGTAAGCTAAAGCGGCAATTGCTTGCGCTCCTCCAATACGATAAATTTCGTCGATTCCAGCTTCTCTAGCTGCCACTAATACTGCTGGATTGATTCCCTTTTCGCTTCCTGGTGGTGTGACCATCACCCGACGCGGGACTCCCGCCACTTTAGCTGGAATGGCGTTCATCAATACAGTACTTGGGTATGAAGCTCGACCTCCGGGTACGTATAAACCCGCAATATCTACGGGAGTATACCTTTTACCTAAAACAACTTCATCATCACCAAAGTTGACCCAGCTTTTAGGAACTCGCTGTCGATGAAATGCTTCTATTTTTGAGCGAGCCAATTTAATTGCTTCTAACAAATCCTTAGAGATATTTTTGTAAGCTTGATCGAATTCCGACTTGGTGACTCGTAATTCTTCAGCATTAAGGATTTGATTATCAAATTCGGCAGTGTAATGTAATACTGCTTTATCGCCTTGGCGCTTCACCGCTTGCAGTACTTCCCGCACCGTCGCTTCTTTGTGAAGCACCTGTTCGTCATTAGTGCGATCGCAGATACGTTGCAATTCTGCTATAACGTCTGCCTGCTGATTAATAATTCGCAGCATGGAGTAAGGACAATGCTTTCCTAGAGACAATTCGGGCATTTGAGGAATGGGAGTATTGCTCCTTGCCATACCTAGATTTAGGCAAAGTAGGTTAACTCTCTCCTCTAGCTTAACCTGTGTTTTTTTAATACTCCCACGATTGATTGTGGGATGAAAAATAATTTAATTACTTAGCAACTTTTAGTCACGATCCTACCTAGGCTGAAACTGACTTTGTGAATAGAAAGTTTTGTTAAATCTTATGAGACGCATTTTATTATAAGTGATTATAAGTGCTTCCCTTGATTCGACTCTCGTTTTAACTTGTTGCCAGCAATGGGGGCTGCCCGTGCATATACACTTCTATAACCCTCCTTTTTTTTTAACTTTGTATGGACTAAGTATAATTTTTGTTTTTTTCTAGTTTACTGACCATTACTGCTATAGACACAATATAGCCTTAAGCCTCTACATTTACATTACGAGAACTATATTTAACTAATAGCTTTTGCTAATCACTAAACATATAGGCGGCATAGATTGGATTACTTTGTATATATGGTACTTAATTTTAACGCATTTCTAGGTTGGAACGCACTTTTTAAGATTTTGGATTTTAGATTTTGGATTTTGGATTGGGAGTTAGGAATTAATAGTTAGGAGTTAGGAGTTAGGAGTTAAGAGTTGGGAGTTAGGAGTTAAGAGTTGGGAATTATTTATTGTTCCCCTTGTCCCCTTGTCTCCCCATCCCCTATCTCCAATTAACTTCGATGGTATGAATTGGGGCTTTTAACTGCTTGGTAAATTCTACCCATAACTAGACATATCTTACTTTTTGTCTAGTTTTTCTCTTGCCATACGCTCAATTACATCACTTAAACTATTGGCACCTAATTTTACCTGTTTTTCTTCTAACCATTGAATAGCAGTTTCAGTCAAAGTCATAGTAAATCTACGTTTTGACTCACCATAAATTTTTTTACCTGGCATATTGACAACTTTATACTACACATATATGATACGAGTATGTCACATTTGAAAGGTCGAGTCAAATGCTTCTAAGTATCAAAGTTCAATTAATCCCAAACAACAAGCAGGTTACGCTGTTCCGTAAAGCATCCGGCGTTGCACGCCATGCTTACAATTGGGCTAATGCAACAATTAACGATGCTTTAAAACAGCGTGAAACCGATAAAACAATTAAAGTGCCATCTGCTATTGACTTGCACAAAAAGTTAGTAGCTGAAGTTAAATCTGTTAATTCTTGGTATTACGAAACTAATAAAAACGTTCCTCAGCAAGCTTTAAAAGAGTTACGCACAGCTTGGGATAGATGTTTCAAAAAGATTGCAAAACAGCCAAAATTTAAAAAGAAAGGTCAACGTGATTCTTTCTATTTGGAGTCTGGCACTAAAGCAGCACCCAAGATTAAAAATGATGGTAAACGAGTTAAATTACCTTCTGTTGGTTGGGTGAGATTAGCCGAAGCTTTTCCTGTAACAGCAATACATAATTGTGTGATTTCAAGGATTGCGGATAAATGGTTTATCGCTATTAAGTATGAGGTTGAAAAATCTACAGTTGAATCGGATAGACCTGCTGTTGGCGTTGATATTGGAATCAAGGAGTTAGCTGTTTGTAGTAACGGTAAAGTATTTAAGAATCCCAAAGCTTACAGACGTATGAGTAAGCGACTGAAGCGTTTGCAGCGTTCTGCAAGCAAAAAAACTATTGGTTCTAACAACCGTAAAAAAGCAGTAATTAAACTATCTAAATTGCACGCCAAAATAGCAAATATTCGTAAAGATGCTATCCACAAATTAACTACTTATCTTGCTAAAAACCACAGCATTATAAAGATAGAAGACTTACATATTAAGGCATTTTTAAAAAACCATAAATTAGCGGGTGCAATTGCGGATTGTGGAATGTACGAATTTAAACGTCAGTTAGAATATAAAACTGAGAAATTCTCAAGTCAATTAGTGCTTGTAAATAGGATGTTTCCAAGTTATCAGATATGTTCTAACTGTGGCAATCATCGTCATAAAATGCCTTTGAAAGAGCGCGTTTATGTTTGTCCTGATTGCGGTCACAATGAGGATAGAGATTTAAACGCGAGTAAGAATATAGAACGATGGTTTGAAGGAATATTTATTCCGATTCGTTCGAGTCAAACGGTAAGCTCTACCGGGATAGCTTGTGGAGTGGACAAACCTCTTAGAAGTCATTCTAAGACCATGATGAAACAAGAAGTTAATGCCAAAACTGCCAATGTCGGCGCTAAGTATAGATAATGGTAGCTTTGGGTAGATTTAACAGAGCGGCTTGAGAAAAATTGCACATCGGGTCATACTTCATTGTCGTAACTGAATGCTGCAAAAATTACATATGAAAAATCCGTCTTACAAGGCAATTCCTACTTGCACTTGGAGCCGTTCTATTGGTTTGGATTGGGATAAACCCTATACCGTGCGTAAAGCTAGTAATATTGATGATGGCCCTTGGCACGGAATGCCTCTGGGTGGTTTTGGTGCTGGCTGTATCGGTCGTTCTTCACGGGGAAATTTTAACTTCTGGCATATCGATGGTGGGGAACATACATTTCAAAATATCCCCGCTTGTCAATTTAGCGTGTTTGAAAATAGCAAAAATCAAAGTGTTGCTTACGCATTATCTACAGAACCAAGTCATGATGGTACTTTGTCGGCTTGGAATTTTTATCCTCAATCCAAATCTAAAGCCAAATCTACCGGAACCTATCATGCGTTATATCCCCGCAGTTGGTTTGTATATGAAAATGTCTTTCAAGCACAGTTAAGTTGCGAGCAATTCTCCCCGATTTGGGCTGATAATTACCAAGAATCCAGCTATCCGGTGGCGATGTTTGTTTGGAATGCTAATAATCCGACTTCGGAGCCGATTACCATAAGTATTATGCTGACTTGGCAGAATATGGTGGGGTGGTTTACTAATATTTTGAAGTCTCCTGAAGTGGAAATGCGAGATGATGGTAGTCCGGTTTATGATTACCAACCTAATTTAGGTGAAAGTCAAAATAATTTTAATCGGTTAATCGAAAATTCTGAATACGTTGGCTGTGTATTAGATAAAGTCGGTACCGCAGAACCAGTAGAAGGAGAAGGTACTTGGTGTATTGCTACTGCTAAAAAT
>JBARZF010000205.1:0-3590 GCA_049649675.1 Rivularia sp. (in: cyanobacteria) | reverse complement strand
ATTTTAACATAAACCCGGCTTGTAATTCATGAGCGAAAATGCGGTGTGGCTATGCCTCCCGCATTATTCGCATCCCGACACCTCCCTTACGGGTAGGTATGGGACTTCTTACAATTGAAAGTTAAATAACTAAAATCTGCTACATAAAATTCGCCGAATTCGTCTGTATTATTAGACTTGAAAGCAAATAAATATCTGAGCTTGGAATAATCATATTCATCGGAATCAATTCGGAAATATATAGATTCAAGCACACCGTTTTTAAAACTTATCTGAGTAGGGTTACTTTCGTCGTCAGTTTCCTTGAAAGTTGTACCCAAAAAATCTGCGTGAAAACAATAAACCACCGTCGGAACTAGTAATATTTTTCCAACCATTCCCTGTTATTTGATTAGCCCCCAACAAGGGCGTTTCTTGTTCCCAGCCTCTGACTGGGAATAAAGTTTGCTCGGCTCTCCCTCGCGTTGAACTTATTTGCTGAGCCTTAAGCAATGGGTTCCCAGCCTCTGGCTGGGAACCAGTTATTGTCGTGTTTTTGGGGAAAAAATGAGAAGACTTTGCTTAATGTATTAACATTTCGCAATATACTTTCGCAATATACAGCTAAAAGCCTTGTTAATAAAGGATTGAGTAGCAAGATATTAAAATCAATATTAAAAATATTATTCACATTTTTACTAATAAAGCATATCAAAAGCATAAAAATTTTTCTTATTCCCTATGAATTAATAACGAAACAAACAAAGAATTTTTATTAAGGGAAATAAGAACAATGAATACATCGTTAAAACCAATTAATTCTCATTCAGGTAGAGTAAACGAATCGAAAGACAACATTTTTCAAGATAAAAATTTGTTAATTGTTGTTAGTATTACGATGATAGCAATTATGCCTTTATTTAGCATAAGTCCGATTCTTCCAACTATAGCAACAGGATTAAATATTTCTCCCCAACAAACAGGATTGGTGATGGCAGGTTATTTAATTCCAGTTGCACTCGGAACACCAATATTTGGAATTTTAGCAGACCGTTTCGGTTTTAAAAAGATTATAATTCCTTCTTTGCTCGTATTTGCTTTGGGTGGTGTTTTATGTGCTTTTGCTCCAAACTTCCGCTCTCTTATAGAATGGAGAATTTTACAAGGGCTTGGTGGTGCTTCAATGGAAGCTTTGGTACTTTCAATAATTAGTAGTTTGTATGGTGGAAAAAAATTAACTCAAGCAATGGCTTTCAATGCAGGTGCAATCGGTGTGGGTTCAACTATTTATCCTATCTTGGGAGGTGTTTTAGCTTCTTTAAGTTGGAGATACCCCTTTGCACTATCATTATTCGCTCTTCCCGTCGCATTGTTAGTTACCTTAAAACTCAAACTGCCTAAAATCAAAAAGCCAACTGAAAAATTTAACCTCAGTAGCTATGTTAAAAATATACTTAAAAGTATTCAAAATCGAAATGTTTTACTACTGTTTTTTGCGGTAATTACCTTATTCATGGTAGAGTTTGGAGCATTCTATACCTTCACTCCAGTTTTTGCAGGGGATGATTTAGGAGCAACAAGCGCGGTAATCGGAATGGTATTAACAACAAATGCTTTATCACTGACAATCTTTTCCTTCTTCGTTACCTTATTCGCTGGCAAAGTTTCGGAAATCAACTTAATTAAAATATCTTTCGTTATCTTCGCTGTTGCACTTTGCATCATTCCCACAGTTAATTCAATTCCGATGTTAATAATTCCCTGTGTCTTAATCGGAATAGTTGAAGCATTAGCGTTTCCTTCCCTTCAATCATCGATCGCTAAACTTGCTCCTCAAGAATACCGCTCCGGTTTCATGTCGATTAACGTCACAATTCAAGCAGTTGGTAGAGCAATTGGCCCGGTTTTTGCAGGAATATTATTTGGAATTTCGGGAATTGCAGCAGTTTGTTACATCGGTGCTGCTGTAACTATCATCTCGATCGTAATCTTCAGTTTGTTCATCGATTCAAAATCTCGGAAAGTTTAGTAAATATGACAAAATTACAATTGGTAATGGTTCAATTCTTAATCCAACCTTACCAATTACAGAAAAAGGGAATGGGGAATAGGGAACGGGGAACAGAAAAAATATTATTCGTAAATAATCCAACATTTTGTAGAGAGCTCCGCATTGCTACGTCTCTCTTGTATTTGTGGTTGTTTTAATCCAATGATAAAAAAACCGCAAAGAGCGCAGAGGAAGAAAAAGAAGAGAGAGATAAGTAGTTGTATATCAACTAAAACCAATTCCCAATTAAAAATTGCATAATCCCCAACTCTTCACCCCTAAGTAATAAAGAAGCAATAAAAAAATCTCTGCGAGCAAATATGTCAATTTCTACAATTGAAAGATTAAATCCATTTGTTAAAGAAGTAATTGAAGATCCTTATACTTTCTACAGCCGTTACAGAAATGTTGATCCAGTACATTGGGGACTTTCTGCAAATCCTAAGTTAGATGGTGCTTGGTATCTATTCCGATACCGGGATGTTATGAAGGTAATGGAAAGTCCGAAGTTTGGTAGAGAAGCTAGTAAGGTTCGAGATGACGGTGAAGGGGCACCTGTACCAAAGGCTTATCGCGGATTTAGTTCGATGGTGAGCAATTGGATGGTGTTTCGAGATCCACCAACTCACACAAGATTAAGAACTATTGTTAATAAAGTATTTTCTGCCAAAATGGTGGAGAATCTTCGACCTGCCATTATCGGTATAGCTGATTGTTTATTAGATAGAGTTCATCTCCAAGGGGAAATGGATTTAGTTGAAGACTTTGCTTTCCCTTTACCAATTATGGTAATTGCAGATATGTTGGGTGTTGACCCCAAAGACAGACCTTTATTCCGACAATGGGCTTTATCTCTGCAACACGCTAGTGCTTCCCGTTTGACACCATCACCGGAAGTTTACGAGCAAGCTGAAGCAGCAACTCAAGGATTTATTGAATATTTTAAAAAGGAAATTGCTAAGAGACATCAAGAGCCAGGAAAAGATTTAATTACCGCTTTAGTTAAAGCTAGAGATGAAGGAAATAAATTAAACGATGAAGAAATATTGGCTACGTGTATTCACTTATTAACTGCGGGTCATGAAACTACAGTTAATTTGATAAGTAAAGGAATATTGGCTCTATTGCGTCATCCCAAGCAATTGAAACTGTTGCGATCGCACCCCGAGTTAATTCCCGCAGCTGTAGAAGAATTGGTAAGATATGATTCCCCGGTACAAATGGTTAGTCGTTGGGCTTATGAAGACTTTGAAATTGACGGGAAGGTAATTAAACGCGGTGATAGCGTTGGTTTAATTTTAGGCTCTGCGAATAGAGACGAAGCACAATTTGAAAATCCCGACGAATTAAACTTTCAACGAGAAGAAACTAAGCATAGTGGTTTTGGTAGCGGCATTCATTTCTGCTTGGGTTCATCCTTAGCACGTGCTGAAGTGACTATTGCGTTAAATACTTTAATAAATCGATTGCCAAATTTGACTTTGAAAGAAGAATCAATTGAATGGGCTAATAATATAGTGTTTCACGGGCCAAAGCATTTACAAATTGGCTTTAGTTCGCC
>JBARZF010000204.1:0-16455 GCA_049649675.1 Rivularia sp. (in: cyanobacteria) | reverse complement strand
CCAAACCTCTCCCCCACAGGGAGAGAGGCTTAATTTTCCCCCTTCCCTGCTCCGGGAAGGGGGGTAGGGGGCTCGCGGTTTTACCGAAAAGTTGAAACCATACAAATGTTTTCCGGAGATGTCTATTAGATAGTTAAATAAACTAACGTATGCAAGCCGAGAATTCCCCAGTTCAATCCCAAATTATCTAAAGTTGGCTCATACACTGAAGATGCGGCGAAAATATCGTCTAATGAAGGTGCCCCTGGAGTAGCGGCTGGAACCATTTCGTTAACGTTAATTAAAGCACCGTAAGCACCCATCGACCATCTGCTAATAGTTAACAAGCCGAGTTTTCCCGATAATCCTTCCAATTCAAATAGCACCCCGGAAAGAATTATCTGAGGAATCATGATTAAGGGAAGTATGCTGTTAGCTTCGTTTTCGTTTTTGACTGCTGCGGAAATCATTAAGCTGAGACTAATGCTTGCTAATAATGTTAAAAAAGTTGTGATTCCTAAGCCTACAGACCAAGGTATGAGATTATATTCTGGCGATTTGAAACCAATTACAACGGTTATTAAAATTAATAAAGTTTGTAAAAAGGTTAAACCGGAACGAATCAGCACTTTTGAAGCTAAATAAGGTAGGAAACCTAAATTAATTAGCCTTTCTCTGTCATAAATAGCAGATTCCTTGACAATTTCCCTTACCGAACTTGAAAGTCCTACCCAAATACCAATACAGGCAAAAATAAATAAGACTTTGAGTGCTAAAGGAGCTTGAGTGATTTCTAATGGATCTAATTTACTTAGAGGAGTTTCGTTTCTTAATATCCAAGCCGAAGCATGCGATCGCAATTGGCCCGGATATCAAGGCAAATATCCAACTGGCGCTATCTAAGGCCACTAATTGAAAATATCTCTGGCTCAGTAATATTAACTGTTTGAATGGGTTCGTCAAGAAAGAATAATTTGGGGTCGGCGAGTAATCCTTGCTGTTTATCAGCACGTCCTAACTGGATAGGTGATTGCTTCAAACCTTTGAAAATCAAACGCCGATTGCTCGGTATAGCCATCGGAGTATCAATTGGGTGAGAGTAAGTTAACTGAATCTGGTTGTGAATTGATTGTCCGATTTGAAGTTGCAATCCATCTTTTAATAAGCAGCCCGTTGCATCAATTCGGATTCCATTAATCAAAATACCGTTGCGGCTAGCAAGCCGTGCGATCGCCATTCAATTTGCCGATAATCTTTCCCTTCTTTTTTTTTAACAGCTTGCTTTCTAGAAACTACTTCCCAGTTCTCAAAAAAATGTTTTCCGTAGAGGCACGAGACTATAATTGTCTGATTTTGAAAGACAGCAGGTAATTATTTAGATCTATTTACTTAAAAAAAGCAGATATTGCCTATGTTAGTCAATAGGTATTTTTTAATAACACGTATATATTATGAAACATTAAGTTATGAATATATTTGTGAATCTCGATAATTAAATATGCAGCTATTTAACTAAATTTAGAAAAAAATATGTTTGCACGTGGGTTTGTGCGATTTGGATTTTTAATATTACTTACACTTTTATATGGAGGATGCGAATCCTCGAATATACTCCCAGAAAAAGTGAGTATAGGCGTAGTCAGCTATGAAGAAGAAGATATTTCTCTCGATGAATACGAGCGCTTTAAAAACTATATAGCATTACAAACAAAGTCAATTGTAGTTAGGAAGAGATAGGGAGAAAGGTAATTGGTAATAGGTAAGACCTCCTAACTGATAACTGGTAACTGGTAACTGATAACTGATAACTGTCTCTCCAGATAGACATCCGATGTACCAAAAATTGCAAGAATGAATGACGAAACCGTTAAATTTAAACAATTCGCCTTATGAATTTTGGTATTTTCGATCTATTGTGGATTTTTCTACTGCTTTCTTCGTTACAACCGATTTGGCAGAAGCGTAAAATGGAGTATCGTCGCTTCCGCAGTATTGATGAATTTCAACAAAAACGTAAAAGTAGAACAATTCTACTGATTCACCGTCAAGAGTCTATCAGTTTTTTGGGTGTACCAATTTCGCGCTACATCACCATCGAAGATTCGGAAAAAATTCTCCGGGCAATTCGTTTAACCCCATCAGATGTTCCTATCGATCTAATTCTGCACACTCCAGGTGGTTTGGTTTTAGCAACCGAACAAATTGCTAGAGCATTAATTCGCCATCAAGCCAAAGTAACTGTTTTTGTACCGCATTATGCGATGAGTGGCGGTACAATGCTTGCCCTTGCAGCAGATGAGATAGTTATGGATGAAAATGCGGTTCTTGGCCCTGTCGATCCCCAACTTGGTAATTACCCTGCTGCAAGTATCATCAAAGTTGTTGAAGATAAGCCTATTGGTGAAGTTGACGACCAAACCTTGATAATGGCTGACTTGTCGCGCAAAGCCATGAATCAAGTACAGCGCTTCGTCAGGACTTTACTTCAAGATTGCATCCCCAAACAAAAAGTAAAACCAGAAAATATTGAAAAGATTATCCAAGCTTTAACAACCGGACAAGTTACCCACGATTACCCAATAACCGTAGAAGAAGCAACGGAAATGGGGCTGCCCGTCACTGCCGGACTGCCCCGAATAGTCTACGACCTGATGGAGCTGTACCCGCAACCGCAAGGTGGAAGACCTTCTGTGCAGTACATCCCAATGCCTTATGATGACCGTCGTCCGCTCCTTCCGGTTCCCAAGGGTAGACCAATGGAAGAGCCGAACGCTTAGAAAGATGGGAATTGGGAATTGGGAATTGGGAATTGGGCATCGGGCATTGGGAATAGGTAGAGGGGGAGAGGGGGTAGAAAATTTCCAACTCCTAACTCCTAATTCCTAATTCCTAATTCCTAACTCCTAACTCCCAACTCCCTTTACGGTGTTTCCGTAGGAGTAGGAGTAGGTGTTGCCTCTTCTTCATCTTCAGGTGATTCCGTAGGGGTAGGGGTTGGTGTCGCCTCTTCTTCATCTTCAGGTGATTCCGTAGGTGTTGGGGTTGGTTCTGGTATTACAGGTGTTGGGGTAACTTCTGGGGTTGCTGTTGGTGATGGTGAAGATCCTGGAATTGGCGTTACTTCTGGAATTGGGGTTACTTCTGGCGTTGCCGTTGGTGTTGGTGTTGGTTCTGGTATTACAGGTGTTGGGGTAACTTCTGGTGTCGCCGTTGGTGATGGTGTTGGTTCTGGGGTTGCTGTTGGCGTTGGTTGTTCTGGGTTCTCAGAAGCTTGTTGATTAAGTCTTTGCCGCAAAGCTAAATCGGCGATTCCACTTTGTTCGACTTCTAATTTTTCCTGATATTTCTTAACTACTTCTTGGGTTCTTGGCCCGTAAAACTGATTGATAATTAACTTAGGATCGGGATTCGCGACTAAGTTCAAGTTGTACTTGAGACTTTTAACAATTTCGGCAGCCAAATCTTGAGTGTTTGGCCCTGCGACACCATCAACTCCTATTTTGTATCCCCGCTGAAATTCGCGAATTGCTTTTCTGGTTTGAGCGTCTGTCAGAGGGCCTTCTGAGACTTTGACGTTATACCCCAATCCGTACAAGACAGAACGAAATTCTCGTGGAGTATAATTGCGCTGACGAGCAGCTAAAACCGTACTTGAAACTGCGGTACTGCTTACAATGAGGCAGGCAACCGCTAAACTAATGTTCTTATTATTAAACTCACACCACATGATTAAAACTCCAAGTCATTAAAAACGGCAGTATTTATAAGCCGTACAGGTGCATTTTAAGTTTATTTAAGCTATTTTTATCAATTTTTTTTATTTAATTATTAATCATTTTTTTATCAATCTAAACTTTCTGTAATTATTTTAAATAAGTAACAATAAATAGTTTTGTCATCTTCCTATAGATGTATCTTCAAAAGCTTGTGTAAATAGTTAAATAACTTTAGATTAAATAAATAATTGAGGTGATATAAATTACACCTATAATGATTTGTTTGACTCCAAATATTCTTAAATCAACAATAATTATTAAATATAATACGTTGCGCGCCTTTTAACTATATGTAGTAATACCGAGAAGCATGAAAAATATAAAAATTACAAAAAAGCGAAATCTTTGGTTTGAAAGATTAATGGGGCTTACAGCTACGGTAAATTTAGGATTAGTATTATTTAATTTAACTTACGTTGGATGGCGTGATTTTTATTTACGTAATTTGCCTCAAATCCAAAAAATATACGATCCTATTAAAGGAATTGAGCCTCATCGAGAAACTGAAAATTATTTAAGAACCGTAGAAGAATTCGAGCGGCAAATTGGAGAAACCGAATTAAAATCGGCTATGGCGGCAAGTAAGCTTGAAGAATTACGCGATTTGAGCGTAGAAATGATCGAAAATAATCCATTTGCAGGAGCTTCAAAAAGCGGTACCCTGGGAAAAATCAAAAATCTGATGCGCGATCGCCATCGGTTTGAATCTTCAAAACGCGCTTTTACTACTTTCTGGAGTACTGATTATTTATCAAAAGAAGGTTTAGATAAAGAACTGGACTTTTTTAACGTAAAAATTAAACCCTTAATCGCTACTAACTACTATCGACAAATTGGCGAAAATGGGGAATTTATAGATAAATTTTGGATAATTGATTTACCATTTGTAATTTTATTTTTACTTGAATTGTTAGCACGTAGTTTCTATATAAAACGCCGTCACGCCCTCTTTAGCTGGTTAGACTGTATTTATTGGCGTTGGTACGATGTATTTTTAATATTGCCTTTTTGGCGTTGGTTGCGAGTCATACCCGTGTTAGTTCGTTTAGATCGTGCAGAGTTATTAAATTTACAAGGTTTAAGACAGCAAACTCAAAAAGGGATTGTAGCTAATTTTGCTGAAGAAATAACGCAAATTGTCGTCATACGGGTTATAAATAAAACTCAAAATTCAATTAAACGAGGAGAATTAACTCGCTGGCTGCAACAAAGTCAAACATTACGTCCTTATGTAGATATTAATAACATTGATGAAATAGAAGCCTTGGGAGGAATTTTTGTCCAAACAATTATTCGTGAAGTGTTACCAAAAATTCAACCGCAAATAATTGCTCTTTTACAACACAATATAGATAGCGCATTTAACCAGTCTCCAATTTATCGCAATTTCGGCAATCTACCCGGACTTGGACAAATGCAAAGCCAGTTAAGCGAACAATTGGCGACTCAAATTGCCACAAATATCTACCATGCTGTAGTATCGGCAACAGAAGACCCAGTTTCTGCTAAACTTTCGGGGGAATTAGTAAAACGCTTCTCTCAATCTTTGACTTCGGAAATTCAAAAAAAGCAAGTGCTTTCAGAAATACAAAGCTTATTAATCGACTTCTTAGAAGAAATTAAAATTAATTACGTTCAACAGCTTTCCGAAGAAGACATAGAGCAAATTCTCCAACAAACTAGAAATCTACATTCGGGAGTGTCTGTTCCGTTGTTAGCAGATACAAACCAACCTGGGAAGGCTTATCGGAATCAAACTCAAAACAAGTAATTGTCCATTTTTTGCTGCAAGGATTTTGAAAAAATGCGCTAAACTCAGATTAAGGACGAACTTTCTTACGGTTCGTTGCAAGACTTCTTGGAAGATATACTTATCGCAGGGAGTGGGTTATAGCCCACTTTTTTTGTTGGAATTGCCACATGACTCATCCTTTAGTTCCCCAAATCCTTGATTTAGCGACACCAGTAGCAGAAGACCTTGAACTAGAGGTCGTGAAAGTGGTTTTTCACACGAATCAAAGCCCACCAATATTGCGAGTAGACATCCGTAATCAATCGCAGGATACTAGTTTGAATGATTGCGAGCGTATGAGCCGTAATTTAGAAGCAAGTTTGGATGCAGCGTCAATTATTCCGGATGCCTACGTATTGGAAGTGTCTAGTCCCGGTATTTCCCAACAATTGCAAACTGACCGGGAATATCTAACTTTCAAAGGGTTCCCGATTAAGGTTTGCACTTGTTCACCTCATCAAGGACAGTCTGAGTTGAATGGTAAACTGGTTCGCCGGGATGAAAAAAGCGTTTACTTAAATAAAAAGGGTCGTGTAATCGAAATTCCCCGTTCAAATATTACGAGCGTGCTATTAGACGAAGAACGCGATTAAATAGGGAGACTAATTTTAAGCCGGCACTGCTTTTTACGCGGGCGTGAAGAAGAGCGGTTTTTTGCTAAGAAAGCCTTCGTATTAATGGTTAACGAAGAATTGTTCAACGAACAAACAATTGACCGTTACTTTCTAGCAATTAGCCGTATTGTTCCGCACACCGTTTATTTTTCGTCAATAAAAAAGAATGTTATCTATTGTGACTTTTTTTAGGAGAACGATGTATGTCAATGCTTAAATTACTTGGATTAAAAGAACTGATTGAAAGTATAAGTCGAGAGCGAAATTTACCGCGTCTCTCAGTACAATCGGCAATTAGAGAAGCACTACTTAAAGGTTACGAACGTTATCGTCGCGCTCAAAATTTAGACCGTAAGCAATTTGATGAAGATTATTTTGAAAATTTTGAAGTAGAACTCGATATTGAAGACGAAGGATTTCGGGTTGTTTCGACTAAAACTATAGTTGAAAAAGTCACAAATTCCGACCATCAAATTGCGCTTAAAGACGTTATTAAAGAAGTAGAAGAATTTGGCGATGATGCAGCGCAACTAGTGGGACAAGAAGTAGTTGTAGATGTAACTCCCGACAAAAAAGAATTTGGTCGTATGGCAGCCATGCAAACCAAGCAAGTGCTATCGCAGAAACTACGCGATCAGCAGCGACAATTAATTCAAGAAGAGTTCCAAGATTTAGAAGCAACAGTACTGCAAGCAAGAGTACTGCGATTTGAAAGACAATCGGTAATAATGGCTGTTAACAGCGGTTTTGGTCAACCGGAAGTAGAAGCGGAATTACCCAAACGCGAACAGCTACCTAACGACAATTATCGTATTGGTGCAACTTTCCGAGTCTATCTGAAAAAAGTTTCGCGGGGTCAACAACGAGGGCCGCAATTACTTGTTTCTAGAGCTGATGCCGGTTTAGTTGTGTACCTGTTTGCCAACGAAGTACCGGAAATCGAAGATGAAGTTGTACGAATTGTTGCCGTTGCTCGCGAAGCCAACCCTCCATCTTCTTACGTTGGACCAAGAACAAAAATAGCCGTAGATACCTTAGACAGGGATGTAGACCCAGTTGGTGCTTGTATTGGAGCGCGAGGTTCTAGAATTCAAGTAGTAGTAAATGAATTGCGTGGTGAAAAAATAGACGTGATTCGTTGGTCCCCAGATCCAGCAACCTATATTGCCAACGCTTTGAGTCCCGCCCGAGTAGATGATGTTCGTCTTATGGACCCAGAAACCAGACAAACTCACGTACTTGTAGCAGAAGACCAATTAAGTTTAGCCATCGGTAAAGAAGGGCAAAACGTTCGTTTAGCTGCTAGACTTACAGGTTGGAAAATAGACATCAAAGACAAAGCCAAGTACGATTTTGAAGCAGAAGATACAAAATTCGCCGCAGCAAGAGCGCAACACGCAGCAGATCTTGACGACGAATTAGAAGAACTTGAAGAACTTCAAGAACTTGAAGAATTAGAAAAACTTGATGCCGAGAGATTACAATCCGATAAGTTAAATTCTCAGAATCAACAAGTTAATTCAGAATTACCGAAAACTTCATATCAGGAAATCCAGGAGGAATTTGAGTCGGAGAATCAAACAATTTATTAGCAGCAATTTATACGGCAACAGTTGAAACCTGTCGAGTTAGTTAAAATGAAACCAAATTGGAGGCGTTGTATTAGTTGCCGAAAAGTCAGTTTAAAAGATGAGTTTTGGCGGATTGTCCGCGTCTTTCCTGAAGGAAAGGTACAATTAGATCGGGGTATGGGGCGTTCAGCCTATATTTGTCCGAGCGCGAGCTGCCTTAATGTTGCTCAAAAAAAAAATAAGCTAGGACGAGCATTACGTGCATCAGTGCCAGAAACACTGTATACCGCATTATGGCAGCGATTATCTCCCATTGATACCCCACAATAACTTTTGCAATTCTCTAATATTAGATAGGGGGTACTTTCGGCAAACAAGCGATTACATTCGAGCGGTCATATCCGGCTCAAATGGTTGTAACATCATCTTTTAGTCAAGTTAGTGTTTTGCCTGGCATTATACATGAGTATTGACACATGGCTCTTTTTAGCTAGGAGGGCACTTGCTTGCACGATCGTCATTGTAGGCTTTCATGTGTTAAACCAAACAAAAACGTTAAACTCAAAACAAAAAATTAAATATTGGCACTTGCTAACGCCAATTTCTACGCATTTGAGCGTTAACCAATATGGCGGCAAGCTTGAAAATGCCAGCTTTCCAACGGTAACATCTCTCTTTCCTTTCGAGCGGAGGAACCTTTTCAAATTGAAAATGGCAACCATTACACAGTAAACAAAGGATGGAGATGTCGCAAAAGCTGGCAACCATCCGTTAAAACTGTAAATTATAGGGGAAGAGTGGATGAACAACGGCAAAGTCAGAATTTACGAATTATCAAAGGAATTGAATTTGGAAAATAAAGAGCTATTAGCAATTTGCGATCAGCTCAATATCGCGGTAAAAAGTCATAGCAGCACGATTACAGAATCAGATGCAGAACGTATTCGCTCGCAAGCTGAAAAACTGACAGCTTTGGGGTTGTCCAAACATGGTACAAATAATAAGGGTTCTGGCAATGATGCTTCTGCACCCAACAAACCACAAATATTGGAAATTCGTAGCAAACCAAAGCCATCGAAGAATTCCAATAGTGCTGACTCTACTTTTAAGCCACCGCAAAATGAATTAGATTTTCAACACAGTGCATCTGCCTCGGGTGTGCTTTCCCAATCAAATAATTCTTCAATCTCGCCGATAGAACCAGTGGCACCAACTGCACCCATCTCCCCTTCGCAGCCCTCGCGCTCTCTAAATAACTCTGAATCCGTTGTAAATACGGATAATTCAGTATCCACCCCCTCCTCAGAATCAAATAAAACAGCTTTGAGCAAACAAGAAAAACTAGTTCCACCCAAATCCAAACCGGAAAGACCAAACGCACCCGAATTAACTGCGCCGCCAGCTAGACCTGCGGCAGCAAATCCAAATTCCGGTTTAGATAATCGCGCTGTCGTAAAACCAGTTCTCAAGCGCGATCGCACTCAATCAAAACCGCAAGGTCGTAAGTCGACTGCGGATAAAGTCGAACAATCAAACGTACCGGCAGTATCGGCAGACGCACCAGTTAAAACGGCGCGTCCGACGACTGCACCAGTCTCGAAAACAGAAAAACCGCAAAAGCCGAAGAAAGCTTCACCTGGTGGAAGTCCTTCAGATGTTGGACGGCCGAGGAAGCAAGCACGTCAAGATTCATCAGCGCCTCCGAGCGTTTCAGCACCACTTAGACCACCTTCTCGACCGGCAAAACCAGCAGCGGCCAGCGGCGGCGATTCAACTGATGTTGATGACAATCAAGATGATGATGTTGTTGATGAAGTAGTTGAACTCAAGCGTCCAACCCCACCTCGCTTACCTAGAGGTCAGAAAAAGCGCTCTAAGCAAGAAGAGGCTATTGACGAAGCCAAAGAAGCAGCAGCTAAAGCTGCTAAGGCTCCGAAGAATAAGCGTCTGAAGCCAATGGCTGCTGAAGACGATTTTGAGGTAGACCTACTTGACGATGACGAAGCAGGCGATACCATCAAAGCAGCAGTTAGTAATGCTATAGTTCGTCCTCCCAAGCCAAAAAGTTCCAAGCCAACAGCAGCACCAACACCTGCTGCACCAAGCAAAATCAAAAAATCCGGTTCTCGCGACCAAAATCGTCGGCGCGGTGGTGGCGGCAACAACAATAACAATACAGAAACAGAACCATTACGTCAGCGGCCTGAAATCATAACCGTTAGCGGTCCAATGACCGTACAAGAATTGGCAGACGCTTTGGCAATGCCAGATACGGAAATTGTTAAAATCTTGTTCATGAAGGGTATTGCGGTTAGTATTACCCAAAGTCTTGATACTTCGACAGTCCTTATGGTGGCTGAAGACTTAGAAGTATTAACTGATACTCCAGAGCCAGTAGCAGAAGCCCGTAAAGTTACGGAAATGCTCGACTTGGAAGATATGGGAAATATTATTCGTCCACCTGTTGTTACCATAATGGGTCACGTAGACCACGGAAAAACAACTTTACTCGACTCGATTCGTAAAAGTAAGGTTGCTTCCGGAGAAGCAGGAGGTATTACTCAGCATATCGGCGCTTACCACGTAGATATAGAACATGACGGTAAAGAGCAGCAGATTGTCTTCTTAGATACTCCCGGTCACGAAGCATTCACGGCAATGCGGGCTAGAGGAGCGCGGGTAACTGACATTGCCATATTGGTAGTGGCAGCAGATGACGGCGTTCGTCCTCAGACAATTGAAGCAATTAAGCACGCTCAAGCTGCGGAAGTGCCAATTATTGTCGCAATCAACAAAATTGATAAAGAAGCCGCACAGCCAGATAGGGTCAAACAAGAGCTAATTCAATATGGTTTGACATCAGAAGAATGGGGTGGCGACACAATTATGGTTCCCGTCAGCGCCATTAAAGGGGAAAACCTAGATACGCTTTTAGAGATGATTGTGCTGGTTTCGGAAGTTGAAGACCTCCAAGCTAACCCAGAGCGTTCGGCGAAAGGAACCGTCATCGAAGCTCATTTGGATAAAGCAAAAGGTGCGGTTGCAACCTTGTTGATTCAGAACGGTACCCTACACGTAGGTGATATCCTAGTAGCCGGTTCCGTCTTCGGAAAAGTCCGAGCAATGGTTGATGACAGAAGCCAACGGGTAGACATTGCCAGTCCTTCCTTTGCTGTAGAGGTATTGGGCTTAAATGACGTACCGTTTGCAGGAGATGATTTTGAAGTCTTCACGAACGAAAAAGAAGCACGGTTACTTGCCAACGAACGAGCCGAGGTAATACGTCAATCCCGCTTAATGCAGGGAGGCCGCGTAACTTTGACAAGTATTTCAGCACAAGCACAAGAAGGCGATTTAAAAGAACTCAACTTAATCTTGAAAGCAGACGTGCAGGGTTCGGTGGAAGCTATTTTGGGTTCGCTCAAACAAATTCCGCAAAACGAAATACACATTCGGATGTTGCTATCTGCTCCGGGAGAGATTACCCAAACAGATATTGATCTTGCAGCAGCCAGTGGTGCCGTGATTATCGGCTTCAATACCACATTTGCTAGTGGTGCAAGACAATCAGCAGACGAAGCTGGTGTAGATGTACGAGAATACAACATCATCTACAAACTCTTAGAAGACATCCAAGATGCATTGGAAGGTTTGCTGGAGCCAGAATTAGTCGAAGAACATTTAGGACAAGCAGAAGTACGTGCAGTCTTCAAGGTGGGCGGCGGCGCTGTTGCCGGTTGCTACATTCAATCTGGAAAGCTGCTTCGTAACTGTAAAGTGAGAGTACGTCGCGGTAACAACACAGTATTTGAAGGTGTCCTTGATTCGCTCAAGCGGATGAAAGAAGACGTGCGCGAAGTCAACTCCGGTTATGAATGTGGTATCGGCGTTGATAAATTCAATAGTTGGGAAGATGGTGATGTGATTGAAGGTTATCAAATGGTGACTAAACGTCGCACTCTTGCAATGGCAAGATAGTGAGTAGACAACGGTGTCATAACAATCGAGCTAGGCAACGTAGGTATTTATTACCCCCAGTTGCCTTAGCCTATAAAAGTCCCTACGTCTGTACAAAATTATTCAAATTAAGGTATGTAGAGATTCTAGACTTTGCTTTTATCTCTACATATTTTTTATTGGAGATGTGGTTTAAAAAGATTGGCTATCAGGGAATAGGGAATAGGGAATAGGGAATAGGGAATAGGGAATAGGGAATAGGGAATAGGGAATAGGGAGCGGTTATATAACTGAGCAGTAAATATATAAATAATTTGGCTTGACTACTTATCTAGCCACTGGCTTTGACTTTAGAATGGCAACCGTAAAATTTATGAAAAAAATATTTGTTTTAGTAACAAGGACAACAGAAATGTCCGTAAGCGAAGCACTACCTTGAAAAGGTATGGCATCAAACCGGAATTTAATTTCTGCCTACTTTTCTTGTAGTGCAGGTAAACCAAGCTTTAAAATGTAAAGATAACAAATCTCTAATTTGACATTAATCGACGGTATAGCGAGTATATTGAAGTATAGTTCAGAACATCAGCAATTAAACGCAAATCAATCAAAATATATTCTGCACAAATTAAAAAAGTTAAATAAAAGTTAAATAGAGGATTAGATAATTATGAATAGTTTCACAGTCAAAAGCGATGGCAACTTAAAAGGCGATACTGACATTTGGAATAATTTGAAGCAGGCGATCGCCATTAGTTCTGGTTTTCAACGTTGGCAGATGGAACGAATACAATCTGACGATGATTTTGGACAAATAATCTTAGACGAGCAAGTACAGCGATATTTAAGGGAAACTTTAGAAACCCTAGCTTATTAATCAATTAACAATTAACAATTATTAATGTTAACGTAGCTCGGCAAAAAGACGATTGTGCTTTCATAACAATAAATAATTGTTACAAGCCCTTATAAGAGGGCAATTTTTTTTACTGATAACTGATAATTGGTCATTGAAAATTGATTTAAGATTCTTCTTCAGACGTAGAAAACAAACTTGGATCTAAATAATTTATCCGTGACAGGGGGCTTAGGGCTGCAAGAACTTGAGCCCCGTAGCTGCGGTAAATTACTCGACTGTCAAGTACAGCCACTACGCTACTCGAATCCCTGGCTGGGGCTACAGCTCGCTGTAATTCATTTAGTGCTGTAGGCAATAAATATAAGCGGAACCAATCTTGATGGGAATGTTTGTAATGAGCAACTCTACCAGCAACCAATGGATCTTCTAAAGACGGTAGGGGTAAAGTAGAAATAATTAACATTTGCGGCGATGGTAAAACTCGTTGATTTTCGCGCCAAAATTCCCAACCGCAGACTAAAATACCATTTTCATCCAAACAAGTTTTATCTACCTGTACCCGCGAACCAAATTCAGAAGCCAAAATGGCTCCTAGTTGAGCCTTTAAAGGCACATCTCCTACTAAAATTACGCTTAAGCCAGGTGATGTTGCACTTAAACATACCATCTGACGAACCTGATGAATAAAAACGGGTTTAAATTCCGGAGTATTGGGTAAAGGTAGTTTATTGGGTATGTAAAGTTGAATGGCTTGAGTTTGATTATCCGAAGAGAATTTTAAGCAAGTCAAATCGCCCAATCCCAAACGTTGACGAAACAATGTAGCGGATGTATCTGGTTCTAAAGCAGAACCAACTAACACAACGGGTTGTCGCTGCCAAATCGGCGAGAGAATTTTTGCTAATTCAATTGGGGCACAATGTAGAGAAAATAAGCCTTGACGGCGATTAATAGTAGCCCAAAGTAAAGGAGGAGAAGTCGAAGATTTTGCAGGGGAAAAAGTTTCATGTCTGGTTCTAAATAATTGCCAAAACTTTTTCCAAGATTCAGGAAGGCTATTTAAATCCAAACTTGAATAAGTACGGCATAAAATTTCTTCTTCAGGTTCCGATATTAAGTAACATTCGTAGGGATTTGCAGGATGTTGAAAAATTTCTCGCGTCAACTGCACCCTCAGAGTGCGAATTTCTTCAGCAAACCCAGGGCAAGCCAACATTAGCTGTTCCCAATCATAGGATTCGATACTAACAGTTAGCTGTTTGCGTATCCAATCTTCTAAATCATCTACACCGTCAATAATTGTAGGAATATTGGGAGGGAAATTTAAGGTTTCACTCAACTGTGCTTCTAACCAAGCTTGGGGAGACACCATGAGAATGCCCTCGAAATCAGCAGACGGAAAAGTATCGGCAACTATTATGGGTTTATTGACTTTTAACCACTTTTGCAGTCTGGGAATTTCCACTTGTAACAAACGTTGCTGTACCGCTTGATTTGCCACAATAATTACAGCCCCATGCCACATTAAAGCCGAAGCCACAAAACTAGTACGATACTGCCCTTGATAACCACAAGCCGCTCCCACTTGAATTAAGGCGCTACGTCCCACCCTCAAGGCTCGTGCTACCAACCGCGCCATCGTCAAATGATGCGGCCAAGAAGGAAAACCTGCCTGCGATCGCAGGAAGTTATGTAGTGATAAATGAACTTCTGCTTCAATCACGCGCAATAATCCCATACATAGTAAGTTTTTAGTTAAACATGAAAGTTAATTCTTTAAAAATCAATTTTAAACAGTTCTCCTGCAACATTTCTAATTTACATTTATATTATTTTGTGAGTTTTAGGGCGGCAGCGTTTAGTACAGAATTGTTACACTACAAACGATTAAACATTTTTATATGTAACGTAGTTCGGCACAAAAGCACCCGGAACCCTAATTACGCTTTTACTCTATCCCTTATTGCTAATAAATAGCTAATTACTCTGCAATTATGCCAACTTATAAAGGAATTTCGAGCGAAGCTTTTAGACATCCCCTAGATCGTCAAGCCGAAGAAACTCTAAGAGGTTTACCAGGGTTTGATTTCATTGCCCGTAAATTTGTAGAATTTGTCTACGAACGTCCACAATTAGTTTATTTAATGGGTAATACCATTGAAGTTGGGCCGCGACAATATTCAACTATTTACCAGATATTTCGGGAATGCGTGCGAGATTTGGATATTTATCCAGAACCCAAACTGTTTGTCGAGCAAAACGCGAAGGCAAATAGTTATGCTTTGGGACAGGAGCATCCTTACATCGTCATCAACACGGGGATTTTGGATTTACTCAACGAAGCCGAAATTAGGTCTGTGTTAGCCCATGAGTTGGGACATATTAAGTGTGGTCATACTATTTTAATTCAAATGGCGATGTGGGCGATGAATGCCGCCTCTATTGTCGGGGAACTAACTTTTGGGATTGGTAACATAGTTAGCAGCGGTTTGATTTATGCTTTTTTTGAATGGCGACGCAAAGCCGAGTTAACAGCCGATAGAGCCGCCTTATTGGTTACAGATGACTTGACAACAGTTATGTCTTCGATGATGAAAATTTCTGGCGGTAGCAATAAATATGCTAATGAATGTAGTTTACAAGAATTTATTCGTCAGTCGGAAAATTATCAAGCACTTGACGAAGATGGACTCAATCAAGTGTATAAATTTTTAATGTATAACGGCGCTCAAGGGGTAATGCTCAGTCATCCCTTTGCAGTTGAAAGAGTATCTTTCATAAGAAAATGGGCTATATCTCAAGAATATAGAGAAATTAAACAAGGAAATTATCAGAAAGAAGCTGACAAGAGTGCAGTTGAAGTCAAACCTGAAGCGAATCAAAACGAAGAAATCGATAAATTGCAGCGACAAATAGAAGAATTACAGCGAGAAATTAATCAAATTAAACGTGATTAGTTAGTGGTTAGTTGTTAGTGGTTAGTTGTTAGTTGATCGTCTATACCCTCCGAGTGAAACTTGGGTGCGGAATGTGGGTTATACCATTAATCGTTTACAGAACACTGCTAATACCGATCGCTAATGTAGAGACGTTGCACTGCAACGTCTCCCCGAATTTAGATTTGTATTTAAATTTGTATTGAGATTAAGGTGAAATGATATTGTACCCAATCCTCAAACCTAATTTTGCAAAATCTTAAATATATTTGTTGTAGAAGAAACAGAATTATTTTTAATTTCACTGCCTTTTATCAAAGGGTAAGACATTTCCTTCAATCGCTTCATCCTTTCCATCGTCTGTAGAAACTGATTCTTCCGCAACTCTTTCCCGATATGAGTTATTTCTATCTGAGTTTTCTTCATTTTCTTCGCTTAATTTTTCTAAGTTTAAAATTATTTCTGTAGAAGCAGGTTTACGCACCAAAGGAAATATAATTTCTTCCAATTCTGACTCTAAATCATCAGGCTCTCTGACACAATTAAATAAATTTTTGGCTTCTTCATAATCAATTACAAAACTATGAGAAGGATAGTTATAAATTAAATTTTTGATGACTTCAATACCTTCCGGTTGTAATCTTTGACCGTAACAAGACAGCAATATTCATTAATCTATTCATTTCACCCAATCTTAATGGGTCAATTTGACTGGGAATCGGAGACAATAAATTAACTGCCATAGAACTAGCAATGTCTGCTGCCGTCTTAGTAGTTATTAGCGCTTGAGTGCCAGAAATCAAATTTAATAAATAACTTTCAAACATTTCAAAAGCTTGAGAGCCAATAGACATCTCCGGAAATGAAAAATACCTCTCTCCAAACCTCTCTCCTACCAGGAGAGAGGCTTAATTTCCCCCTTCCCGCTTTTGGGAAGGGGGGTAGGGGGTTAGGTTTTTATGTAACGAAGG
>JBARZF010000203.1:0-10776 GCA_049649675.1 Rivularia sp. (in: cyanobacteria) | reverse complement strand
CCCGGAAATCAACTTTGCGTCCTTCAAACATCCGCCGGATGCGTCCATCTTGGGGAAGACGACGTTCGGCGATATCTAAGTTGGCAATAATTTTGAAACGGGCTGTAATTGCTGGAATGATTTTTTTTGGTAATGCGTCAAAAGCTTCCCGCAATACACCATCTTTACGAAAGCGTATGCGTAAATTTTCTTCTTGAGGTTCGATGTGAATATCGGAAACCCCTTCGTGCAAAGCTTTAGCGAGGATTCTATTTACCAAGTTGATAATTGGCGCATCCTCAGCGCCTTTCATTGCCGAACCCAAATCAGCTTCTGCTTCTTCAGGAGCATCTTCAAGATCGAGATTATCTAGATTTTCTAAATCTTGATTAAGATCGGTAAATTGTTCTTTTTCTATATGCTTCTGTTTTACAGCCATTTCATCCAAAAATTGGTTGATTAGCTGCTGATAATCTTCTTGAGTGATTACCATTCTTTGCAAACTGAAGCCTTGCGGACGTAAAACCCGGTTCAAGTCGTCGGAAGCTTCCAGATTATCTGGATCTACCATCGCCACTAAAACATAAGGCGGATTTTCATTCTCATGCTTTGATAATGGGATTAAGCGATGGCGACGACAAACATCCACCGGAACAAGAGACTCAATCAAGCCTCCCACCGAAGTTGCGCCTACGTCGCTAACTTCGGGATCTAAGGATTCTACGCCATAAAGAATTTTTAGTTCAAATAGCTGTTGCTTTTTATATTCGCGAAGTAGCTCTGGTGATAGTTGCCGCCCTGCAATCGATTCAATGACCTCAATTAAAGGTCTACCCGATTTGCGACTTTCTATAAGCGCTTGCTTCATCTGAGAGTTATCTACAAACCCAGATTGAACAAGTTTGTTACCGAAAGGCGAAAACTCCGATTTAACGCTCAGAGCGGTACTACGTCTTTGTTGTGACGAGTAAGTCATATTTTAAAATGATGGATGCTGCACAAACCGTACTATTTGAGTATTCCCAATCAGGCGTGCAGAATTTTCATCTCAACCAAGAAATCTTAGCTAAAATTTTTTTTACAGGACGATTGCTGTATTTGGCGGTTGTTTTAGGGGGAACGAGCGGATAGCAAAAACACGTTTCTCTAAATTCCTGCTCGATAATTAGTTGATGGAAAGGGGAAAAAAAGGATTAAAAATACACCAGTCTTTTATGAAGAGTCGAAAAAAAGACGTGGTGTGTGGTTAACAGATTATGCTTGGCAAGGGATACAAGAAAAAGCGGCTAGAAGTAAAACCAGCGATCGCCGAATATTTAGAGCAAATGATTAGATTGTCTTTTAAAGATGGCTGCGACTAAAGTCGCCTAATAGCTTATATCCCAGGGCTGAAGCCGCGCTCGTTTTACGCTGCTGGATTTCTGATGTGGTGAAAACTACCCTGTGAACTACTTACGCAGACCGCGTGCGGTATAACTGCGTAGGCTTCCCTATTCATCGGGGATAGCCTCCGTCTTCATAGATTTTTTACGTCCAGATGACTTTGGTCTTAAATCCCCTCCAAGGGCAGAAACGCTAGTTCCTAACGCCAAAATTCGCAAACCTTCATTTTTTATATTTATTGCAGCGTTGATGTCTCTATCATGCTCGCGCAGACAGTGGGGACAGTCAACTTTTCTTACACCCAATGAATCACAACCCTTTTGCAACATAGGAATTGGGAGTAGAGTCTCACTGCAAAGTTGAGATGATGGAAAAAACCGACCAATTTCTTGATAAGTGTGCCCAAATTTCTGGGCTTTATACTTAAGCATGGTCAAAAACATCCCCCAACAAGAGTCACTTATTGCTTTTGCCAAATTAGGGTTCTTGACCATGTTCTTCACTGCCAAATCTTCTACACAAATCACTTGGTTTTCGTATGCTACTTTACGAGATAGCTTATGTAGAAAATCGACTCTTACTCTAGCTATTTTACTAGAAACTTTAGCCACCAAAAGTTTAGCTTTACGATGTTTCTTAGATGTTTTATCTGTCTTCCGAGCTAATTTTTTTTGCTTACGTTTTCTATTTTTCTCTAATGAAGCTAATTGCTTTCTAGGTAAGTTATATTTTGAACCCACGGATGTTACAGCGAAATATTTCAAGCCAAGGTCAATGCCAATTGCTTCTCTAATTGCGACTATAGGATTACTTTCAAGGCTAAAAATAATAGATACATAATACCTACCATCTGCATTTTTTGATATTGTTACAGTTGTGAATTTTGCGTCCGGTAGTTCTCTATGAAACACGGTTTTGACTTTCCCCAAATTACCTGGAAACTTGATTACAGAATCAGCAGGTATTAATTTTACGTTTTGAGGATATTGAATCGATTGCTTACCATGCTTGGATTTAAAATTAGGAAATTTAGCACGACCCTCAAAAAAATTAACGAACGCGCTCGAGAGATTGAATGTTACACGCTGTAGAACCTGACTATAAGTAAGTCCCAACCATTCATATTCCTTTTTTAATCCAGGCAAAAGTTTGTCCATTGCAGCTTTAGAAAAACCTTTTCCTGTTTCTTTATAAGCCGTAGTTGTGGCCGACAGCATATAATTCCACAACCATCGAGCATTACCGAAACATTGAGCAAGGTATGATTCTTGCCGTTGTGTTGGGTAGATTCTAACCTTGAGCGCTGTGTGCATGGTGAGACCAGTTGGCAGTGTTGGTCTGGGCCCCGCCAAAGTGACGAAGCCGGAGGACATCGATTATTACCGTGTTTATATATTCATGGTAACATAAATAATTACATTAGCTAACTATAAAATGCTAGCGGTTTCGTTCGTCTGTTCGTTGCGATCTAATATTTTATCGTTATACTCAAATTTTGCCAGACCATACTCCGAGTCTCACTCGCAATTCATCTCATTATCTCTCTTCAAGTAGGTGTGAGCCTTATTGCTGATTGGGGTAAAGTATTCCTAAATGATTGGAAAATAATGGCTGAATGTTATCAATCATATTTCTGATAGACACAGTAGTGCCCTAAAGGCGAACAAACAGAGGTAAATAAGTAATGAACAGCGACTCTCCACAAACAAATTCCAACGGCGAAGTTAACGAGCAAGTCACAATTGAGGCAAACGTAGCAGATTCAGCTGCGGTTAATGCAGAAGATGGAACAAGTGCAACGCAAACCACTGCTCAAGGTAGTGCTGGTGTTTCAGATACTGCTGAAATCAAATCTTTAAAAGCGCAGGTAGATGAGCGTAGCAGTCAGTATATGAGAATTGCGGCAGATTTTGAGAATTTCCGCAAACGCACGCTTAAAGAAAAAGACGATTTGGAATTACAGGTGAAGCGCAACACGATTACAGAATTATTACCAATAATTGATAATTTTGAACGAGCCCGAGCGCAAATTAAACCCCAAAATGATGGCGAGATGGGGATTCACAAAAGCTATCAAGGCGTTTACAAGCAGCTAGTAGACTGTCTTAAACGCTTAGGTGTTTCGCCAATGCGTCCTGAAGGTCAAGAGTTCGACCCAAACGAACATGAAGCAGTTATGCGCGAACCTACGGATGAATATCCAGAAGGAACAGTGTTAGAAGAGTTAGTACGCGGATACTTTCTTGGCGATCGCGTGCTACGTCATGCAATGGTGAAGGTGGCTGCTCAGAAGGAAGATACTTCTCCTGGGGAGGACTCGCAGTCTGGGGAAGCAAGTACTCAATCGCTGTAACCACTGACAGCTAACCAAAACTGATGAACGATTAATTCTAATCGGGCGAGCATCGCATCCCAATTTATTAACGATTACCACTACCGCGCTTTTTATTATCAACGATTAGGGATGGACAGTTTTCTATCAACTACGTTGTTTGATTAAGGAAAACTGTTCCCCATAAATCGTTGTTAAAAAGCATCGCTTTATAGAAAAAATCAGTAAAAATACCGATAGTTATGGGAAAAGTTATTGGGATCGACTTGGGCACTACCAATAGTTGTGTCGCAGTTTTGGAAGGTGGGAAACCCCTTGTAATAGCTAATTCAGAAGGCGGACGTACTACTCCGTCTATTGTTGGATTTGGCAAAGGCGGCGAACGCTTAGTCGGCCCTCTGGCAAAGCGCCAAGCAGTAACTAATGCGGAAAACACTATATACAGTATTAAACGATTTATTGGCCGTCGTTGGGATGATACTCAAGAGGAACGCGCTCGCGTACCATATAGCTGTGATAAAGGTAGAGACGATACTGTTGATGTCCAAATTCGCGGACGCAATTATACGCCTCAAGAAATCTCCGCGATGATTTTGCAGAAGTTAAAGCAGGATGCGGAAAGTTTCTTGGGTGAAGATGTAACTCAAGCAGTAATTACAGTTCCGGCCTATTTTACTGATGCTCAAAGACAAGCGACTAAAGACGCAGGCACAATTGCTGGATTAGAAGTACTGCGAATTATCAACGAGCCAACCGCAGCGGCTTTAGCATTTGGTTTGGATAAACAAGATCAAGAACAGTTGATTCTTGTCTTTGACTTGGGAGGTGGAACTTTTGATGTCTCTATCTTGCAACTCGGAGATGGAGTATTTGAAGTAAAAGCAACTTGTGGCAACAATCATCTTGGTGGAGACGATTTTGATAACTGTATCGTCCAGTGGATGATGGAGCTTTTTTATCACCAAGAAAAAATTGACCTTTCTGAAGATAAGATGGCGCTGCAACGGTTGCGGGAAGCTGCCGAAAAGGCAAAGATTGAGCTTTCCACTATGCCGAGTACTTCAATTAACTTGCCGTTTATTACCGCTAATGAAACCGGACCAAAACATTTGGAAATGGAACTTAGCCGTTCCAAATTTGAAGAACTTAGCAGCGATTTGATTCAAGCTATTGTTGAACCAATGGTTCAGTCGCTCAAAGATGCAGACCTCAAGCCAGATATGATGGACAAGATTATTCTGGTGGGTGGCTCCACTCGCATTCCGGCGGTGCAGAATGCTTTGATGAACTTTTTTGGTGGGAAAGCCCCCGATCGTTCCATTAACCCCGATGAAGCTGTAGCTCTTGGTGCTGCAATTCAAGCTGGAGTCTTAGGTGGCGAAGTTGATAATTTACTGCTTTTGGATGTCACTCCTTTATCCTTGGGGCTTGAAACTTTAGGAGAAGTATTTACCAAGATTATGGAGCGTAATACTACAATTCCTACTAGTAAATCCCAGGTATTTTCCACAGCAGTTGACGGACAAAACTCAGTAGAAATTCACGTTCTTCAAGGTGAAAGAGCGATGGCGCGGGATAACAAAAGTTTGGGTAAATTCCTTTTAAATGGAATTCCTCCGGCTCCCCGTGGCGTACCGCAGATTGAAGTCTCTTTTGAAATTGATGTTAACGGTATCCTCAAAGTAGGCGCTGAAGATAAAGGTACTGGTAGAGAACAAAGCATTCGGATTACCAATACAGGCGGTTTGAGTCAGAATGAAGTCGAAAAAATGCGTCAAGAAGCCGAAACCTATGCCGAGCAAGATAGAAGACGCTTGGAGTTAATCGAATTAACAAACCAAGCCAATACTCTCTTACACAGTTACGAATCGGCTAAGGTAGACAATGCTGACTTAATCGACGAGCAGCTTAAAGCTTCTATTGATGAAAAATTAGCGCTATTGCAAGCAGCAATGGCTAACGAACAAATACCCGTCGCAGAATTCAAACAATGTTTGGACGAGTTTCAACAAACAGTATTCGCCATTGGTGCGGAGGCATACAGTCGCGTTAACACTGGAAGCTACGAGGAGACAGTTGAACCGGAACCGTCCGATAATTCCCATAATCCTTCCATTCCAGAAGCAGAAAATAGCGAAGCATCAAAAGAAGCTTTCGCACCACAATTCAACTTTGATTTTGAAGAAGACAGTACAGTTCAAGCTGATTACGAAGCTATAGATTGATATCCTCATAGCGGCTTTCGATTCAGTGCAGCAGAATTTGAAGCTTTTATATTCAAACCTCTTCTACTTTGGTGGAAGAGGTTTTGAATTATATATCTTTATCAATCCCAACCGTAGCAACATGAATAGAAGCGTCGTTGCCTTACTAACGGGAAAAAGTCAAAATAGTTTCAATGATATAGAATACCAGATGGGGGGTTTTCCACACTAATATGTGCGGCTAGCCCTTAAAATTATAGTCCGCTTTTCGCACATCTACGTAGCACAATTATAAGAGAGTAGACGAGCAAACGAATCAATAAATCTCGTCCTTAGTTAAGTCACACCTGCACTTTAATCTCAGAGTGATGATTTTTATCAAGAGTAAAGGGTAAAATCAATTATTAATAATAAAACTTAACTTTTTGCCTTCTGCCTTCCGCGTAACTGCATATTAGTTTCCCACATTTTAACTTTTACCTTTGCTTTATGGCTCGCGACTATTATGAAATTCTGGGTGTCTCTCGCGACACCGACAAAGAAGAAATGAAAAGTGCTTACCGCCGCTTAGCCCGGAAGTATCACCCAGACGTGAACAAAGAGCCGGGGGCTGAGGAGCGGTTTAAGGAAATTAACCGCGCTTATGAAGTGCTTTCGGAGCCTGAAACTCGCGCTCGTTACGACCGCTTTGGAGAACAAGGAGTTTCGGGTGCTGGTGCTGCTGGCTTCCAAGATTTCGGCGATATGGGTGGTTTTGCTGATATCTTTGAAAGCATTTTCAGTGGATTTGCTGGAGGAGCAGGTCAGTCTCAAAGGCGGCGCAGCGGACCAGTTCGAGGTGACGATCTGCGCTTAGATCTAAAACTCGATTTTCGGGAAGCGGTATTTGGCGGTGAAAAAGAAATTCGGATCTCCCACCTAGAAACTTGCGACGTTTGTAGCGGTTCTGGCGCAAAACCCGGCACTCGTCCTCGCGCTTGTTCTACCTGTAGTGGTTCCGGTCAGGTTCGCCGCGTCACTCGAACGCCTTTTGGTAGCTTTACCCAAGTATCCACTTGTCCTACCTGTAACGGACAGGGGATGGTCGTTGAAGATAAATGCGACGCTTGTGAAGGTAAGGGTGCAAATCAGGTAACTAAAAAACTTAAAATTACCATCCCTGCGGGGGTTGACAATGGCACGCGCTTACGCATATCCAATGAAGGAGATGCCGGAATGCGGGGTGGTGCGCCTGGAGATTTATACGTTTACTTATTCGTAAATGAAGATGAAGAGTTCCAGCGCGATGGAATTAACGTACTTTCTGAAATAAAAGTTAGCTATCTTCAGGCAATTCTAGGATGCCGTTTGGAAGTAGAAACTGTAGATGGCCCCGTAGAAATGATTATTCCGCCGGGAACTCAGCCATCGACAGTAATGAAGTTGGAAAATCGCGGCGTTCCGCGTTTGGGAAATCCTGTAAGTAGGGGCGATCATATGATTACGATATTGATTGATATTCCGAACAAGGTCACACCTGACGAAAGAGAATTACTCGAAAAGCTAGCTAAAATCAAGGGAGAGCGCACTGGTAAAGGCGGCTTAGAAGGTTTTTTGGGAAAATTATTTAATTAAAAGAATGAGTGTATCTTCACTTTTATCTCCCGATGCTCAACTTGATTTACGAGGAACTCCTTGTCCAATTAATTTTGTGCGAACGAAACTTCGTTTGCAGCAAATGCAGTCAGGAGAATTATTAGAAGTCTGGTTAGATCCGGGAGAGCCAATCGAACAAGTTCCTGATAGCTTGACAATGGCAGGTTATAAAATCGAACAAATTAACGACTGTTCCGGCTATTTTTCCTTATTGATACGATGTCCAGTTACTAACTCATGAGTGACCAAGTATCAATAAAATCGGGACAGTTGTTAGGTACGGTTCTTGCCGTGCAGGCTAATTTTTACAGAGTTCAGTTGGATGAAGAAGGAGAGAAGGGGACAAGGGGACAAGGGGATGGGGAGATGGGGAGATGGGGAGATAGGGAGACAAGGAGAGAAGGGGATGACGAGATAAAAGCATTTTCTTGCTCAGCTTCCTCTGCTTCTTCTTCTAATCCACCACTCCTTTTATGCACGCGCAGAACACGCTTAAAGAAAATTGGTCAACAAGTAATTGTTGGCGATCGCGTTGTGGTAGAAGAACCCGATTGGGCTGGTGGTAGAGGTGCGATTGCCGATGTTCTACCCCGCAATTCTCAACTCGATCGTCCGGCGATCGCCAATGTAAATCAAATATTGTTAGTGTTTGCTGTTACAGATCCTCCCTTGGAACCTTATCAACTCAGTCGCTTTTTGGTGAAAGGTGAATCTACGGGTTTAGATGTAGTTTTATGTTTGAATAAAAGTGACTTGATAACTTCTCAAGAGCAGGCAGAAATTAAAGAACGTCTTAATAGTTGGGGCTATCAACCTACGTTTATCAGCGTTTATAAAGGGATAAATATGGACGCTGTAGACCAGATTCTTGGAAGTAAAATTACCGTTCTTGCTGGAGCTTCCGGTGTGGGAAAATCCAGTTTAATTAACACTTTGATTCCCAGCGCCAACTTAAGAGTAGCCGAAGTCTCTGGTAAATTAGCTCGCGGAAGACATACCACTCGCCACGTAGAATTATTTGAAATTCCTGGAGGAGGCTTGCTCGCAGATACTCCAGGTTTTAATCAGCCAGACTTAGATTGCAGCCCAGAAGAATTAGTTAGTTACTTTCCAGAAGCTAGAGAAAAGTTAGAAAGTGGTAACTGTAGATTTAACAATTGCTTGCATAAAGATGAACCCGATTGCGTAGTGCGGGGAGATTGGGAACGTTACGAAGACTATTTAGATTTTTTAGAAGAAGCAATAGAACGTCAAACTTGGCTCAAACAGCAAGCCGATCCAGAATCCAACCTTAAGTTAAAAACAAAAGGAAAAGGGCGGCAAGAATATGAGCCGAGATTAGAAAGCAAAAAATATCGCCGCGTTTCTCGAAAAAAACAACAGCAAAAATTGCAGGAATTGTATCAAGAAGAAGAATAGATAATTGGGAATTGGGGATTGGTAATTAGTAATTGGTAACTGGTAACTGATAACTGGTAACTTTTCTCTGTTCCCTGTTCCCTATTCCCCGCTCCCTATTCGATAAATAATTAGCAACGATAGTCTACTCATTCCCATAAAGTCTTAAAATATTGTTAACTTCTGACTAACTAGAAATTTTCCTTCGGTGAGTAAAAACTCTCGCAGGCTTTTTAAAGTGTGCGATAGATTCCTGTTTGCCTTCCGAACGGATGCTTCTGCTTAGTCACAACAATATATAGATATAATCTCGGAATTAATACTATGGCTATTGGCTACGTTGCGCTCGTACTTCACGCACATCTGCCCTTCGTTCGTCACCCGGAAAGTGACTATGTGCTGGAGGAAGAATGGCTTTATGAAGCAATTACGGAAACTTACATTCCTTTATTACGTGTTTTTGAAGGCTTGAAGCAGGATGGTATTGATTTTAAAATCACCATGAGCATGACACCACCTCTGGTTTCAATGCTACGAGATCCGCTATTGCAAGAACGTTATGACGAACACCTGGCAAAACTACAGCAACTTATAGAATTAGAAATTGAACATAATGCCGAGAATGGTCATCTTAAGTATTTAGCCGAGCATTACCAGAGCGAATTCGCCGCTACTAGAGAAATTTGGGAACGATATAAAGGAAATTTGGTAACTGCTTTTAAGCAATTTCAGGATTCTAACAATATTGATATCATCACCTGTGGTGCGACTCACGGTTACTTGCCGCTAATGAAGATGTATCCCCAAGCGGTTTGGGCACAACTTCAAGTAGCAGCAGAGCATTATGAAGAAAGTTTTGGTCGCCCCCCTAGAGGTATTTGGCTGCCGGAATGCGCTTATTATGAAGGTTTAGAGCGGATGGTGGCGGATGCTGGATTGCGTTATTTTCTCACTGACGGACATGGTATTTTGTATGCTCGTCCTCGCCCCCGTTTTGGTACTTATGCACCTATTTTTACAGAAAGTGGCGTTGCAGCTTTTGGAAGGGACCATGAATCCTCTCAACAAGTATGGTCTTCCGAAGTGGGTTATCCCGGTGCTGCGGAATATCGAGAATTTTATAAAGATTTGGGTTGGGAGGCTGAATACGAATATATTAAGCCTTTCATTATGCCTAACGGTCAGCGAAAAAATACGGGCATCAAATATCACAAAATTACTGGTCGTGGTTTAGGACTTGGAGATAAGCAACTTTACGATCCTTACTGGGCGCGAGAAAAAACGGCAGAACACGCTTCTAACTTCGCGTTTAACCGTGAGCGTCAAGTTGAACATCTCCACAACATGATGCATCGTCCTCCAATTGTGGTTTCTCCCTACGATGCGGAATTGTTCGGACATTGGTGGTATGAAGGCCCTTGGTTTATTGATTATCTCTTCCGTAAGTCTTGGTTTGACCAAAATACCTATGACATGATTCACTTGTCAGATTATTTGAAAACTAATCCGGTTCAACAAGTTTGTCGTCCTTCTCAATCAAGTTGGGGATATAAGGGATTTCACGAGTATTGGTTAAACGAAACTAATACGTGGATTTACCCGCATTTACATAAAGCTGCCGAGCGGATGATTGAATTATCAAATCGAGAAGCAGAAGATGAGTTGGAGTGCAAAGCTCTCAATCAAGCAGCAAGAGAGTTACTTTTAGCACAATCATCCGACTGGGCATTTATTATGCGAACGGGGACAATGGTTCCTTATGCTGTAAGAAGAACTCGTTCTCACTTAATGCGATTTAATAAGCTTTACGAAGATATTAATATTGGAAAAATTGATAGCGGATGG
>JBARZF010000202.1:0-25875 GCA_049649675.1 Rivularia sp. (in: cyanobacteria) | reverse complement strand
AATAAAACCATCGCCAGTAAAGGCAAAAATATTTTAGCGTGGGGAAGTTCTACACTGTAAGGAAATATATATAGGATTAATACTGTATAAAAAATTAATGTGTAAAAAAAATAATTGGTTTGTCGCTGTTGAATGTTTGCGTTAATATTCACTTGATGCTCCCACAAAATATATAAGAAGTTGGGAATTGGGAATTGGTAATTAGGAAAAATTAATACTACAAATTTTGATTAATTATTTCATTAAAAAGTTGAGAGTAACGTCTTGCTTGTAATTCTAGATTAAATTCTTGTTCTATTTTTTCACGAGCGCGCACGCGAATTTTTTGCGGGTAATTATTCGACAATATCCAGGCAATACCTCTAGCTAAACTTTCGACTTCAAAAGCTTGAGCTAAGTAACCGTTGGCTTGATGTTCAATCATATCAGGCATTCCGCCAATATTGAAAGCAACGCATGGAGTACCGCAAGCTAAAGCTTCCATTACGGTGTTGGGCAAATTATCTTGAATTGAAGCAGCAACGAAAACATCTGCTGCGGCATAAATTAGTGCCAAAGATATATCATCATGAAGATTACCCATATAGTGACATTTGAAATCGGTGTTATCTCGTTCGCTAGGTTGTAAGGAACCAAAAACAATTAATTCTACCTTATTTTTGTAACCCGTTTGGCTTAAGTTTTGTAGCGCTTCTTCAAGTAAATGCATTCCTTTTCTTCTATAACTACTCTTGGCAGCGCCGCATAAAATTAACTGTTTATCTACAGGAAGATTCAGCCATTTTCTCGCGGTAATTTTGTCAATCGGTTTATATTTTTGAATGTCAATGCCGTTAGGAATTACCTTGATGGGATAATCTTTGAATAAAGAACTTTGTCGTGCCTTTTTGGCTAACCAATGACTGGGAGTCACAATTGTTAAATCGAGATTTTGCCATGCTTTAGCTTTACGCTTCCATACCCAGCGCGATAAATCTTGCTCTTTTTGGGAATCAAGTTGAACGCAACTTCCGCAACTTTTACTGTAACCATCGCACTCCAAACTATAATGACAACCTCCCGTAAATGCCCACATATCGTGTAAAGTCCAAACGAGCGGTTGTTTAAATTTAGCAATGCTTTCAATTTTTAGATAGCCGCAAGCCCAATGGATATTAATTATATCTGGAATTATATCTGGAGACAGATGCTTTATTTTAGAATCAATTAAATCTGGAAACCATTGTGGAGAAAAAGTTCCATAGTCGTGTTTTGGATAAAATTTTAATGGTAAATTATCCAAAGTAGGTCGGATTTGATTGAGCAATTTTTCTAACTTATTCGTATTTGCAATAACGGTATCATCGCTACTAGTTTTATATTCAACTAACATTCGCGAATTTATATTTATATCCTTCAGTCCATTATGCAACCGAAATGCTGCACGAGCTGCTCCACCACTAATATCAAAAGTACTCAGGATTAAAGGATTCATAAACAGTTATCAGTTACCAGTTATCAGTTATCAGTTACCAGTTACCAGTTACCAATTATCAATTATCGATTGATTTATAACTCCCTACTCTTTAAACTTTTTTAGAATAGAAAGCATAACTATCAAATATTCCATAGTTTCTATCTAGATAGTTGGAGAAATCTACTGTGGTTTCAAAACCAATTTTTTCTAAGATTGCAAAAATATCGATGCCAAATGTTCTGTATGCGAGAATTTTACCGCGAATTTTGTCTCCGTGATACTCTGGGGGTAATAAATGAATATCTTCAACTCCGGAAGTATCAACACGAACCAAAGTAGGTTTATCAAAAAAGCAGGGAATGGTAAAAATATGATATCCACCTGTTTTTAATACGCGATATACTTCTCGAAAAGCTTTTTCATAATCTCTAATATGTTCAAATACATCTTCTGTGATTACTACGTCAAACTTTTCCGAAGCAAAAGTTAATTTTTCTAAATCTTGACAATATACTTGTTCGCGAATTTCTGTTCCTATCTCAACGTTGGGTACATAGCTCGAACAGTAATATGATGTGGCTGAATGCAAGGCTTGATAAAAACCATCGTCTACATCAGCGTTGTAAATGTTTAATCGATCTAGATTATCTAAATTCTTATTTGATGAAACTTCTGCAAGACTAGAAATATGAGGAATAACTTTATTAATCAATAATTTTGCTACGTGTCTTTTTCGCGATGAACTTTTACAAAAAGGACAGTACATGTTATTCCGAACTGTTTTTGCATCAATACAGATGAAAATAGTAGATTTACCACATATGTTGCATTTCCCAACTTGATGATATCCTAAGTTTTTAATTGCAAGTGTAGCTGCTCTACTTACTTCCATGATTCACCTTTCTAATTTTAGATTTTGCGGAAAGTTAAGGGTGTAGATTTTCTTCCTCTTAAACTAAGCATCGACAGATTTTAGATTTTAATTCTATAAAACATATCTCGCAGGATTAAATTATGGAAAAAATGTAAAATATCCAAATCATCAAATCGCTAAGTAAAGTATTGAATTCGACTTTTAAAACATCTTTTTACCACTGTTCCCTGTTCCCCATTAGCTGTTCCCTTTTTAACTATTTTTTATCTGTAATGCTCGCTGCAATGCCAGGTGAAACATTAACTAATTGTTGTTCTGATAAACTCATTTTTTTTACTTCGGCTAAACTCCAGGGGAACCTTCCCACAAAGCTCATTTCACCTTTGAGAACATTAAACAACTGGGGTAATTTGCTCAAACTATTTAAATTAAGTTCTCTTAGATTTGCACCGAATTGGTAGATGCAAAATAATTTACCTTGTTTACCAATGCACCATTGTGTTTTTAATATCGGTTGGTGAAAATAAATTTTAATTAATAAGGCTAAAGCAATAAATACCGGAGCAAGTATAACTATTAATATTAATGCTCCGAAAATATTTAAGCACCGCTTTATAACCCAATTGAGCCTATTCAAATTATTAGAGTTTTTATTCGGGTTTCGATCGCACTTCTCTTTCTTAGATAAACGTAAAAACGCTGTTTTTTTTAATCTTTTACATTGATTAGCCCACATTTTAAGCTTGTCTAATTCAATGCCTGAATCTATCTGTACTATTGTCGCAGGAGAAAATTGCAGCCAATCGCCTAAAAATGCTTCGCTTCTATTAGAAAGTAAATGCATATGCGAAGGTTTGCGAGTTAGTTTAACTAAAAGTTTTTCACCTTTTAACTTGATTTTATAGCCCAAATCATCATTACAATAATTGTTATCGGTAAAAGCTTTTTCTTTTATTGGTTTTTCTGAGTTAGGATAAGATGCAAAACTTACTGACGTTGGTTTTTGCTCAATAACCATAGCTAGGAATCAGTAATGACTGACGATTAATAATAGGTAGTACTAAAGTATTGCGGAAGTTTTCAATGAATTTTTAGCTGCAAAACAAATCTTGTTTATAAATCAATATTTTTCACGCTCGCATCTCCCATATTAAAAATGTGTCTAAACATCCAATCGCGATCGCGAAGCGAGAAAGGCAAGCAGCGAGCAGTTCTATCAGCAAAATTTTTAAACCGATTTTGATAAATTAAGTATTTATACTACTACTTTATCCTATATTTATGAAATATTAGCCTAATGATAAGTTTATTTACTTAATCAAGTCAACTCATCGATCGATAAAATCTCGGTCTAATTTATAAAAATCTTTGTTTTTTTATCAATAATTATCTAAAAAGTAGAAAAATTGCTTAGATGCATGCGTCTAATATTTTACTCGCTTACTTGTGATATCTTCGTTATAGCCGAACAGTGATGGTATATTGCATTTGCACGTAGTTTACCTACCTAGCATTAAATACAGCAATTATTAACTACAGATTTAGAGCGATTAGCTTTTTAAAAATTAGTACTTGCCTTTTGCTCGATCTGCTTTCATAGACAAGTATTGATAGTAAAATCAATCCCTAAATAGAATAAACCCAGAACGACGAAAAGATGCAGTATAAATTAAATACCTTGTAATTTAATAGTTAAATTTTAAATATTTATCTATAGTTCGTGGCAATTCTTTCTATCGCATTACTTAACATTAGTATTTGATATGTAATAAATAAATCTGATATTATCTGCCGATAAAAAAATCTCTATTATAATTCAAACGTTGATATTGATACTGTACTGTTGACTAATCTATGCATTGCAGTTTGGTAATAACTGTTGTAAAAGTTTTAAAGGAAAATCTACAACTTTTGACGGATGCAATATATACAAAATTTGGATTGTAATTTAAGTATAAAGGATTTTACCTTCCAAAAAAGCAAAAGTCGAAAAACATCCAAAATAGGTTAAAATTTTGACTCTAGTTGCAATTTACAATTAGATAATTTTGCATAGGAGTTATTCAATTGATGTAGTCAAAAAAAGCACGAAAAATTAAGTATGTTGTTACTAGCTGCATCTTCTTGATGCGGATACGGGTGTGTTTACCATGATGGCAAAAAGTGATATAGCTTTTGTAATAGTTTCTTATAATTCAGCCAGAACTTTAAGAGGCGCAATTGAATCATGCATCGAAGCAGTTAAGGCATTTTATCCAGGAAAGGGTAGAGTTATTGTTTACGATAATGCCTCTAAGGATAATTGTCCGCAAATTCTGGATGATTTTTCTCGGAGATATCCACATATATTTATAGGTAAAAAAGGAGAAATTAATCTGGGTTTTGGGGTTGCTAATAATAGGGCTGTTGCTGCTTTACCAAGCAAGACTTATGTTTTGGTAAATCCGGATGTAACATTTAAACCAAAAATAATTACTTGTCTGGAGGCGACTTTAAATTCTCGTTCGGATATTGCAATTGTTTGTCCTAAGTTACTTTATCTTGACAAATCAGTTCAACCTTCAATTCGCAGATTTCCTACCTTTAACTTTTTGCTATGCAAATATTTATTAGGGGAAAAGTTGCAGAATGTTCTGTGCCCATTTGATTATTATTATGCTGGTATGCCTTCTCCCAGAAAAACTATGGAAATTAATTGGGCGATTGGGGCTTTTATGATGGTATCTGGGAAGTATGTCGAGCGTTATGGTTTATTTGACGAACGGTTTTTCTTATATTTTGAAGATGTGAGTTTGTGTGTAGATGCTTGGCAAAATGGTTACAGAGTTTTATTTCAACCGGAAGTATCTGCACTGCATTTATATCAACGTTCAAGTACTCGTTCAAAGTTTAACTATTTAACACTGATACATATGATTTCTGCTTTAAAATTTTTTGCTAAATATAAACCTTATCGAAAACCTTGGCAGTTGATTACTTTGATATTTAAAGTGAATTCTAAATTACAAAATGGTTGGCGTTTTTTTGTATTGTCTAAATTTGAGAAGTTACAGCAATCATAAAATTTGGCAGAACTAATTGGGTTGGGAGGAATGAGGAATACCTAAAAATTTATAATAATCATGTATAATACTTACTCTTCTCGATTAACTAATTTCCGTCTGCCGAATTTTATGCCTGTAATTATATGATGTTTCCACAGCAGGCTATTCGTACATCAAAAATTAGATATATATGCAAATTAAGCTACCAATTGTTATTCGTAAATTTTTGATAACTACTAGTTTTTGGCAAGAAAACTATCTAATTGTACGCGCATTTAAACCTTTCTTACGCACTGCAATTATAGCCGTATTTTTTACCATAATGGCAGCGGTGTTAGAAGCAGTGGGTATCGGTTTGATCGCGTCTTTGCTGCAAGGGTTGACGAATCCGGATCTGCCACCATTGCAAACTGGGATTGAATGGTTTGATATTCGGTTTTTGGGAACTGAAGCTGTTGCTCAAGAACGTATTTGGCGTGTATCTGGTTTAATTTTATTTACTGTTTGGGTGAGAGCAGTTTTTAGCTATTTAGGGCGTTACTGCGCTAAATTATGCGAAATTGGATTGGTAGATACTCTCCGCAAACGAATATTTAAACAGTTTCAAAGCTTTAGTCTTTCATACTACACTCAAAAGCGTTCGGGAGAATTAATAAATACTTTTTCTGCTGAGGTTAGTCATCTGAGCTTTGCTTTTAACGAACTGATTAATTTTGTAACTAAAAGCTGCGTAATTTTAGCTTACACTTGCGCGATGTTCGTTATTTCTTGGCAGCTAACTTTAGTCACGGTACTTCTTTTTAGTTTACTGGCAGCAGCAGCATCAAATTGGATTCGTAGAGTGCGTCAAGCCAGCTTTGAAATGACATCTGCTGGTGGAGAATTAGCAGCAAAAACCACAGAATTTATCGGTGGTATTCGCACGGTACAAGCATTTTGGACTCAAGAATTTGAAAGCAAGCGTTTTTATGAAGTCGCGCGAAAGTTTGCTAATGCTTGGTTGAAGGCTAGTACTATTAGCGGGCTTTTGCAACCTTTGATTGAAGCGTTAGCTACCACAATTTTAGTCGCAATGATTTTAGTTGCTGTTTCCACGTTGATATCGAGTGGAATCCTTAATGTAGTTTCTTTGCTGGCTTTTTTGTTTGCTTTATTTCGCTTGCTACCAATCATCGCTCATATGAATAGTTCTTGGGGTTTGATTGCGATGAATTCTGGAGCTTTAGGAGCCGTTGAAGAACTTTTAAGAACTGATAATAAAGCTTATTTAACTGATGGGACAAAAAATTTTCCTGGTTTAAAGCAAGCTATCGAACTTGTAAATCTTAATTTTGGTTATGACAACAATCAATTAGTATTGCACGATATTAATTTAACCATCGAACGCGGTCAAACGGTAGCTTTGGTTGGTGCTAGCGGTTCCGGTAAAACAACTTTAGCGGATTTATTAGTACGTTTTTATGACCCTACTTCTGGGAAAATATTAATTGATAAAGTTGACTTGCGCCAATACAGCCTTGGTTCGTTACGCAACAAGATAGCAGTGGTAAGTCAAGATACTTTTATATTTAACACCTCAGTACGAGATAATATCGCTTACGGTTTAGAAAATATAGATGATGAAGCTATTTTAGAAGCAGCTAAAGGTGCAAACGCTTCGGAATTTATTGCAGAATTACCCCAAGGTTTCGATACAAAACTTGGAGATAGAGGAGTACGTTTATCTGGGGGGCAAAGACAGAGAATAGCCATTGCTAGAGCTTTATTACGCAATCCAGAAATTTTAATTTTAGACGAAGCAACCAGCGCCCTCGATTCAGTTAGCGAGCGTTTAGTACAGCAATCTTTAGAAAAATTAGCTTATGGAAGAACTGCGATCGCGATCGCTCATCGACTTTCTACTATTTTCAAAGCTGACAAAGTTATAGTTCTCGAACATGGGCGAATTGTAGAACAAGGAGGTTATCAGGAATTATTAAATCGCAAAGGTAAACTCTGGAAATATCATCAAACACAGCATCAGTTTAATGGGTAATTGGTAATAGGGAATAGGGAATAGGGAATGGGGAATAGGTAATAAGTAAAAATCGTGATAAATCAACTTCTTACTTCTAATTCCCAATTCCTAACTCATAACTCATAACTACTAATTACCAATTACCAATTCTTAATAATTATGAAAATTGCAATTTGGGGTTCGTATAATTATGGTAACTATGGCGATGATATTATGGCAGTTGAATTCGCCAAATATCTCAAAAGTCTAAACGTTCAACCTGTTGTTTATAGATTAGATAAACAGTTAGCAAAACGCTATCAACTTCAAACTACTGACTCTTTGGATGAACTTCTTAACGATGCAAAATTTTGCATTATAGGTGGTGGTGGATTTCTTGTCGAAAATTTTTCTGCACCTTTTGAAGAAGATTTTCGCCGTTTACATCAAGCTAGCATTGAAAAAAATTGCCCCGTATATCCTTTAACTATCGGTGGAGAAGGGCTGGGGGAAAATGCTTCGCTTTCATACTGGAGACGAGAATTTTTTCAAGGAGATATGTGTCAATCTTGTACTGTCAGACTGGAATCAGATAAAGCTTTAATTAACCATTTCGGAAAAGAAGCTTTTTACTATCCCGATGTGTTGCTCTCAGTAGCTGAATTTTGGCAAATTAAAAGGCAAAGCAAGCAAAATAATACTCACCATAAGACTATTAATGTTGGCATAAATATTCCTAATACTTTACAGTGCAAATGGCTGGCTTTTCAACTTGGTATTATCGCATCTATCAGAAGAGATATTGTTTTCCATTTTATAAAAACATATTTACCATCATCATCTATAAATAGTGAGTTGCGACCCAAACAACTATCTAGTAATATCAAATATCATGTGTATACAGACCCTCAGTCAACACTTGAATTTCTTGCTTCACTTGACTTAGTTGTCTCATACAAACTGCATCTGGGACTAACAGCCCTGGCGTTGGGCGTACCATTTTACAGCTTAGGTGGTTCTGGTAAAGCAAAAGCCTTTTTAAATCACATTGGGGCAGATTTTGCGGTTTGGAATCCTGGAGATAAGCGATTGAAAATTGCTGCGTTTTTGTCCAATCCTCAAAATATTTTACAAGCGAAAAATAAATTTAATTTTACTATAATAGATAAATTAAGTTTGAACAGTTGGGGCCACTTAGATTTCTTAAACAAACTCGTAAATAATATTCGTTCTTCTTTGAGATAATTATATTCAAGCTTGTTGACTTATAGAGCCTTTTTACCCAATACCAGGTTAATAAAATTATACTTAAACTTCGGATTGATAGAAACATTTATTACAAAGTTTAAATCATAAGTTTTATTTCTAAAAAGAACTGTAGGGGTAGAAAACTAGGAATAGGCAATAAGGAATAGGCAATAGGGAATAAAAATAAAACAGTTTCAAAGTTTGGGGGGTAATTATGAATTTTAGAGATTATATATGATAAATTATTCATCTCAAACGCATTTAAATTGTTCTTTATAAGAGCAAATCGGGGTGTATAGAAATGTGAACGAATTTTGCTTAATTTAAAAAAAATTAGTGTTTCGATTTGAGAGGTATGGCAGTGGTGCTTGAGAGTGGTCTGGAGAATGGGCAAATGCTAATTGCCTCCCCACAAGAAGCTGTTAATATTAGACAGCTATCTACCATAATATATCGCCGACGCTGGTTAATTTTGGGTGTCACAAGTGTCGTAATGTCGGTTGCTACTCTTTTATCTGTAGTTATTAAACCGATGCGCGAAAGCTCGATGCAAATGTTAGTCAGTTCCAATCTTTATCAAAGTGTAAAAACTTATAATAATCAAGATAGTTCAAATAATAATTTTACTGATTCCAATATTGAGGTGGTAGATTATACTGCTCAGCTACAGTTGATGCGGAGCAAAAAATTAATCGCTAAAGCAGTGGAAATACTGCGTTCGGAATACCCAGATATTTCGGTAGAAGATATTAAAGGTAAAAAAGGTGAAAAAGGACCGTTAACAGTTACCCAGTTACAAACAGGAACGGGAACAAATAAAGCACCTTCGGAAGTATTTGAAGTATCTTTTAAAGACAAAAACCCTGTCAAAGCGCAAAAAGTACTTGAAGCGTTACAAATAGTTTATCAAGATTTTAATAAACAACAGCAAAAAGACCGTTTATCCAAAGGTTTAGCTTTTGTCAACGAAAGACTTCCCAAAATTAGACAACAGGTAATCCAAGCAGAGACAAAGTTAGAGAGCTTTCGCAAAAGGTACAATATAGTCGATCCCCAAGTACAAAGTACAATTCTTTTAGAATCTATCGCCGCAGTTAAAAAAGAGCTTGATACTACCACCGCTCAACTGCAAGATGTAGAAGCTCGTTACAGTAATTTAGAGCAGAAAATAGCTGCTTCTCCTAAAAAAGCTTTGGTATCTTCGCGTCTGAGTCAGTCAACTCGTTATCAATCGCTGCTCGATGAGATTCAGAAGACAGAATTGGCTTTGGCAGAAGAAAGACAGCGGTTTACCGATAATTCTCCCACCGTACAAAAACTGGTACAACAGCGTCAAAGTCAACTGGCTTTGTTGCGACTCGAAGGCGGAAGAAGTTTGGGAGATAAAGCAGATGCCAACAATACAGCACAGCCACTATTGACAAAAGGGCAGCTTGCAGGAGTCGATTTAAAGCTAGTCGAAGATTTAATTAGATTGCAGACAGAAGCTTTGGGATTGCGGGCAAATCAACAAAGTTTGATGGAATCTGAAAGGCAACTGCGTTCCAATTTGAATCAATATCCTGCTTTAATTGCAGAATATAACCGTTTGTTACCAGAAGTAGAAACCAACCGTAAAACCCTCGCACAATTAATGGAAGTGCGTCAGAATTTAGCGCTTAAAATTGCTCAAGGGGGATTTGATTGGCAAATACTTGAAGAACCCGAATTAGGAACTAAAACTGGTAGCTCCAGATTGTTATTTTTGTTAATAGGTGCAGTTACTAGTCCAATTTTGGGTATCGCATTAGCTTTAATTTTAGAACTATTTAACGACACCATTTATACTCCCCAAGAATTAACCAAGTTTACGAATCTGCGTTTGCTTGGTAAAATTCCCAAACTTCCACCACCTCGTCGAAGGAAAAAACTCTTAGGCTTACCAGTTTCTTTCGGGCGATCGCGACAAAATCCATATTCTTCTTTTTCGGAGGCGATCGCTCATTTACCTTCCCACGAAACCCTGGATATGGCTTACCAAAATATTCAAATATTGAAGTATCCCCTGCACTGTCAATCACTAATGATAACTTCAGCTTCTAGCGGGGAAGGTAAATCAACTTCAGCATTGGGATTAGCGGTAAGTGCAGCTAGAATGCACCAACGAGTTTTAGTTATTGATGCCAACCTGCGAAATCCTTGCCTGCACTCAATTCTAGAACTTTCTAATGATTGGGGATTATCTTTACTATTATTAGAAGAAACAAATAGTAAAGTGAGCGATTACGTGCAGCCCGTTCATCCTGCCATAGACGTTTTAACCGCAGGGCCAGTCCCAGACGATACGGTCAAGCTACTTACTTCCGGAAGGATGAAAGAACTTTTGGAAATATTTACGCGCAGCTACGATCTAGTACTGATAGATGCTTCATCTATTTTAGATACCGTAGACGCGAGGATTTTGGCTTCCCTATGTAACGGTATCATTATGGTAGGGCGCATGGGTAAAGTCAAGCAAGGTGAATTAATTCAAGCTACGGAAATTTTACATAGTTTGAATTTAGTCGGAATTATAGCTAATGAGGCAGGTAAATCGCAAAAAATATATGTTTGAAATTAATTAACCCCCATCAAAATTAATCAAACGCGCTGGTAGTATTCGACCACATAAGTTATGAGGGGTAACATATTCGTAGTGCGTTAACGAAGTGTGTCCGTAAGGACAAGCATCTTGCTCGCTAGCGGTAACAAGCGAGCAAGATGCTCGCACTACGTAAACCCCTCATAATTAATGTGGTGAAGTACTAGTAGTTGATTTCATTTGTTTTGATCGGTTAATTTATCTACGAGCGAGCAAGATGCTCGCACTCCCAAAACCCCGCAAAATTAATGTGGCGGAGTACTAGGAGTTGATTTCATTTGTTTTGATCGGTTAATTTATCTACGAGCGAGCTAGAAGCTTGTCCTTACGGACACACTTCGTTAACGCACTAGGAAATATCAAACCCGTCAGAATTAATGCAATGGACTACCTAACTTCTCAAAATCCGATTCCAAGTATTTACAACATTCAGTAAATCTTGAGATATGTTATTCCGAGAAGTGTCATTAAATTGAACCGTACCATTACGGCTGGTAAGGGTATAAGTAATGAAATCTGCACTACCTCTGGTTGCTGGATAGCTCATATTGTTGAATTCATCGCGCTGACGCTGCAACAATCTTTGAAAGTTACTTACTTCCTGACGGGAAACTCGACGAACGCTACGGCTAGAATCGTTCATATCGCCCATGCGATAGCGCATTACCCTTCCATCTTCAAATAAAACGGTTTCAAAGGTTTGTCCGGCAAAACCACCGCTGCTGATTTGACGAAATACTATTCCTCTAGTTAAAGGTGATGGTAATTCGTTACTAGGAATTCTTACAGGTAAAACTGTTGCTTGATTCCCATCTATCTTACTAGCGGCTTGGTTCAAAATCACTCTCGATCTGCTATCGGTATGGTAAACGAATAGTTCCGATCCAACTTTCACGTTTACTCGGTAGCCGTCTACAATTCTGGAGAAACAATAGCGTGTTCTGCGTTGGCTAACTATACCCAAACAACCATTGCGCCATCTTACTGGTTGGGATTCTACAATATTTTTGGGAGAAACTGAAATACTACCTTTAACCCGGTTTCTTACGTCGGATAATACTGCATTTTCAATAGATTTTGGTAAAGTCGCAGTTGCATCAAGTTCAAAATCCGAACCATCTTGCTTAAAGCGATAAGTCCAAGTTTCTCTACCATCGGACAAAGTAGCTTTCATCAAGGGGACGTTATCTTGTCTTTCGTTGAGTCGTTCAACTTCGATAACTCGGATTTGAGAAGCACGGGATGTATATCGGGAGCGTCTTGCTGCATCTTGTTTGAGTACTGCTGCCGCTCTTTGAGTTAGACTTTGGGTACGGTCGAGAACTACTATGGAAGCGTTATCGTTAGCGTGGTAAACCCAAGTTTGATTATTTGCTTCTACCGTAACTATCCAGCCGGGAGTACGAATAAAAGCTTTGTTGCAAATGCGGTTGAAGGTTAAGTAACAGGGATTGCTCCAAATTTGACGCTCGCTTTTTACAATCCGTATTGCTCTTTGAGATAAACCCGACCATTGAGTAGCATCTCTAAGAATAGCACCCGAAACAACTCTAGGTAATTGGGATGGGGTTTGATTTTGATTAGATAACTTTACTTGATTTCCCGTTGCATCGGTGAAAAATACCGAGGTTTGAGAGTTTCCGCTGACAGTTACTTCCCAACCGGAAACATCTGTTCTGTCACAGGGATTGTTGAAACTAAAATCTTCACAACCATATTCCCAGTTTGCTGGTTTGAAGGAAACGATTTTTAATTTTCTTAATGAAAAACCAGAAATATTTCTAGCTTCTTTTAATACGGCATTGCGAACGTTTCGAGGTAATCTTAACTTGCTAGCGGCTGGATTCAAACGAATTTGATCGCCGTTGATGGAAGTGTGATAAACCAAAGTTTGTCTGGCACCTTTAACGGTAACTTTCCATCCCTTTTGATTTGCTCTCAAACAAGATTCGTTTGCACGTCCTAAATTCAAGCAGCTATCAGTAAAGGTGACTTGCTCGGCTTTAGTAACGCGAACTCTAGAACTACCAATGAATTCCGATGCGGCTTTTAACACCGTATCTTTTACTTGAGAAGGTAAGCCGTTATCGGTAATTTCACTAGCTTTAGTATTCAGCTTAATTACCGAACCGGACTTGTTAGTATGATAAACCAAACTTTGTCCTTTAGTACCGACAATAACCCGATAACCAGGTACTAATACTTGAGAACAAATTGTATTAGCGTCGCGCAATTCCAAACAGCCATCCTTCCAAGTTTTCTGCTGTACCTGCATGATAAAGAAGTTAGAAACTGGCTGCCCCAAACGTTGAGCAGCATCTCTAATTACTCGCGATTTTACCTCCAAAGGTAACTGCGAACCAGAATCGCCTAAATTACCAGATGCCAAACGTAAATTACGTCCATTATTATCGGTATGATAAATCCACTTTTGGCTGCCATCGGATACCGTGACTTTATAACCGGGAACCAAAGCTTGGGTACACATTTCACCGGGTTTAAGTACTTCCAAGCATCCATTACGCCAAGTTTCTTGACTGTAACCGGAAATTCTTAACTTCTGAAGGGGTATATTTTGATTGCGAGATATATCTTTGATGACAGCATTCATTACCGCGACGGGTAAACCGCTTCTTGTATTATTCTGACTCTGTAGTTGAATTGTGGTTTGTGAATTACTTTGTCGCTGGCTGACTACTACATTATTACTCGCATTAGCTAACTCGTAATTTTGGGAAGTAGGAACAACCACCGGAGTTGCGATCGCGCTTTTTAGTAGCGCAAACTCGTTGGCAACAGAGATAATGCCAGTTAATGCTAAAACAGCAAATATCCGTGCTTTATTTGTAGTAGAATTACCTTTAGATGATGTCATAGTCAAGTTACCTCTATCCGTCATTATTTTACAAATATTTAAGATTTGTTTCTTATATTGAATCAAAATTGCAGCTAACAAAATCTTTTATTTTCCGAGCAATAGCGCTTTAAAGCAATTAAATACAAAGAAATCATTATCCCACACTATAAACCTAGTGGGGACAAATATGAAGTTAATATGTGTGCTTGTATACGAGTTTTGACGTAGTTAATTAGGTGATTTGTTCCTGATTGTTTACGAAAAATTTATATAAATAGGTCTGCATGTCAAAGGTCTGCATTTCAAAGGTTAATATCCAATTATCTATTACCAATTCCCAATATTATGAACAATTCAGAACAAATCCAAAATACTTATAAAAACTATCGAGATGACTATAGTTTAGAGCAGAGAAAGAACTGGTACAGTGAAGTTGCGGATGCGTACAACAAAACCAGACCGCGCTATCCCCAGGAACTGATTAATCGTACAGTAGAATTAGCTAACCTCAGTAAAAATACGAATATTTTAGAAATAGGGTGCGGTCCTGGAACTGCAACAACGGAGTTTGCTAAACTAGGTTTCTCAATGCTGTGTCTTGAACCCAGTCAGGAATCCTGCAACTTAGCGAGACAAAATTGTGCGGGTTTTCCCAGTGTAGAAATTATCAATACCACCTTTGAAGAATGGGAATTACATATAGATAAATTTGATACTGTTCTTGCTGCAACTTCTTTTCATTGGGTTTCACCACAAGTAGGATATCCCAAATTGGAGCAAGCCTTAAAAGATGATGGTAATTTGATTTTACTGTGGAACAAAGAACCCCAACCCAGCTATGAAGTGTACCAAATATTAGATGAGGTTTACCAAAAACAAGTTCCTTCCCTATCACGATACGAAGCTAGAGGAACTCAAGAAAGAATTCTTAGGGAATTGGGGGAAAACGTTGTGAAATCTGGGTTATTCAAAGATTTGGTTTTTGAATGTGTGGAGTGCCAACGTAGCTATAGCATTGATGATTATTTAACGTTGCTGAGTACCTTATCACCTTATATTGTGCTGGATTCTCAAAAACGAGATGCTTTATTTAACGATTTGAGAGATGCTTTAAGTAAAAATCTTGGAGACACCATCGAGACATCATATCTGTCAGCCTTTCATGTTGCTTGGAAGAAAGGTAACTAATCCATATCTTACTCCTGTCTCGCTTATCAGATTACCTATAAAATTTCTCCCCCTCTTCCCACTCACTCAATTAGTTAACTAACCTTCCCCCTTCAACCGCAACTCATCAATATTCCACAACAACCCACCCACGGCAGAATACTCCACATTTTCCACACGATTTCGCACTGCTTGTAAAGATATAGGATTAACTAGAAAAAATACAGGTAATTGTTCGGCTACTATTTGCTGAAATTCACCATAAATCTGCTTGCGCTTGCTTTCCGAAGCAACTCTAGCTCCTTGTTGGAAAAGTTCGTCAATTTCTTTTTCCCAATCAGTAGCTTTCCAACCGAGAATCGGACGATTTTTGGATTTAGAACTTTTATTAAACATATGAAACGAACCATTGCTAGTCCAAAAGAAAGCTATTCTATTAGGTTCGACTACTCCTGCTTCAAAATTACCGACATAACATTCCCAATCTCTTTTTGCTAGTATTTTTTGTAATACAGTATTAAAACTCAAAGTCTGTAAATCTGTTTGAATACCAATATGATTTAAATCTTCTTGAATTTGCACAGAATAAGCTATACGGGATTGATCTTCTGATTTAACTAGAATATTGAATTTTACAGGATTGCCATCTTTATCTAATAGTTGTTGTTGAGAATTATACTGAAAACCTGCCTTGATTAGTATATTTTTTGATTTTTGAGGATTATAACTATATACCTTTAACCCTTGTTTCGGAGATAAGTAATAAGGACTTTGTACAGCAATCGGTGAATGCTGTAACTCACCAATTCCCCGATATATATTAGTTTTCATTCTTTTACGGTCGATAGCATAAGCTATTGCTTGTCGAAATGCTAAATTATTAAACCACCGAGACTTGATAGGATTTACAAAAGGCTTTCCTTGAGAATTACTAGCTTGATTGATATTAAAAGTAATAAAACTAATCCCTGTTTTTAATCCACCATTGTGAATAGTAAATTTACCGCGCGTTTCTTCTCGTTTAAGTAAAGCAAAAGTTTCCGATTTTACGCTTAAAGTATCCAATTCCCCAGAACGAAATCTTAGTAAATGGTTATCGGTGGATGGGATAATTTGCCATACAATACTTTTAATGTAAGGCATTTGTTTTCCTTGAGCATCTTTACGGAAATAATAAGGATTACGTCGAAAAATAACTCGCTCGGAAGGAGTATAGTTTTCTATTTTATAAGCACCATTAACAATAATTTTTTCTGGTGGTGTATCGGTTCCCCAAGTGGAGAGAAATTGAGGATTACCATTAGCATCATTAGATAACACTGAATCCCGTAGAATATGAGCGGGTAAAATAGCTAAACTGCCGGATTCTCTCAGAAAAGGGGTAAAAGGTTCTGGTAAAGTAAATTCAATCTTGTGCTGATCTATCTTCCTTATTGAAGGAAATACATCTTTGTTACCAATCCGCAAAGAGTCTTTAAATATTGTAGGAATCTTTTTATTAAAGTAAATATCCTTATAGGTAAATATGACATCATCTACAGTCAACGGTTTACCATCCGACCACTTTAATTTGTCTCTGAGAGTAAAAGTAATTCTTAATCTATCTTCGGAAACTGTCCAAGATTCAGCTAGAGCGGGTTCGAGTTCATTCGTTATACCATTCTCTTTTACCAATCCTTGATAGATGAAGGGAAAAACACTATAAGGAGAAGTATTCATCGCATAGTTAAATGTAGCTGGATCGCTGGGAGTCACCAAAGATAACTGAGATGTCTGTTTTATATTTGTGTCCCACAGTTGGGGACGACAAGCTGTAAGAATAGCAAAGCAAAAAGCCAGCACCAAAACACCTACTAGACGTAACGAGCGAGTCATAAAAACACTTTTATGTAAATTTCATCTATTAAAAGTTTAATAGGTATATGTTTTTCTCACTTATGCATTTGCGACAATAATTTTATTACTAGTAGTTCGCCACATTAATTTTGCTTTACATAAAAATCTTGGAGACACCATCGAGACATCATATCTGTCAGCCTTTCATATTGCATGGAAGAAAGGTAACTATGTTTTGACCAAACACACTCAACGGATACAAGCCCCCGGATTCATCCGTGGAAAGAAAAAATATTTTCCTTATTCCAAGCCCCTCCATTTATCGATGGGGTAACTGATAACTGATAACTGATAACTGATAACTGATAACTGATAACTGATAACTGATAACTGATAACTGATAACTGAAATGATGGGTTGTATTGCTAGGTCTGAGATAACATTAAATCACTAATTAATATTTCATCTGTATTATCTATACAAAATACAACCCCAGTAGTTAAACGGATATTAATTTAGGATTAATTGTATTTTTTTATCTTGAAAAAGCATTTAGACGTAGATACATTGTTTAGAAGCTTGTTTGACAATAGATAAATTAAAGGATACAACTTAATATTTTGTATCAATCTAATCTCAAATTTTCCGCGATTTTGTGTTGAACTGCGGAATCTATTTATTGTTACCACCTTATTTTTAAAGTACAACTAATTATGCATAACATTTTATTGATGTCGAGTGACCCCCGAAGAGCATTTGAATCATTAAAAAAGAATCAGTCATCTAAACTAGCTGCTCGGTGTGGAGCTAGAGACGCGGATATATTTTGGTTGCGTTTAGAGCGCTACTTTGAGGATTTATATTATCCCTTGATGGAAGTTTATGGCGATCGCGATGATGCAGTAGAGCAATTTGGATTACTGTTCGATCAAATGGTTGATGCTTACGCAGTTCGGCCGGAACCATTGAGGCTTCTGGATTTAGAGAGACAATTTACCCAAAGATGGTTTCAAGAACCCAACATGGTGGGCTACGTTTGTTATACTGAACTGTTTGCAAGTAATATTGACAATTTACGAGAGAAGATTAGTTACTTCCAAGAACTCGGTATTACTTACCTCCACTTGATGCCATTGCTGGAGCCTCGACCGGGAAAAAGTGATGGTGGCTACGCCGTGGAAGACTACCGCAAGGTTAATCCGGAATTGGGCACGATGTCAGATTTAAAACAGTTATCTGAAGAACTTCATGCCTGTGGTATTAGCCTGTGCTTGGATTTAGTGCTAAATCATACCGCGAAAGAACATGAATGGGCGCAACGGGCAATAGCTGGAGAAGAAGAGTATTTAGACTACTACTATACGTATAGCGATCGCACTTTACCCGATATCTACGAGCCAGACTTACCAGAAATCTTTCCCGATGACGCACCGGGAAATTTCAGTTGGTATCCGAGCATGGGAGATAATGGGCGCTGGGTTTGGACAACCTTTAACGAATTTCAATGGGATCTTAACTACACTAACCCTACGGTATTTCGAGAAATAGTTGACATCATGTTTTACCTATCCAACCAAGGTGCCGATATCTTACGGTTGGATGCCGCACCGTTTATTTGGAAGCGTGAGGGAACCAATTGTCAAAATCAACCCGAAGTATTTCAACTTATCCAAGCGTTTCGAGCTGTAATGCGAGTTGTTGCTCCAGGAACAATTCTTAAAGCTGAAGCAATCGTACCTCCAGACGAACTTCAGAAATATCTTGGTGTAAAAGCAACCGTTGAGAAACAATGTGAATTAGCATACAACAATCAGCTAATGGTACTGCTGTGGAGTTCCTTAGCTACCCGCAAAGTCAATTTGATGACTCATGTATTTCATGGCTCGCCAAAAATCATGATTGGTTGCGCTCCCATCAACTACATCCGCAACCACGATGATATTGGCTGGGCAATGACTGATGAAGCTCTCGAAACAGTTGGTGAGAACGGTTTTCTTCACAGACAATTCCTCAATGAATTCTACAGTGGCAACTTCGATGGTTCTTTCGCCAAAGGAAGTTTGTTTCAGTTCAATCCCGAAACCAAAGACGCTCGGATAACAGGCACCACAGCATCCCTATGCGGTTTGGAAAAAGCCCTAACAACAGGTTCGGAGCGTGAAATTGATTTAGCCGTGCGTCGTATTCTATTGGTGCATAGCATTATTTTTGGATTTGGTGGCATCCCAGTAATTCACATGGGAGATGAAATAGGCTTGCTCAACGATTACTCTTACATCAACGATCCAATAAAAGCCACAGATAACCGTTGGATGCATCGCCCGTCAATGGATTGGCAAAAAGCGGAATTACGAAATGATTCTACTACTATTGAAGGAAGAATTTTTCAAGGACTTTTGCATTTAATTAAAGCCCGCAAATCCACCTCACTGCTTCACTGTTTTTCATACTTCACCCCAATGTGGAGTGGTAACGATAGTGTTTTAGTATATTGCCAAAAGCGTCCAGAAGGAAGTTTGATGGTACTGGCTAACTTTGGTGAAACCGAGCAGTCAGTTGATGCTAATTTACTACAATATGCCGAGATGACAGGAAACATTCGTAACTTACTAGTTTCTGGCGCTCCCCCAAATATTATTAATGGACGCATCCATCTGCAAACCTATGAAACTATGTGGTTAGTTGATAATTAAGATAAGCACATTGCATAGAAGAAAAAATAACTAATGTAGAGACGTAGCACTGCTACGTCTCCCAGTATTTTGATAGATAATGCCGCTACCGCATCACGCTTCGCCAACGAGAATTCAGCAAAATGACTAATTTTTAAAAATGCAAAAAATATAGCGGTTTTCATCTGAATGCAATACAAATTTTACCTAACCCTGACAAGATACGGACATCCCTCTCCAAAGCATCGGAGAGGGAACGAGGGTGAGGTTTTAGACTAAAAAATAAAAACACCTTATCCTTCGTATAGGGTGAAGGGATAAGGCGCTATGCTAGGAACAATCTGTAAAACCTTGAAATAGATCGCGATTATCTCAAAGTTATAAATATTTACTGAAATAAAAATTTAAGTATTTTACACAACTATGTAGAAGATGTGCCTAAGTAAAATTACTTACTCATTTTAACAGCTTACCAACTCTCTTTGGGAAGAATTTTGAAATCTAAAAGTACTAGCAGCCCAGTCTTTCAAATCGGGTGCTAACCGAACTAACTTGCGTAAAATATCTTCATTTACAAATAGTACCAGAGGAAACTTAAACTGTTTACCAAATTCGTCGCGCATCAAATTTGTAGAAATAATCAGTTCATTAATCGCTTCTACAGACTCCAAACCCCTGACTACCAAAGCATCGGGCTGATTGGAACCCAGTACCGAAACAATATTTGTGTAAAGCGTTTCTGCCTTTGATGACAGAATTACTTTTCTGATATCCACCATCGAAAACTCTTTCAAGACGCTGATAATTTCCTCTTGCTTGTTCGCATTGCAGCACGCCAAGAGCAGCGAAAACTCACCATCGGAAAGCGCGATCGCCCTTGCCAATCTTTGAACAACCGCCGTATCATTTATCGTACCGTTCTGAGAATCAATCAAGCCTATCATCAGTAATCCTGAGTTTCATTTTAGTGGACTTATCCAAACTAGATATCCAATTTATCAGTACAATCACTCAATGCACTCATGCTTAAGAATGATATGTACGAGTAAATTGAATTACACTTTTGCTCCAACTACTTAAGTATAGTCAGAAGGTAATAATTGAGGATGTGGTGCCGCACCCCGCATTTTTAATTACTAAGTATTGGGTGTCGGTGGAATTACTTGGGGAGAGGGGGAAGAGGGGGGAGAGGGGGTAGATAATTGTTCACTGTTAACTGTTCACTGCTCACTGCTCACTGATTAATGCAACATCCAAAGAGTTATCCAAGTCATGAAAGTTAGTTTTGTACTCAGTAAATTATGAATAAAATTGTGAAGTGGTGTATTCACCTGTTTTCGTTTAGTCAGCAGCGCAGACAAAAACCGGCGTTTCTTGCTGCTATTTTTACTCTTTCGCTCATGGCTGGGGTGATGTTTTCTCTACCCGCACCGGCTCAAATAATTATTAAAACCCGTCCCTCACCAACTGTTGTCAACCAAAACTTGCCAACTGTTTTACCTCCTGTACCAACGAGTAAACCCGATCGATTACCAACTGTTACACCTCCTCGTCAATTACCAACGATTAAACCTCCTCAACCGCAAACTGTTACAAATCGCGAGCAATCAACTGAGTTACGGGGAGTATGGTTAACTAATATTGATAGCGATGTTTTATTTTCCAGTAGTAATCTTACTAATGCTTTAACGCGCCTCAAAGAATTAAATTTCAATGTTGTATATCCGGCGGTGTGGAATTGGGGTTACACTTTGTATCCTAGTAGAGTTGCTAGAAGGGTTATCGGGCGTAGCGTCGATCCAGAGCCGGGATTGAGAGGGCGCGATATGCTCAGAGAAGCCGTGACTGAAGGGCATGAAAGGGGTTTGAAGGTTATTCCCTGGTTTGAATTTGGCTTTATGGCACCGGCAGATTCGCAATTAGCAAAACGTCGTCCTCAATGGTTAACTAGTAAAGTTGACGGTAGCAAAATCAAAAAAGAAGGTGTCCACGATCGAGTTTGGTTAAATCCGTTTCGTCCCGACGTGCAAGGATTTATCAAAGATTTAATCGTAGAAATGGTGCAAAATTACGATATTGATGGCATTCAATTCGACGACCATTTCGGCTTACCATCGGAATATGGATACGATAGATATACTGTAGCGCTATACAAAAAAGAACATAACGGTAAAGCACCTCCCAGAGATAATAAAAATCCAGAATGGCTAAAATGGCGTGCAGATAAAATTACCGACTTCATGAAAGAGGTATTTTTCGCCATTAAAGCAGTTGATAAAAACTGTATCGTTTCCGTATCACCAAATCCCCAACGCTTTTCCTACGAATACTTTTTAGCAGATTGGCAAAGATGGGAACGTATGGGATTAATCGAAGATTTGATAATTCAAATTTACCGCAATGACATGAGCGTATTTGTCAACGAATTGCAGCAACCCGAAGTAATCGCCGCTAAAAAGCATATTCCCACAAGTATTGGCATTCTTTCCGGCTTAAAAAACAAACACGTACCAGTAGAACAAATCGAAGCACAAGTAAAAGAAGTTCGCGATCGCAACTTTGCCGGAGTTTCTTTCTTCTTCTACGAAACCCTATGGAATCTGAGCAAGGAATCATCACAACAGCGTATCTCTGGTTTGCAGGAATTATTTTCCAAGCCAGCGAAATATCCAAGTTTGTTAGCCGACTCGAAGAGTTAAGAAAAAGGGGAGAGGTTGATTTTTTTTAGAATCAAGATGGATGATATCATGTGCGCGAAATCATTTATTCTGTTGTAAATCCAATCAAATAAATCTCAAATCCCCATTCAAGGGACAGTTTTAGCGTTTATAAGCAACGAGAAGAAAAATGAATACAATAACAACTCCTAATGTATCTCAACCGACTAGTCGCTTGAGTTCATTGGACGCTTTTCGCGGTATAACTATTGCCCTGATGATACTTGTAAATATGGCGAGTATTGCTGGTAAAGATGTTTATCCTCCGCTACTTCATGCTAAATGGCATGGTTGGACTGTAACTGATTTCATATTTCCCTTCTTCCTTTTTATTATCGGTGTGGCAATGGCTTTTTCGCTATCAAAATACACCGAAGGTAATAAGTCCAAGTTTGCCGCTTTGGGACGTATTTTTCGCCGCACTATTATTCTTTTTATTTTGGGTTTATTTCTCAACGGCTTTTGGAATCAAGGTATTTGGACATTTGATTTGAGTACTATCCGCATCATGGGTGTATTGCAACGCATTAGTCTTGCTTACTTGTTAGCTGCTTTAATAGTCCTTTTTCTACCGCGTAAAGCACAATGGATAACTGCTGTAACATTACTCATTGGTTATTGGTTCACAATGATGTACCTACCCATACCAGGTTACGGTGCGGGAGAATTAACCCCAGTTGGTAACTTTGGTGCTTATATTGACCGTTTAATTATTCCCAAAATACATTTGTATAAATGGGATGATTTCAATTTTATGGGAGATCCAGAAGGATTATTTAGTACTATTCCTGCTGCTGTTAGCGTGCTTGCTGGTTACTTTACCGGAAAATGGCTAAAAAATAGCAAGGTAAATTCCTCTACGAGCATGGATTTAGTACTATTCGGTTTATCATGCTTGGTAATTGGTGGAACATGGGACATATTCTTCCCCATTAATAAAAAACTATGGACGAGTTCATATGTAGTTTTTACCACTGGCTGGGCTTTATTGCTGCTTGCGGGTTGTTACGAACTAATCGAAGTCCGACAACGAAAGCGTTGGGCTAAGCCTTTTGAGGTGATTGGGCTAAATGCGATCGCTATTTTTATGGCTTCGATTATTCTAATCAAAGTTTTAGTTAAAACCAAAATTGGTGTAGGAGAAAAAGCAGTCATGACTTACACCTGGATTTACGAAAATATTTTTGCTTCTTGGGCTGGTGGATTTAACGGTTCGTTACTTTTTGCTGTTATGACTCTACTGTTATGGTTTTTGGTTGGTTATCTGATGTACCGTCAGCGTTGGTTTATTAAAGTATGAATTAGGTAGTAAATTTTTTGCCGCAGCGAAGCATTTATTACTGAATTTCTTAGGGGAGAAATTTTTAGAGGTAATCTAAGAGCGAGGTAAAAATAAAAAAGGGCAGGAGATAGCGCAGACAAGTCTTTAGGGTAAATTCCCATTACCCCTTGCCCCGCATCTCCCATCACACCTATCCCCCAATACCCAATCTACCCGCGAAACCGGGACTCAAGGGTATCAAAACTGCAACCATCAAAAATAAGGCCACAAGCCCTAATACAGCGCGTGTATCATCGGGTTCGGTAATTTCGTTTAAGCTCGGACGTTCTAAGTCTCTTTGTAAAAATAAAATTACAATCGCCCAATATAAAGCTAGAGAATTTCCTAAACCTACTATTCCTAAAATAATTAAAGTTGCGAATGTAGTACGTCCGGCGATTTTGCGTCCGTAAATAGCTTGTACAATTCTACCGCCATCTAGCTGTCCTGCTGGCATTAAGTTCAAAGCTGTAACAACTAAACCCAACCAGCCAATAATCACCAAAGGATTTACGTCTACTACTGTTGACTGTAAAGTATTACCCAGAATAACCCGCGCCAAGCTTCCGACCAAAATCGAACCTTGAAAAAACTCGTTTGGTAATTGAAACAAACTTCCTTCGTGGGAAAGCAGCAATCCCAGAATTAAGATTAATAATGAAACAATTCCCCCGACTGCGGGGCCAGCTAAAGCAATATCAAACAAAACTTTACGATTGGGAAGCAGTGATTCAAAGCGGGTAATTGCACCGAAAGAACCAATTTCTACAGAAGGAATCAAGTAAGGTAAACTCAATTTTACTCCGTGACGGCGAGCAAGTACCCGGTGTCCCGCTTCGTGAGCCAGTAAAATCGTGAAAAAGCCTGCTGCAATGGGCAAAGCTTCTTGAAACCTTGCTGGATTAGAAAAGAAATCGAAACTTAATAAAATTCCTCCCGCTTCTAAAGTTGTGGCGATAGTTGCTAGAAAAAGGATACCAGCAAAGGCTTTTTGTGCCGGACTCATCGAACGCGGGTCATTGCGGCTCGGCAGGACAATTATTGTAGGTCTACCTTCAGGGTTTTCGAGTAAAAATAGGCGATATTTGTCACCAACACGCTCGCGTAAACTCGCACTCAAACGGTTGAAAACGTCTTCCGGCTCACCTCTTAAATTACCTTTAAAAATAGCTCCTTCTTGATAAGCAATAGTTTCAGTAGCAAAATATGTATCAATACCGAAAATACTTCTAATAGTACTTAAATCTTCTTCCGGAATTGGCATTATTTCCGGTTGTGATGGCTGGTTTCCCGTTGATGGCTGAGTAGAATCAAGAGAAGCTTCCGTTTCTATTCTCTCGGATGCTTTCTTCTTAATCATCTCCTCCTGTCCCATCGCCCGTAACTGTCTGCCGATCGCAATATACAAACCAGCAAAGGCAATGGAAAGAAAGAGTATACCTGCAACATTGATATAAATTCCGGCAGCAAGCAAGCCAAAATATAACAGCCAGGGAGTTATCAACACCACCGACTGAAGCCAAGCCAGAATGCCCAACTTACCAAAAGGCTTGGCGCGAACAAAGCCCCATCCTAAAATCCCGAAAGCAACCAATACAATCGCAGCTATAATTGCTGATTCTGATGAATTTAACATCTTTAAATTTAAACCTTCTGACTGTTCTCCCACCGGCTTCCATAATAGAAATCGGTTGGAACGGATATTAATAATTTATAACGATGCTTGTCTGGGAAAAAATTTATATCAAGGGGATTGACTGTTTTCTTCTTTTATAGTAATGTAATTTTATTATGGGAATAGGTGCGCCTATATATAGGGTGTTTGAGAAAAATAAAGCCTTGTAAAGACGCGAATTTTAAAGATTTTGAATGATTTAAGTTTAGATATAAATTTGATTGCACTGTTATGATGTGCTTGTTTTGGATTATGAACAGCACTTCTAGCTGTATGCGAATAATAATTTAAAATGAACATATCGCACCAATGGCTCTATTCCCGGTTTATTATTGGTTACACAACGTGCGGATTCATGCTTTCACGAATAGAAACCGGGAATATTCGGCTTG
>JBARZF010000201.1:0-4918 GCA_049649675.1 Rivularia sp. (in: cyanobacteria) | reverse complement strand
TTATTCTTTTAGTCACAGTAAGTCTTTTCTAATTTTCATGTCTCATCTTATCTTTTATTTAATTAAAAGTTTGTTGCTAAATAGATGCTAAATAGTTGTAAAATAGATAATTAGATGAGTTAAATACTCCCGTAAACTCCTTTACTTGTAAGCAGGAATCTTGAAATATGAAAAACTGCGAAATCCTCAAAAGTTTACCAAAAGAAGGTTTAGAACCCAGGCAGTTCCTACGCCACTGCTTCGGTATCGCCGAACTGACTCCTTCTGAGTTACTTGAAGAGGAAACAGATAGTCAGTATCGCAAAAAATGCATTACGGTATTTTGTGCAATCTTTGATATTCAGCGAGCCACGGTTCGCAAATGGGGAAGCGACCTTAATTTTGAAGGGATGCCCAAATACTGTAGGATTGCCCTTGCTTATATTTATGCTGCTCAAATTGTGCCTCGTCAGCTAGGAAGCATCCTGAAAGGGGATTTTGTTCCACCATCGGTTGATGCTCAAACGTTTCTAGAGAAAGTTCTTTTAGATGGGTTAACGGAGCAGGAAGTATTGCAAACTGTTTCTCATGCTAACTTTCGTGGAACTTGCGTTAAAGCTCTTACCCAAGTTCTGCATATAGGTACAAAATCAGTCCAGGATTGGGGGCAAGATATGTCGTTTCAAAAAATGCCCCAAATTCACAAGCATACTTTGGGTTATGCATTGGCTGCTATCTCCCAAGTTTCATCAACTGACGCTTTTCTCAAGGCAAGCAAGCCAGCAGCAACAGTGTCTAAAGCTCTCTCAACAGCGGCTTAAGTTATTCAAATTGGTTGGATTAGAAAAATTGGTCTTTGTGACAGACCAAACACTATAAAAGCAAATCGAATTTATCATGACTGGACTAATTCTTGCAACCGAAAGGTACACCGAGCAGAACTATATTGACTCCAATCCTACGGTACATATCGAGCAGAGTACCTTGGAGTATCTGTACGCAGCTTTTTCACTCTACGAATGTAAGCAAACTCTTAATAGAAAACAATATCGCGCACTGTTGGAAGAGTATGGATGGGATAAAGGGACTACGGAAGAAAGGCGATCGCTAAAAATTGCAGAGAATTTTCAAGCTTTTTTTGGTTGTCCGGAACACTTGGCTGTATTACCTGTACCAGTATTACTGCGATTATGCTCGAAGAATTACCAGGTTTTGATTGAAAAGTTGCAAGATATTCCCATTGGTGGATTGACTTGCAAACTTGTATTGGAACTGATTGAAGAAAGAAGAAAGTTTCTCAAGTCTCAAAGAACAGAGAAAAAAGTTGGCAATTGGCGAGCAACACCTGATGGTAATCGATATTATACTTTCGGCAAGATTATGGAGGATGACCATCAAACAGGAGTGCTTGCAGATAAGCTGATAGAGCAGTTGGGGTTCTCCCCGCAGCGGATTGTGAGAATGGCGATCGCCGATTTTTATCAAAAACTTACAGATGGAAAAGAACCACATGAAGTTGTTGAAAATACTACTTCAGATGTAAATGATGTGAACGATTCGAGTACTCAAGAAATTAATCAAAATCCTCAACAGGAAACCACATCAACCGGCTCAAGTCAAACCGTCGAGGAGAGATGGGAAGAATTGGCACAGCAGTTAATCACTGATATTCAAAATATCGGTAGAATCAGCGATTTTTCAGGTCGGTTAATAGTCGAGTGTTGCCAACGTTGGGAAACAACAGTTCCTCAAGATAAAAGATGGGACGCAATAACCAATATACTTCGGCATGATACGATATCGCTCAAGCATCTTTCAAATTACGCTTATAACCACAATCCACAGTGGAGAGAAACTTGGGGAGCTAATCTTGCGAATTATCATAGCTTCGAGCAAGAGTTAGCATGGGTAGACACTGATGTTCGTAACGATGCTTTGGTATCGATGGGCTTTGATATACCCGCCACGGTAGAAATCAAAACAGGGAATCTTCAAAAAAAACAAGGTAAGGTAATGGGACTAAATGGGGAGAATATTAGTCCCATTCTGGTTTCGGTTGAGGGTTTCAATCATTATTTTCATTGGACTGAGTTGGAAGTCATTAAATATTCAGCTAGGTCTAGATTTTATACAAGTGTCGAACAGTCACAAGAAGAATATTTAGAGGAACCTGAAGAATCCGATTTAGAGTTAGAAATGACACCACTCGATAAAGGAATTGATGCTTTAATACAGGGGGATTGGGAAGATATTAGAAACATATTTAATCAATACCCAGAAATTAAGGAACAAGCTTGGAATGCGCTCTCAAGAGAACAACAACAGAGAGTTACTGATATTGTTCCGGAAACTATTAGGGTATTAAATAAAGCCAAGAAGGAGGGTGTTATATCTGAATACAAAGAGATTGCGAATGGGGTATACAAAATTAAGCTTCCTAATACATTGATATGGGAGTCCCGAGCTTTCCATGAAATTGAAATATATCACCAGCTTCGTAAATGGCGAGAAAATATATCTTGCTCGGCGTTATAAAAAGCTTCAATGGGTGCAAAAATTTCATAATCAATACAGATGGGAGAACGGAAGTGAAAGAAATTTCTGAGTCTGCCCTTCCAAACTTTAGGCTTATCGCCAATCCGCAAAACTTTTACTCCTTTCCCGGCAGAAGATTACCGTTTGGGATTTAGGGAGGGAGTAGGGTGCGTTTAATAGGAAATCTTAGAGCGGTTCGGGGGAACAACTCACAACATCTTTTATCAATAAAGTATCTATGCGAGTTTTAAACGTAAAATAAAATACCTAAAATTTTTTATAACACGGTTATCGAAGTTTACCTCTACCGACATTAACTATACGTCTAGCCTTACTTCTTATCTCTGTTTGCTTGTTAATAATTTTACTCTTATAATTTACTCGCAATCTTGCAAATTACTGGTTATTTGAATATATTCAAGATTATATTGTCAGTATTTGTCACCCTTGGGAAGCTTGAGTTAAGTTATATAATACTCAAGACCTAAAAACTGTGGAAGTGGGAATGAAGCAATCGAGGTTGATGTTGAATGAGGAATATAAAATGTCATATTTAGAACATCAGCTTTTAGAAAGTAGTACCCAGCAATATCGAGATAAAAGGGAAGTTTCGATTGTCAATCTCCTACAACGCCGCGCCAGCCAACACCCCAACCGTGTCGCTTTCACGTTCCTGGAAAATGGCACCTCATCCACCAACCTGACGTACCGGCAATTAGACGAAAAAGCTAAAGCTATTGCTGCTTACCTACAAGCGCAGCTTGATATTGGAGAAAGGGTTTTACTTGTCTATCCCCAAGGCTTAGATGCGATCGCCGCTTTTTTCGGTTGCCTGTACGCTGGAGTCGTTGCCATTCCCGCTCCCGGACTCCTAAGGTTGCGGCTCAAACGCACCCTCCCTCGGTTAGAAGCAATCGCTGCTGATGCTGGAGCTTCTTTGGTTCTCACTACTGCCTCACTGGTTGCCAACCGCGACAGTAACTCGTTTACCTTCACCGCCCGCAGTATTGTTCGACCACTCAACGGCAAACCGTCGCTGTTCCTTCACTATTCTCTTACAACTGCCGACATGGATCGGTCAATTCCACATCTTGCCCAGCTTCCTTGGGCGGCAACCGATAAAATTCCCGATTGCCTCGCTAGCCAATGGCAAGAACCAGATATCAACGGCGACACCCTCGCCTACTTACAATATACTTCTGGCTCCACCTCTACCCCCAAAGGGGTGATGCTCGATGGCAATAATCTCATGGGTCATTTAGCCGAACTGCAACAGGCGGGTGGTTACGATGCCAACAGCATCACCGTGACTTGGATGCCCTATTTTCACGATTACGGGCTGGTGGAAGGGATTCTCGCACCAATTTACAACGGTACGCCTTGTTATTTGATGTCGCCGATGGCGTTTATCAAACAGCCGCTCCGCTGGCTGCAAGCAATTTCCCGGTATCGCGCCACCCACAGCCAAGCGCCAAATTTTGCCTATGCTTACTGCCTGCGGCGGATTGCATCGGAGGAACGGGCGACGCTGGATTTGAGCAGTTGGGAAGCGGCGGGGAATGCTGCCGAACCAATTAATCCCGAGGTTATCGACCAATTTAGTCAAGCTTTCGCTTCCTGCGGGTTTCGCCGTCGGGCATTTGCCCCGGCTTACGGATTGGCGGAAGCGACGCTGTTGGTAACGACGAGTCGGAAAGGGATGGAGCCGGTGTTCTATCATCTGTCGGCGAAAGCTTTGGCACAAAATCGTGTGGTAGAGTCGGCAACGGGACAGCGGTGGGTGAGTTCGGGACGGTTGTTAGGGAATACCCAAGTGGCGATTGTTCATCCCCAAACGTTGACGCGCTGCGCCCCGGATGAGGTCGGGGAAATTTGGGTGGCTAGTGCGGGAGTGGCGCGGGGTTACTGGAAGCGTCCGGAGGTGAGTGAAGAAACCTTTGGGGCGCGTTTGGCAGACACCGGAGAGGGACCGTTTTTGCGGACGGGGGATTTGGGATTTGTTCGGGATGGGGAACTGTTTGTGACTGGTCGTCTCAAGGATTTGATAATTATTCGCGGCGAGAATTACTATCCCCAGGATATTGAATGGGTCGTGGAAAAGAGCCACCCAGCGTTGCGTCCGGGGTATGGGGCTGCATTTTCCATCGAAGTTGATGGAGTTGAACAATTAGTTATCGCATTTGAGGTTGAGCGTGGTGCCAGTCAAAATCTGGATGTTAAAAAAGTAGTGAGTGCTATTCGCAGTGGGGTTGCCGAACACTATGAGTTACCCATTTATGGCGTTGTGCTGCTCAAACGAGGCAGTATTTTTAAAACCTCTAGCGGTAAAATTCAGCGTCAAGCTTGTCGAAGAGCATTTTTGGAAGGCAGTTTAAACAGTTTGGCAAGTTGGACTATTGAAAGT
>JBARZF010000200.1:0-3434 GCA_049649675.1 Rivularia sp. (in: cyanobacteria) | reverse complement strand
AAATTTAAAATTAGGGATGCTCCCTAATACACCAGCGAGCAAGATGCTCGCACTACAAAATTTAAAATTAAGGATGCTCCCTAATACACCAGCGAGCAAGATGCTCGCACTACAAAATTTAAAATTAGGGATGCTCCCTAATACACCAGCGAGCAAGATGCTCGCACTACAAAATTTAAAATTAGGGATGCTCCCGATAATATTGAAGTATAACAACAATAATGGTGCGTTAGACTTTAGTCGTAACGCACCCTACTATCTATTTAATCCAAAATCTAAAGCCTTACCCTTTAACGCAAAGCACCTGTTTCAAAGTGGCAACAACTTCTACTAAATCCGCTTGATTTTCCATAACTTGTTCAATCGGCTTATAAGCACCGGGAATTTCATCTAAAATGCCTTCATCTTTACGACATTCTACACCTTTTGTTTGCTCGATCAAATCATCAAGAGTATAAGCTTTTTTTGCTTTAGTTCTCGACATTAACCTTCCGGCACCATGAGCGCAACTGCAAAAACTTTCAATGTTACCTTTACCCTTAACAATATAAGATTTTGCTCCCATCGAACCGGGAATAATTCCGTAGTCTTCTTTCTCTGCTCTGACAGCACCTTTACGAGTGACGTACACATCCTCGCCAAAATGCACTTCTTTCTCAGAATAATTATGATGACAATTCACCACCAACAAAGGCTTAAACGATTTTCCACCTGATAAATGCTTTTCCACAATCTTTTTAAACCTTGCCATCATCACATCGCGATTGAAACGCGCATATTCCTGCGCCCACTGCAAATCATGCCAATAAGCGGCAAATTCTGGAGTACCCGAAACAAAATGTGCTAAATCTTTATCTGGTAAATTAGTCTCGGCCATTTTAGCCAAATCCTTCGCCGTACTAATGTGATATTGCGCTAACTTATTGCCAATATTGCGGGAACCAGAATGCAGCATCAGCCAAACTTGATTTTCCGTATCTACACAAACTTCGATAAAATGATTCCCACCGCCAAGGGAACCCAACTGTTTCATGGCTTTACTTTCTAAATCTTGCACTCCACTATGCAAGTCTTTAAAATCACTCCAATTTTGCCAGTTAGTTACAGATGTTTCTACATCTTTATTTTCGTTAAAACCAGTAGGAATTGATGCTTCTATATCAAGGCGAATTTTCTTTAGTTTACCTGATAATTTATCGCCTTTAAATGGGGTTTTGATCGCTCCCATGCCGCAACCAATATCAACTCCCACAGCCGCAGGAATAATCGCTTCTTTAGTGGCAATCACCGAACCTACTAAAGCGCCTTTTCCTAAATGAACATCGGGCATCAAAGCTACGTGTTTAAATACAAACGGTAGCGATGCGACGTTTTTCGCCATCTGGGTTTCATTGTCTTTTAATTCGTGATTTGCCCAGGATAATACGGGCGCTTCTGTTGAGATTTCTAACTTTTTATAAGGCATAGTTCGATTTTAGATTTTAGATTTTAGATTTTGGATTGTTTGTAAATCAGCTTTCGGATATTTACCTTGCATAATCGATAACTTTTAAAATATTCTGCTGCGGACTATTTTACGGAATACCTCACCACATTAATTTTAATTGGCTTGTAGAGCGCGGCTCATGCTGGCTACTAACCCTTATTGGACCATCTTGTAGTACTATTGTAGTATAGAGTAGGATAATGTCAATTATTTCATGAAGGAACAAAAAAAAATCACAGAATAGACAGAAATATATTAAAATTCTCTTAATAAAATACTTTTATGTTTAGTACTCAACTAAGGGAACTTGGGGAGGTTATTGAAAATTGAAAAACGCCCATCTACTTTCTACTCCCAATTCCCAACTCTCTACTCTCTATTAAGGAATTATACAGATGGCAGTTCGAGAAGATACATTGTGGGAACGTTTTTTATCTCCCGTGGTTCGTCTGTTAATTAATGAAGAAGAATTACGACGTTATTCCGAAAGCGTAAATTGGCAAGAAGAGAGCGATCGCTTCCGACGAGATGATGTTGTGATTCCTGCATATTACATCTCGCAAAATTTTCATGGGATAGATAAAGGATATTTGAATCCGGGTGCTGCGGTGAGTTACGATGCGGTGACTCAATATGCTTTACCACCAAATGAAACTTGGATTCGTCAAGCTTTAATTGATGCGGTAAATGTAAAACCGCGACGCATTCTGGATTTGGGTTGCGGTACAGGTTCTACAACTATTATGTTAAAGCAAGCTTTCCCTGATGCTGAAGTCATTGGATTGGATTTGTCTCCTTATATGTTGCTTAGAAGTTTCCATAAGTCGCAAACTGCTGGTTTAAATATTGAGTGGCAACAGGGAAATGCCGAAAATACCAATTTTGCTGATGCAAATTTTGATTTAGTTACAGCTTCTTTGTTGTTTCATGAAACCCCAAGCATCACTACTCAAACGATTTTGCACGAATGTTTTCGGTTGTTGGTATCTGGCGGACAAGTTTTAATTCTAGATGGAAATCAGAAGACTTTACGTCAGATGGAATGGCTGCATAATATTTTCGAGGAACCTTATATCCACGAATATGCTGCCGATAGTACCGATGCGAAGATGGGTGCTGCGGGATTTGCAGCGGTACGAACTGAAGAGTTATGGTTTACTAGTCAGTTGACTAGCGGTATCAAGCCGATTTCAGCGGAAGATACAACTAATCAAACTAATATTAAGCGGTATAGCCCTTCTTCTAATAGTACATTAGATGATAGTTTTGGTTTTCCGTCCCCAGCGTAGCAATTGAGCATGATAAAGGCAGTTATATTTGATTTTAATGGCGCTATTATTAATGATGAGCCAATTCATCAGCAATTAATAGAAGAAATTTTGCTAGAAGAAAATCTGGTACTCAAACGGAATGAGTATCGGAAAATTTGTTTGGGACATACTGACAGAGCTTGTTTGCGAGATTTATTAGCCAGTCGCGGCAGAGTTGCTTCCGAAGAATATTTAAGCAATTTACAACAGAAAAAAGCTCAAAGTTATGTCGAACAAATAGAAAGTTTAGAAAAACTGCCTTTATACCCCGGTTTAAATGATTTTATCTTTAAAATACGTTCCAGCAATTTAAAATTGGCAATAGTTAGCGGTGCGATTCGTCAGGAAATTGATTTAGTTCTTCAACGAGCCGAGTTAGCTGAATTTTTTCAAATTATAGTTGCAGCAGACGATATCACTACCGCTAAACCAAAACCAGACGGTTATTTACTTGCACTCGAACGTTTAAACCAAAAATATCCACAATTAAATCTGCAAGCAAACGAATGTTTGGCAATTGAAGATACACTTGCCGGTCTTCAAGCAGCAAAAGCAGCAGGTATGAAAGTAGTCGGAGTTGCCAATACATATCCATTTCATATGCTACAGCGTCAATCCAATTGGACTGTAGATTATTT
>JBARZF010000199.1:0-3634 GCA_049649675.1 Rivularia sp. (in: cyanobacteria) | reverse complement strand
TTCCTCCAAATATTTTGATTAAACATTAAAGTTGCCATAAATGCGGTCATTGGCAACGGTATGATTTGCAGACAAAAAGCAAAACAATAGCCGCTAGCAATTAATCCTAATACTAATGGCAGCAATTTATTTAAGAGTGATGGATTAATTCCTAAAACTGCAAACGCTCGATAAAAATTGGAGTATCCCACAGGGGCTACCGATTGAAAATAGTCGGCAATTAAATCGTCTGGGAACAGATTTGGATCTATAAATCTCAACATCCAAAATACGTGTTGTCGTGCATCATCCTGTACCACGTACTCGCTAGCAAAGGCTTGCTGCAATCCCAATATTGCATAACCAGCAGCAAATATTAGACTCAAGCTAAACCAAAAAAGTACTTGTTTTTGAGATATTTTTGCATTATTAGCTAGCAAGCTTTTACTTAAGCTTTTAATTAACATAGTTAAGATATTAATAGTTAGAAATTGAAATTATCTTTGTTTCATTTTCCATAAAAAAGGCTCGATTTCTTTAATCTCATATTCAGTTTGATATTTAGCTAGTAATTCATCAGAAGAACGATAAATAAAAATTTCTTCAAAAGATGCTGGGATCTGTGGAATTTTCGCCGACGATATTAACTGAAGATGTACATTTTCCTGCAATACATGAGTTAATCCAAGTAATTCATTAGGTGGAATATCACTAATGACCAAAGGATTTTCTGACTGATTTATCATATTAACTACTTCAGTTGTATGGCGAGTTTTGAAAGGACCTTTATTCCACCACATAGAAACTTGAGAGCTAATCGTACTAGATAAAATACCTCCCACAATCAAAACAATAACAATATTCCGCCATTTTTTAAATCCTTTTTTCTGATTATATTTTTCCCTTAATTTAGTAGCTAATAAATATGATACTGCAACTTGAATTCCTAATAAACAAGGTGTTGCATAGCGAGCAAAAGTAGAACGGCGACCTGATATGATAATATCTGGAGCTATTAAAGCTATTCCAAGCACTCCTATTAAAGTAATAATAAATAGTCCGGCTTTTGGCGCGGTTTTGCATACAAAATATAATGCATAAACGGCGAAAAATAAACTGAGATAAGTCAGCGGATTAAAAAGACTAATACCTTGGTTTACATCTATAAAAATCCGGCTCAGATTTAGCCCCCATAAGATAGGCAACAATCCTTTAGCAATTCTGTTAACGTGATCTGTATTACCTAGAAGGTAGGAAAAATTAGCGATAACAACTAACAACCAAGGAACAAAAAGTAATATACCAAGAAAACTGGCAAATATATAATTTTTTAAGGCTTTACTTAATCGAAAACTTTCACTAACTAAAACGTATATACCATGCCCTACAAATACAAACGCAGAAAAAGGATGAGTATAAAGTCCAAACGATACAGTAGTACCGTAAATAATCCAAGGAAGTATTGTTTTCTTTCTAATTGCCCAAAGTAGTGCCGCACAAGAAACAAAAATGCTAACAATCCATAAGCTATATTCTCGTGCTTCTTGAGCATATAAAACATGAAAAGGTGAAATAGCTATTAAGCAAACTGACACCCAAGAAACTAATTTAGAATTAAATAATTCCAGACATAACCAGTAAATAGCAGGAAATGCCAGCAAGCTAATCAAAGCAGATAAGAATCTGATATTAAATATTGAATTACCAGTGGCTTGCAACCAAAAACGCGCCATTAGGTAATAAAGAGGGGAATGTTCTGGATTTTTGGCTAAAGCTTTAATAGTGTCGTTGAAATTTTTAGTATCGTTGGGATACTGATAGGTTTGCAGAAAGTTTCCAACACTAATAACCTCACCGTGATAAACTTCATTCGTTAATTCTGGAGCGACGTATCCAGAAATTCGTACAGAAGTCATTGTTTCATCGTACCAATAAGTTTTCTGCTCTAAGTTATAAAACCGAAAAAATATTCCGATAGCGATGATGATTGCAATAAATTTAGCAACATTGAGTTTTCGCTGCGATTTAATTGACTTATTTAGTAAGGTTATATTCGTCATTGAATAGTCTGTTTATTCACTTAATTGCTGAACTTAATTTCGGAATTTAACATATATAAATCCATTTTTACTCTGTTGCCTATTCCCTATTCCCTGTTCCCTCCTTGCAACTATTTAATTAACAGAACAAGTATGCGATCGCCTAATTTTGCTTGAAAAACTTAGGATAAATCGTATAAATAAACGAATGCACCAGGGCTTTCAAAGTAATCAAGTTGTTTACCGATTTTATTTAGATAAGACTTCATCATTGCATTTTCACTACCAACATGAGAGTGAGAAAAAATCACCCATACTCGTTTATTTCCACGCAGCTTATTTAAATCATTTTCATATCTTTTACGTTCTTCATCTGATAAATTTCTGCCGTCATATTTATCTAAATCATCTACTCCAATAATATAATCTCCTTCTTGATAACCATATTTATCTGCATAATACAAAAATTGATAATGTCCTCTTTGAAAAACATATAAAATATCTGAAGGTTGCTCGTTGGATTTTACATAATTAAGTACTAGTTTAATTTCTTCATTCCAATTTGGATTTATTAAAAGATTACCAGCTTTGGTTATTGGTTGAAAAAGTAACGATACTAAAAGTATGATTCCTACTATAACCGTAGGTTTGGAACGGGTTTTTATAATTAGGCTATGTACTCCTTCCGCAATTAATAAAACAAAAAACGGAATTAGAAATAAAACTAAACGTCCGCGAAATGGATACTTCTGTAAATAAGCCGCAAAAAACGTCACAATTAATGGGGAAAGTATAATTAAAAGTTTTTCTTTTCGCCGATAAAATAATGATATACAACCAATTACAAAAGCAAAAATCGCAACTCCATCCATTATTCCCCTAAAATCTAATGGCAGGTAGAAAAATTTACCAAAGGCATCAAATAGCCAAATAATATCAAAAGCAGAAGAAGGAAAAGCGTCTTGCCAAGATGTCATTAAATCTTGATTCTTGTTTAAACTTTGCACGGAAACAAAATAAAATAGTGCAAAGCTGATTAACCAAGTTGAATATATTAATAAAACTTTAAATAAGTTGAATTTTTTCTTTTTCAAAACATTAATTAGCAAGTAACTAGCTCCGAAGCCAGCTAAAACAAAAATGGCTGGATGGGAAAACCAAATAGTTAATGCTCCTAAAACAGAGAACAATATGACTCTACTAATGCTCAGCCTTTTTCTAAAAATCTCTGTTACCAGCAAGCACGAAAATAACGTAACAGCGACATCGCTTGAATACTGTTTCAATTCAGTTGCATAATAAACTAAATAGTATAGGCTAGCGAAAAAGGCTAAAGCTATGGGAACGGCATATCCGCGAAGGAATACTTTCGCTAATTGATGAAAAAGTAATAAAGAAATGATTCCTGATAATAAAGGAAATAATCTTAAAGCATATTCATTATTTCCAAAAAGTTGAACTGCTAGTTTTTCAACTATCAAAAATCCAAACGGCGCTCCTTGATCGTAATCTAAAGGTTGTAATAACTCTAAGTAGGAGCGATTGACAATATTTAGTGCTAATACTGCTTCATCAGCCCACAAAGATCGATTGTAGAGATACTGTACAAGTCTAAC
>JBARZF010000198.1:0-5702 GCA_049649675.1 Rivularia sp. (in: cyanobacteria) | reverse complement strand
AAAGACCGTATTTTCCTTTATATGGCGGCATCTTCGCTTCATTTTCCGGTGATTATTTAAAAGATGCACTTTCCTATTTAGATGAACCCTTACAAAGAGTAGAAGGGACTCAAGAGAAAGCCAGAATTTTGACAATTTTAGGTTATTCTCAAAGAGCATTAGGACAATATGAAAGTTCGGTCAAATTTCATCAACAAGCTTTAGAAATAGCTCGCAATGCAGAAGATAAAGCTTGTGAAATTGCCAACTTAAATCACCTCAGTCGTACTTTTGTTGAGCAGAAGAATTACACCGAAGCGATAAATAATTCTCAACGAGCATTGATATTAAGCAGACAAGCAGGTGATAAAATTTCTGAAGCAAACGCTTTAGCTAATTTAGGTTATAGCGAAGTAATGCAGGCTCAAGAATCGGAAGAGGAAGCAGACTATGAAATGGCGATCAATTATCTGCAACAAGGTTTGAATTTATCAGAAAAATTGGGCGATTTGCAAAGTAAAGCTTTGTGTTTAAGTAGTTTGGGCGTTGCTTATATAGTTACCGAGCAACCTTCAAAAGCAATCAAAAGTTTAGAAGAAGGATTTAAGACAGCGCAAACTTCGGGAGATTTGTATTTACAAGGTTTAAATTTAACTAATTTAGCCGAAGCAAATTATAGTTTAGCCAATTTTGAAAGAGCGATTTATACAGCGTCATTAGGAATGTATATACTCAATCAAATAGCTTCGCGAGAATGGCATAAACCAGCAAGATTACTATCAATTTTACAAAATCAATTGGGAGAAGAAGGTTTCAAAAAATCATTAGCAAACAATCGTCCCAAAATGATTTCCTTTATAGGTGTAGATGGTTACGATCATATTCCCGAATTGATAGAAGAATATCGAAGGAATTCTTAATTGGGAATTGGGCATTGGGGATTGGGGATTGGGGATTGGTAATTGTAGGGTGTGTTACGACATCGAGATAATTTGTTCGAGGTTACAAATTTGTATAGTCGTAACGCACCATTTAATTTCGTGAAAAAATTTACAAATATGCAACCTTAGTAGGGTGTGTTATACCAATTCTGTATGATGCTGCGCTAAATCACCCTCACTCTGGAAGAGTGGGGCTACCCAAACAAAGCCCACCTGCGTGGGCTGAATTAAACGCATCTTTATAAAGAAATGGTGTTACGACATCGAAATAATTTGTTAGAGGTTATCAATTTGGGTAGTCGTAACGCACCAATTAAATTTGTAGAAAAACTTACAAATAAGATACAACCTTAATAAAAGTCTTGTAGGATGGGCATCCTTGCCCCATCCTATTTTACTATTGATAATGATAATGGTGCGTTGCGCTCTGCGACAACACACCCTACAATTTTAAATTGTTCTAATTTTGCTTTGGGTTTTATAATCCAAAATCCAAAATCTAAAATCTAAAATCCAAAATTGAAATGACTAAAATAATTTTCGATACAGATCCAGGTGGTGATGATATATTCGCTTTATTGTGGCTGCAAAGTTTGCAAAAACAAGGGTTACTTGACTTAATCGCAGTTACTACAGCTGAAGGTAATATCAACTCCAAATTAACTTTTATTAATGCTAGTAAAGTTTTGAGTTTGGCAGGCTTTGAAGAAGTAGAATTAGCGCGAGGTGTAACGGTAAAAAATCCTCAAGCCGATGCTGCTTATATTCACGGTATGGATGGTATGGGTAATATTTCTAATCAATTACCAGCAGCTAAACACGATTTTGATAGTGCTGTTTATTCGGATGAATTAATTATCGATAAACTTAACGCTCATCCCGGAGAAATTACCATCATTGCAGTTGCACCGTTAACTAATTTAGCTGCTGCTGAAACTAAATGCCCCGGAATTTTGCAAAAAGCTAAAGAAATTGTCATCATGGGAGGGGCTTTCAAAGTTCCAGGTAATGTTACTCCTCACGCTGAATTTAATATTTCTTATAATCCGGAAGCCGCAGAAAAAGTTTTTGCTAGCTGCAATAATATTGTAGTTTTACCTTTAGATATTACCGAACAATTACTTTTTACTCCAGAAATGGCAGAGGATATTGTAAGTAATTCTAAAAGTAATTTAACTCAATTTATATCTGATTTGTGTAAGTTTATGACAGAAGCTAACTTACGCTATCGTCAAACGAAAGGTGAAAAGGGTTTTCTCGTTCATGATGGTGCTGCTGTCGCATATCTTTTTTATCCCGAAACCCTACTATTCCGTCGTGCAAAAGTAGATATTGAAACTCAAGGAAATCATACTTTAGGCAAAACTCTTTTTGATGAGAGATTTACAGCTAAAACTGATGCTAACGCTTGGGTTGCTTTACAGGTAGATAAAGTTGGTTTGTTGGCTAGTTTGCTTGAGGATTTTAAATTTTTATGCATGAATAATGAATTTTAAACGCAAAGTTACGCAGAGTTTAACGCAAAGGTATAAGAGTTTCGTATAAAAACTCTGCGCTCCTCTGCGCTTTCCTTTGCGTCACTCTGCGTTAAAGAAATAATATTTATCGTAAATCTTTCGTTAACTGTATTTAATAAAACTTTACTTATACCGATATGTGAGTAAAAGTAGAGATATTTGATTAAACTAAAATAATTAATCTGCCTTTTAGGATAGGAAATAGCTGGTGCTAAATATACTATAGGATGATGTCAAAATCCTCGGTTGCGGAATAAATTAATAAAGTGAGAAAATCAAGTTTGGTTTAACTTAGTTATTCTATAATTCAATTCTAAAAGTTATGTATATCTAATTATGAAAAGCCTTGCATCGCATTATCAAAAAATCAAAGAAAAACTCAAGTCTCGTTTGGATGCTGTAAGTACAGTTGAGGAAGTAGTTAAGATAGTTAGAGATGAAATAAACCAGCTTACCGATCTTAATGGTGAATATATCAAAGAATTGACTCCACCGCAAGCACGTTTGGCTCGAAATATGTTGGGGGGAATGCAGGAAAATCTTCAGATATTAGCTTCTGTTGAATTACAAGATTTAAGTATAAATGTTCAAGAAAAATCTTTTGATATTTCTGAAGTGCAAGCGGAGTTGAATAAAAATATTTTATCACCTTTGAGCAATGCGATTCAAACTCAGAAAAATATTCAAAATTGGACATCACCTAATTATTATAAACAGTTATTTTTACAACCTTTACAAAAGAGTCGCGTAATTGTCAGCAGCTTGTTAGCAGCAGGTTTAGCGGGAACTTTGGAAGGAGGAATCACTTGGGGTTTGGTGGGAGCAGGAATCGGTTTAATTTCCGGTGGTGTTTTTAGTCAGGTTGTGAAACAGAATCAATTACCCGATATAAATTCTAACTTCCAAGATGAACCTATTGAAAATCAAACTAAAATATCTATAGATACCAATAAATTATTTAACTATTTATACCAGAATTTTCAATCGATTGACCAAACAGTTTTAGGTTACGGTACAAAAGAAGAAAAATCGTCGCAACCCAATTTAGAAAATAATTTAGATTTATTAGAATATCTTCAAGAATTAATGGCAGATGCCCTTGATGAAGAAACTCAATTACCAATTTCAGTACGCAGACGCATCGAACAAGCAATCACAATCTTAAGACGTTATGGAATTGAAGCCAAAGTTTATCAACCCGATATTTCAGCAAATAAAGCTTGGGATATGTTCTATTTTGAACCAAGTATCGATCCAAATATTACCGATTATATAACGCTAAAACACGCTTTTGTGAAAGATGAAAAAGTGCTGTTACCGGGAAGCGTGATCGAACCCGCATCTAATTAATAGAATCAAGAATTAGGAGATAATATAAGCAAATGCAAGATTACCATAACACTAGAATAATTGGGTTTGATTTAGGACATGGAGAAACCGCTTTAACCTGGGTACGTGCCGATAATCAAGAAACAAATCCCCAAAGCTTATTAATCAATAATCGTAAAAGCCAAATAACTGCCATCGCGCATCATCCCCAGCGGGGAATCATCATCGGTGAAATGGCTTGTCAGCTTGCAGATGCAACTCTTTTAGAAATCGCTTTTAAAACTAGAAAGTTTCAGGATTTCTCTTATCAAAAGACAATTGAAGAATTTGTCAACGCGATTTATCAGCATTTAATCGATACCAATCAAATTCAAACTTCAGATACGAATTACTTTTTTATCGGTTGCCCATCGGGATGGTGGATAGAAGAAATTCAAAGCTACAAACAAATACTTTCCGAAACCGTACCAAATGCAACAGTTGTTAAAGAGTCGCGGGCTGCTTTAATGCACGCCAAAGAAAGCGGTATTTTTACAATCCAAGAATTAGAAAAATCTGTATTAGTAATTGATATTGGTTCTTCCACAACTGATTATACCTTAGTTAAGGGAATGGCAGATACTCCTATTGATTTTGGACACGATTTAGGTGCATCGTTAATTGAAAAAGAAATTCTCAAGAAGACTTTAGAATTACATCGACAATATAGAGAGAAACGCGAAGACATTTTACATTTAGGAAAACATCTTAACGTAGAAGAAATTTGGACTTTAGAAGAAATCGAAAAATTAGAAACTATTCTCAAACAAAGTCCGATATATCGAAACCGTTGCGAGCTTCGCTGTCGTAAAGCGAAAGAAGAATATTTTAATTATCAAGATACCTATCAAGATGATTTTGTTAACGTTGGCAGCGAAGATATTCAGCGAAAGTTTAAATTTTCACCTTTAGTAAACGGGAAAATAATTAACGCAATTCTCAATCAACCTTTACAGCAATTAGATAATAAAAGCTGGCGCGATGACTTCGGAAGTCAGTTAAAAGTAGTCAAACGCAAATTAGACGAACTATCTATCGTACCCAGCGCAATTTTACTAACTGGTAGCGCTTCTAAAATGGGTTTTGTTTTAGAAATGAGTCAAGAAATCTTTCCTAATTTACCTTGCAAACGCGATGGTGAACCCGAATTATGTATTGCCAGAGGATTAGCTCGTTGGGGAAGAGTCTATATTCGCACATCCGGTTTTATGGATGAAATTAGTAAATTTTTAGATAACGAATTGACGGGAATTGTGGGAAATCATGTCCCCGCCTTCTTAGATAAATTAGCAGAAGAATTAGCCAACGGTTTAGTAGAAGAAGTAGTTAAACCTTGCGTTCAATCTTGGCGAAATCGAGAAATTATTACCCTTAAAGCCTTAGAAGTAGAAATTGAAAACAAAGCTAAAACTTGGTTAACGGGAAGCGATGGTAATAGTAAAGTCACCAAATGTTTATTAGCATGGTTGGAAAACGTGCAGGATGAAGTTAGAGAAAAAACTGATTCTATCTGTAGTAAATATGGTTTACCTTTGGGTACTTTTGGTAGTAAAACAATCGATCTTGGAGATCATACCGGCAAAGTTCCCACATCAATTTCATTTGACGACTTAAGTGGACTTTCCGTATTTGTCGGACACCTTGTTGCGATTATAGTTGGCGTTGTTATTGCTAGTTTATTCCACGTGATACTTTTTGCCGGAATCATCGCTCCAATTATCGGAATTGTTGCCTATTTCGCCGGTGAATCATTAGTTAAAGAAACAGATATTCCCGCTTGGGTACGTAAATTTGTTTCTGATAGTAGAATAAATGATTTAGCCCGTAATAAAAAACCAGAATTGCAGCAGAAAATCTACGAAACATTAACAAAAGATCCGACAATTGCAATTAAATT
>JBARZF010000197.1:0-2535 GCA_049649675.1 Rivularia sp. (in: cyanobacteria) | reverse complement strand
AAGCGGGGGAGGGAGAGGGGGTAGAGGGGGTAGAGGGGGTAGAGGGGGTAGAATTTTCTACTTCAGCTACTTGTTTCTTTTTCTCCTTCTCTTTTATTGCTGCTGCTTTGTAATGTCCGTTTCCGTTGTTGTGATTGGGGATAGAAGTTTGGGAAGAAGTGAAATTTTCTATATTCTCTCCTTGTCTCCTTGTGCCCTCGTCTCCGTCACGGGAAGCACTAGGAGAAGTTACTGAAACAGTTGCTGTGTCAGATTTGGCAGAAATCTCTACCTGATGGGGTTCGCTAATAGCTTTTTCCCATCTCTGCTTTGTTTTCTCTGATACATAGTTGCTACCGTTTAATTTGATATTCAACCCTTTCTTAGTTTCAGCAGGTTTGATTGGCTCTACTAATTGATAAGGATCGAGATTTTTCAAAGTTATCCCGGCAACTCGTAACTGAATTACAGCTTCTTTTAAACAGTAGTCGCTATCCTTTCTGGGACTTGAGTTTAAAGCAATTGCCATGTGGGGGCGTGAGCCTAATATATCTTTGACTAAGTTGGTGAGAATTTTTCTGGGGCCGAATTCTACGAAGCAGTAACCACCGTCTGCATAGATGTTTTCGATTTCCTGTTTAAATAATACTGAATTAGATAGTTGTGATTCAAGGGTTTTTTGGACTTCTGCGGGATCTGTTGAATGCTGTTTTCCTGTAACGTTAGTGTAAACGGGGATTGTGGGAGATTTAAAGGTGACGCTTTTGGTTGCGATCGCAAATGCTTTTTGAGCGAAGGCTATCAATGGAGTGTGGAATGCTGCGGCTACTGGTAGCACTACAGCAGCACATCCGGAGTCGTGGAGAATCTTTTGCAGTTGATGAATTACTGGTGTGGGGCCAGCTAGTACTACTTGACGCGGTGAGTTCAAGTTGGCAATCTGAATTTCAGGATACTGCTTAAGTACTGTTTCGATTTTACCTACGTCTTCTTTTACCGCCAACATTGCGCCGGTATCGTAGTTAGGATCTTCTGGTGCGGCCATTGCTCGGCCTCTAGCTTTAACTAAAGCGCAATAATCTGCGTCGCTCAAAGCTTGACTAGCCCACAGTGCCGTTAGTTCTCCAAAACTATGTCCGGCAACGAAATCAGGTTTAAATCCGGCTTGTTGCAATATTTTGTAGTATCCCGCGCTCAACATTCCGATCGCTGGCTGGGCGTATTCGGTACGTTGCAATGCCGCGATTTGAGCATTTTTCTCGCTTTCCTCAAATACCGGGTGGGGAAAGACAATTTCAGAAAGTGGTTGCAAATGATCCTTGAGCAACAAGCTATCCATGTAACCGTATAGTTGCCGCACTTGGGGGAAGTTCATTAATACTTCTTTGCCCATATTGAGATATTGCGAACCTTGCCCAGAGAACAACGCAACAACTTTTCCGCTCAAATCCATACCTTCGGAACGGTAATGAATTCCGGTAGGATGTTCCCATTCGGTTGCTGATGGTTTGTTTTTCAGCAAGTCGATGCTTACTTTAAGTCTTTTACAAGCCTCCGATAAAGAGGATGCAACAAACCCGATTCTTGCGCTACCCAAAGGAATTTCTTTAAACTTGCTCGCTTCTACCAATTCAGAATAATGCTTAGTTGCTGTGGTAGATTGCAACTTTTCTAAAGTCTGTTCGCAGGTTTTCAATAATTGAGTGCAATCGTCTTCAAACAGCAGCACTTGAGCGGGTGCGTTATGCAAGCGATATGCACTCTCGTGGTCGCTATTATATTCTTCTAAGACTACATGATAATTGGTTCCACCAAAACCAAAAGAGCTTACACCAGCACGTCTGGGGGCTTCCCCTTTAGCTGAAATCCAGGGACGAGTTTCTGTATTTAAGTAAAAATTAGAATGGTTGATATTAAGTTTAGGATTGGGCGAGGATACGTTGATGGTGGGGGGTAATACTTTGTGATGCAGCGCCAAAGCTGTTTTAATCAAGCTAGCCGCACCAGCCGCAGCTTTAGTATGTCCAATTTGCGATTTAACGCTACCCAATGCAATATGCTGTCCCTTGGAATTATCTTGACTAAAATATTCCCGCAACGATGCAAACTCGGTGGGGTCGCCCGCCATAGTCCCCGTACCGTGGGCTTCTATTAAATCTACAGTCAGAGGATCAAATCCTGCATCTTCATAAGCCCGTTGCAAAGCTTTAAGCTGCCCTTCCTTCCGGGGTGCGTAAATACTCTTAAATCTGCCGTCGCTAGAAGTACCAATACCTTTGATAACTGCATAGATTTTATCGTTATCTCTTTCTGCATCCGACAAACGCTTGAGAACTATCATTCCCAAACCTTCACCCAACATCATCCCGTCGGATTTTGCATCAAAAGGCTTAACTTTGTCCCCAGGAGAAACCGCAGGTGTTTTACTACAACTGATATATGCTGAAACCGAATTATCTGTATCAACACCTCCAGTAAGCATCATATCGCTGCGATGCTCTACCAATTCGGCGATCGCCATTTTTAAAGCAGCCAAAGAACTAGCACAAGCAGCAT
>JBARZF010000196.1:0-2450 GCA_049649675.1 Rivularia sp. (in: cyanobacteria) | reverse complement strand
ATATTTGGTAGCCTCCGGCATCAGCGCGAACATAACCCCCGTCATTAGATTGAAAAGGAATTATCGTTGCTTTTCCAAGTTGTCTAATATAAGAATTTCCCTTAAAAGGCTGTGGAGTAATACCTTGTTTTTTTAAATAATTTAGCGCTAAACGCAGACTCAAATTTAAACGTAATTCAGTTTTAGAAGAACCTACCGAAAGTAAAGCACGACGGACTTTTCCATCCCCATCCAAAACTTGATCTACAACTCCAACTTGTCCTAATTCAGCTAAAACTTCCGGTGGTGCAACTTTACTACCGACAACCTTTTCAATACCAATTAAATTAGGAGTTGTTCTGAAAACTTGCGTTAATTCATCAGTACCCGGCTTTACTGGTAAATCTCTGTATAAATCGAGTCCTATATTTGTGGGATTATAGCTTTTTAATTTGTTGATTGCTTCAGCTAAAACTTTATCTGGAATCGGATACTGTCCAATTTGTTGTAAATCCGCTTCATCAATCGTAACGATCGCAACGCGGGAGTCAATTCCTGCTAAAGGACGATTTTGAATAAATCTATCGAAGCTATTCCACTCCATTTGCTGCAATAAACCAGTAAAGCGCAGAAGTACGATCGCACAGGTAACGCTGAGGGTAATACCTATAATCCAACGTTTACCAAGACGAATTTTATTTGCATTTCGTTTAGCGACTTTTCGCGCTGATGCTAATATACGACTAGCTTCATTCGCTGCCTGTAGAGCAAATTGTGCCTTTTGTTTTTCAACTTTTTCTGTATTTAAATCCCGTGTAATTTCTTGCTGTGCTAATTCTTGACTTGCAGTAATAAAGCGATAATCGATATCGGAATACTGTTTTTTCTCCAACCACGCCATTGCTTTGTGTAATGTTTCTCCCGTTAATAATTGAGACTCATCCTGCTGCCCCGAAGAAATCCAGGTATTTATTTTTTGATAATAAGGACGTAAATTATCAACTTGTTTAGCAACCCATTCTAAATTAAATATTCTTTGATAAATAAGATTTTTTACCTCCAGTTTTCCTCGATCGCTAATTACTAAACCCGATAAAAGTAAATCTAATTTTTCCTTACTATCATCAGCTAAAACATCTTTACCCAATATAATTTGCTGATATAACCCTAATAAAGAAGCTGCAATTACCTGGTTATTCAGAATCCGATCTCTGATAGTTCGTAAATGCAACGGTTCATCCTGAGACTCCCAACGTTCAATAATCCGCGATTCCACAATATCGGAAACTAAAGTTTGGGCATTGGGAATTGGGGATTGGGCATCAAATGAGTTTTGAATCTCCCCATCTCCCCCTCTCCCCATCTCCCCATCTCCCCATCTCCCCATCTCCCCATCTCCCCCTCTCCCCATCTCCCCATCTCCCTTCCTCTGTTGCTACAAGATGACAAATTTTCTGAGTTAAAAAAGGTTGTCCCCCCGTCCATTTTAATATCTCTTGTAAAACAGCTTGAGAATATTCAACTGTACTTAAGTTTAATCCACGTGCTAAACAGAGAGATTCATCTAAGGTAAAACCTCGTAATTCTATAGACTGTCCAATATTAAACGGTGTAGATTTTTTGTTTTGAATTAAATCGGTAGGTATTGCCACACCAAATATTGCAAAAGTGATTCTTTCGTATTCTGGATTAATCGCCCTTTGGTTATAGCAGTAGCGAATTAAAGCAAAAAAATCATCTACAGAAAAATCAAGACTGAGAATATTATCAATTTCATCAATAAATATAAATAGTCTTTGGTGAGGAAATTCTACCAGCAAGACTTCGGAAATGAATCGACTTAACTTCTGTAGTAAAGAAATATCGTCATGCTCTTGCCACCAAGTTTTTAGATTTACTTTCCCCGCTAGCCCAAAACCAGACCAAATATCGCCAACTACACCTTTATACCACTGCAACGGAGTAATATTTTCGCTACCAATATTAGTCATATCGATGCTAGTACAGAGAAATCCTTGCTCCTGTAACCGAGCGCGAGTTTTTACCAACAGCGATGATTTACCCATTTGGCGGGAATTGAAAACATAACAAAATTCTCCTTCAAGAAGTGCATCGTATATTTGAGAATCCGCCTTTCTTTCGATGTAACTTGGAGCGTCTTGCTTAAGACTTCCACCTATTTGATATTTCACTATAAAGGTTAAAGGTTAAAGGTTAAAGGTTATGAGCAACAAGTAGCGAGTAGCGAGTCGCAAGTAGCAAGTTAGGAATTAGGAAGGAGTTAAGAATTATTTCTTCCCACTCTATATCCTATGATAACTGCTAACTGATAACTGCTAACTGATAACTGCTCACTGCTCAATGCTCACTGAAAGAAAGATTTTCCTGAAAATAAAGCCGGTATAATTCGCAACTAGGCTTGGATAGATTTCCATCTAATTGTATCAGACCCATGCTTTCTAATTTATAAG
>JBARZF010000195.1:0-1783 GCA_049649675.1 Rivularia sp. (in: cyanobacteria) | reverse complement strand
CTACTATCAAAAGCGCATTTAGAAGTCTTTTCTACCTTCTTACCAATCAATCCTAATTCGCTTAGTTCTTTCTGAGTTTCTTGATTCCAAGGGCGTACCGAACCAAAAGCACCATCATAGACTGCATTCCAGGGTTGAGTACCTTTATTCTCTGCAAAAAATATGTAATTTCCACCCGGTTTCTGAATAATATTATCGCAGGAAGTAAGATTAAATCCTTTAAGATTTACGAGTTTCGGTCCAACACCTTTTAAATATCGTTTAACGTAAATTACAAGGATGTCTCCTTTTACTCTTCTTACAACTCCTTGAAAAACTATAGGAGTGCTATTTACTCTTTGAGCAACGGTTGCTGGTTTACTTCCCGGTGCTGGTCTACAAGCATAAGCCGATTGCATCGAAGTTAATGTTAAAGCAATAGAAATTGGTAGAGCAAATCCAATAATTCCTAACAGATAACGAGAAGCAGATTTTGATTTAAACATAAAAAATAATCAATTTATTGGTATGTATAAATTAACATTAGAAGGTTATTTCACGATTAATAAGACTTAATAAATTCCCTTAAAGTTCCGATCGTACAATGATTTAAGAATAACAAGAATAAATAATGTATGTCTAAAGATAGATGCGATGAATTAATCTTTAGGTTCGTAGTTGCGATGACCGTGTTAATTTTTGATTATTCCCAAATACTGATAAAACATGGTAGAAAACATTGATATATCTAAATTAAATAGTTTTTTAAAATCCAAAAAAACGCATCCGTTGTTAAAATCTAAAATCCAAAATCCCATGTCCGATACTCAACAAGTAAGCAACGCTGTAGCTAGTCTTTATAATACCTACCCTTTTCCCCCGGAACCCTTACTCGACGAACCACCACCGGGTTACAATTGGCGCTGGAATTGGTTGGCTGCTTACAATTTTTGCACGGGACGAAAACCGCAAAAACAAGATATTCGTATTCTTGATGCGGGTTGTGGCACTGGTGTGGGCACGGAATATTTAGTTCATCTCAATCCCCAAGCAACTGTAGTCGGAATTGATTTAAGTGAAGGTGCGCTGAATGTTGCCAAAGAAAGATGCCAGCGCTCTGGTGCGAATCGTGCTGAATTTCATCATCTAAGTTTATTTGATGTAGAAAAAATATCTGGTGAATTCGATCTAATTAACTGCGTCGGCGTTTTGCATCATACATCAGAACCAATTCGCGGTATTCAAGCATTAGCCAAAAAATTAGCCCCCGGTGGTTTGATGCATATCTTTGTATATGCTGAATTGGGACGCTGGGAAATTCGTTTGATGCAACAGGCGATCGCACTTCTCCAAAACGATAAACGCGGCGATTATCGCGATGGTGTCAGCGTCGGTAGAAAGATTTTTGATTCGCTCCCCGAAAATAATCGCATAGTCAAACGAGAAAAAGAAAGATGGGCTTTAGAAAATCAGCGCGATGAAAACTTTGCCGATATGTACGTTCATCCCCAAGAGATTGATTACAATATCGAAACTTTGTTTGAGTTAATTGACGCTTCCGGTTTAGATTTCGTTGGTTTCTCCAATCCCAGCTACTGGAATTTAGAAAGACTTTTAGCTGCTTCCCCAGAATTAATCGAAAGAGCCGAAAATTTAGGTGAAAGAGAACGTTACCGGCTGATAGAATTATTAGATCCAGATATTAGCCACTACGAATTTTTCCTGAGTCGTCCACCTTTAAATAAAGCCGATTGGACTGACGATAATGCACTCCTGGCAGCAACTCCAGAATTAAATCCTTGTA
>JBARZF010000194.1:0-3718 GCA_049649675.1 Rivularia sp. (in: cyanobacteria) | reverse complement strand
ATTATTGAGGGTAGTAGCTTCCCCTCCCTTATCCCCCACCGCACGTAATATTGGTAAAGCTTGGTTGTAAAATTCCAGAGCTTTCTGCTTTTCTCCTAATGAGGAGTAAACTAAGCCGATATTATTGAGAGTACCAGCTTCCCCTCCTTTATCCCCCACCGCACGTCTCAAAGGTAAAGCTTGGTTGTAAAATTCGAGAGCTTTTTGCTTTTTTCCTAATGAGTCGTAAACACCCCCGATATTATTGAGAGTAGTAGCTTCCCCTCCCTTATCCCCCACCGCACGTAATATTGGTAAAGCTTGGTTGTAAAATTCCAGTGCCTTCTGCTTTTCTCCTAATGAGGAGTAAACAAAGCCAAGCCATACTAGCGTTTTGGCTTTTTCTGCTTTAGAAGGGACTTTACTCCACAGTTTCAGCGCTTGTTCCCATTTCACAATCGCCTGTCTCAGTGATTCTGCGGTTCCTTGTTTATATAAAGTCATTCCTTCATTAAATGCTTTCTTTGCTGCCGCTTCTGTTCCATCTGGCTGTGTGCTTTGCTGCTGGGCGATTTGCGCTGGTTTAAATGTAGTTCTAGCTCCCACTGATTCGGAGATAAAAGCGATACTCAACAAACAGATGAGGCTGTAGAGTTTAAATTTTGGTTTGAGATGTTTGGATGTCATGTATGAAAAGTTAAAAATCAAAAGTTGTGGATTGTAATTTTATGTATAAATACGGTTAATCAAAAAATCATAATTTGTGGTTCTGAGTGATTTTACCTTGATGAAATAAAATTCCCTTAAAGTATGGATGAAGGTTAGATGAAGGTGAAATGAAGGAAGAGGGATAATTCATCAAAGTTGTTTTAATTTGCTTTGTTTAATACTATTTCTGGGGTTGGGGAACTTATGCAGATTATCCTGGGGATCTAGTACCGCTGCGCGGAAGTAAAAAGTATTATATTACAAGGTTTTCAAGCTTTTGATATGGGTGCTAGATTTACCCCGTACTGTACTAGATACTTTAAGTGAATAACTTATCTGTTAAGCTTTCACACCCACCATGAAATAAATTTCATGGCTAATATACGAAGTCTACTGAAGTAGACTCAAGAATATATAGATAATTCAGTCATCTTTTAGATGACTTTGTTTTTGAGCAAGGAAATTTATTTCCTTGCGGTTGAAGGTTTTTAGTCGTTGTGGAAATTTATTTTTTTGCGGTTGATGCTTCTTATTTGTCAAAATCTACCAACTTTACTTCCACTCAAAGATTTCGCAATCCCTTCTACAGTTTTCGTCCAAGAATGCTGGGGATAGCGCAGAGAAAAAATATCACTACTGGCTAAATGAAACATTTCATCGCAAACAGGTAAAATCCCCGCTACAGGGACATGATAAGTATTTTGAATTTGTCTTTTCAAAGATTCATTATTCAAACTCGGTAATACTTTATTTACTACTAATAACATCTGAGAAACTTCTAACTTTCTCGCCACATCAACGGTGACTGCGGTTCCTTGATAATCTTGTTTGTCGGGACGTAATATTACCAGCAGCATATCAGAAATAATTGCCGAAAGTAGGGTTTCTTCATTAATACCAGGATGAGTATCAATAAACAGATAATCTAACTTTAACTGTTGGATTAAATCACGAAATCCATCATTAAGTAAACGCGCGTCATAACCTTCTCGTAAAATCCGCGATATTTCCCCGGTTTTAATACTCGATGGAATCAAATAAACCTTACCGCGATTATTACCAAACCAACCTTGTTTTTGTCGGCTTTTGAATATCGAACTGACATCATAGGTAGCAGCTTCAATTCCACATTTTCCCCATAAATAATCATTTAAAGTGTGCTTGACTCTAGTTTCATCTAAGCCAAAAGGGACATGAATACCAGGAGATTGAATATCTGTATCTACGATTCCCACTCGATAACCCGCACGTGCAATTATGGTAGCGAGATTCGCCGTAACATTGGATTTTCCGGTTCCACCACGGAAAGAATGAATTGAGATAATTTTTGTCATTGTTCGATTTTTAATATAGCGTTGTGTAAAACCTCACCCCGCCCTCCGGGCACCCCTCTCCTTGTAAAAGCGGTATATACACAAGTAGTTCAAACCAATACTCGCCAGGGACTGCAAGTCCCTGTCTAATAGCAGAAGTCCTATAAATAGGACTAAAGAAATACTCATCATATTTCATGCTGTAGGTAATTTTTCAGTCGTCTTTAGACGACTTTAGTTATTAGACGGGGGTTTGCAACCCCCGGCAGACTTGTGTGTACACCCTAGCCTTGTAAAGGAGAAGAGAAGAAGGTTAATTATCTCCCCTCTCCTTGATAAGGAGAGGGGTTGGGGGTGAGGTGCTGATTGCGAATTTCTTTAGCTGTTTGTTGCAACTTTTGAAAATAATCAGTTTCCATAATTTCCGAAACCTGATGATTAATTTTTGTCCTATCAACTTCCACCTGTAACTGCTGTAACTGTTGGGATAATTTTTGTTGGCGATCGCACATCTCCCGCACCATATTTTGAAATATCCTTCCCAGTTTTCCTAGTTCATCTTGACGTTGAGAAATTTTGGTTAATTCTTGATGTTCTAAAACTCGGAGTTCATTAACACTAACGTTATCCAAACTAATAATTTCAGCAATTTTTGCCATTGGTTTTAAAGGTTGAAGAACTCGATTTTTCAGCCAATAATTAATAGAAGTAATTGCTAAGGCAAAAATGACTATAAAGATGGTGATAAATAGAAAAATTGCTTTCCTAGCATTAAGCAACACCTGAGAAGCAGGAATATAAATAATTTGAGTTCCAATAACTTGATTTAGCTTCCAACCAAAACCATTGTGCCTACCATATCGCTCTACCATACTTTTTGGTGCCACCTCCGGGGTACTATGACACCTCAAACAACTAGAATTAGTCACAGCTAAAGGTTGAGCGCTGTAAAACAACTTCTCCCCAGCTTGGAAGCGATAACCAGAAAGAGATTTGACAGTGCGATCGCTTTCAAAGTTTTCAATTAATTTAGCTTCAAATCGGTTTGCTCTATCGTCCAAATTTGTAGGATTGAGGGTTGCTTCTTTGTAAATTAAATCTTTGTATTTCCAGTTGGTTTTGAAACCCTCAAATACTCGTTTTGCAGCGATACTGGGTATAGTTTCGGGGATAAACTCCGTTTGGGTATTAGTGAATTGATTAATTAGCGGCGCAATGTCATTACTAGTATAGCTTCTGACAGAGTTAGCAATATATACAGCCATCTCTGCTCTAGCATTCATTTCAGCTAAAGTCTTATTCTCCAGTGCTTGAGATAATGCAAAACCCCCCAATCCGACACCAACAATAAAAATTATTGACAATATCAGTGTAAATTGAGACGCAATTTTTAGACGATGGAGTTGAAAACGACGTAGCATTTGCTCACATTGATTCAAGAGTTATATTTACTCATATATCTGGAGGGTGTGAACTTATGCAGATTTTGTTGCATAACCCAATTAAAACCTAGAATTATATTAGGTTTCCGTTCCATCAACCCAACCTACTCACACCTCTTTCTTCTCTCCAACTAAAGTATTAGTCTTGGGAATCAAACTTTCTTCCGATGTACAATCCTGGATTGATTTCCTACTATGAATACATCGAGCGAAACGGAAACACAGCGAAGAAAGCCAAGGATAAATAAACGGTTTTAAAATTCGCTGTATATCTAA
>JBARZF010000193.1:0-1866 GCA_049649675.1 Rivularia sp. (in: cyanobacteria) | reverse complement strand
TGCTTGAAACCACCGAAGGGAGCAGCAGCATCGAAAACGTGATAGCAATTTATCCATACCGTACCAGCACGGACGCTATTTGCTACAGTATGAGCTTTGGTAATATCTTTTGTCCATACTCCAGCAGCTAAACCGTACATGGTAGTATTCGCTAGATGAATTGCCTCTTCAATGTCTTTGAACTTGATAATACTCATTACCGGGCCAAAGATTTCCTCTTGAGCAATCTTCATGTCGTTTTTGACGTTAGCAAATACGGTTGGTTCGATAAAGTAACCGCGATCGCCAACTCTATGTCCCCCACACATCATCGAGGCACCTTCGCGGATTCCCGCTTCGATATAGCTCATGACTCTATCGAATTGGTCTTTATCTACCTGGGGTCCCTGTTGGTTTTTAGAGTCAAAGGGGTCGCCAACTAAACGGTTTTTAGCTTTTTCGACGCTTTTAGCAACAAATTCGTCGTAACATTTTTCTTCTACAAATAACCGCGAACCGGCATTACAGCATTGTCCTTGGTTGAAGAATAAGCTTTTATGGGCACCTTCTATTGCTGCATCCATATCGGCATCAGCAAAGACAATATTAGGACTTTTGCCACCAAGTTCTAAAGTCACCCGCTTCAGATTGCTCTTAGCGGCGGCTTCCATGATTAAATGTCCTACTTCTGTCGAACCCGTAAATGCCAATTTGTCAACATTCATATGACTGGCGATCGCCGCTCCTGCGGTAGGCCCATATCCTGAAAGTATGTTAACTACACCGGGTGGAAAACCAGCTTCAACGATTAATTCTCCGACTCGCAATGCCGAAAGAGGCGTTTGTTCGGCTGTTTTCATCACCACCGTGTTACCCGTCGCCAAAGCTGGTGATAATTTCCATGCTTGCATTAACAGTGGGAAGTTCCAAGGAATTATTTGACCAACTACACCCACAGGTTCGCGGCGAGTATAGCAAAGATAGGGGCCATTAATCGGAATAGTTTTACCATGAACTTTATCCGCCCAACCTGCATAATAACGATAGCAACGGAGAACTAGATTCAAATCACCGTAGGCATCTTTGAGGGTTTTACCATTATCTAAAGTTTCCAACCGCGCCAACTCATCGATATTTTGCTCGATTAAGTCAGCTAGTTTGTAAAGTAATTCCCCGCGACGGGTTGCGGACATATTCCGCCATTCTCCGTTTTCAAAGGCATTTTTCGCCGCCTTTACTGCCTTATCTACATCAGCTGCGTCTGCTTCTGCAACATCACAAATAGCTTCCCCAGTAGTGGGATTAATCGTTTCAAACCTTTTGCCGCTGACACTTTCTACCCATTGATTATTAATCAGCAGCTTCGTTTGACCGATTTTAACTTTTTGTTTCGGACTGGTTGCTGTTACCATATCGTCCTCCTGAAGCTTTATTTTGAGTTTTGATCAAAAAAGAAATTTTATTTGTCAGACTTACCAAGAAATTAACTTAATAATTCAATTTAATTTAATTAATTTCTCGACGAGTCATACTAAATATGTTTGATGATATACAGTAATTTAGTGACTTTATTTAAGATTAAATTAATCTTCTGTTTACATTTAATTCACATTTGCAATTGAGAACCGGAATTGAAGTTTGAGCAAAAAGCAACGATAGCGCAATACGTTCAAACAAACATAACCCCCAGTCCCTTAATATTTAGGGAAGGGGGTAAAACTTAAATCTTTCTCCTTACAAATTTAGACATATAGAAAGAGTTCAAATTGATATTAAGTAAAATCAACAAAGAATTTCAACTCATCAGCAAAGCCATACACGCTAATAACAAGCAAAAGTAATGCTGTGATTTTGGTAATTCTTGTTTGGGGAGTTGGTGCGATCGCC
>JBARZF010000192.1:0-8226 GCA_049649675.1 Rivularia sp. (in: cyanobacteria) | reverse complement strand
ACGTTGCAAAAGCCGCACCAATACAGCCGCGATAACCTCCCCCAAAAGGTAGATATTCAAATGCAGAAAACTTTTTATTTAAAAATCTTTCGGGAATGAATTTATCTGGCTGTTGATAAGTTGTTTCTTGACGATGAGCTAAATATATACAGGGAACTAAAACGGTACCTTCACCAAACTTTTCCCCGGCAACTTCTACTTTATCTATTGCCATGCGAGGAGTGCAAATTAAAGCTATGGGGTGAAGTCGCATGGTTTCGGAGCAAACTGCATTTAAGTAGGGTAGTTGAACAATTTTTTCTGGAGAATTATTATCTAAATTATCTAAATTATCTAAACTTTGTAACTCGTTAATTAATTTATCTTTAACTTCTGGATGGAAGTGAATCGTGTAAAATAACCATGCCAATACTCCAGATGTGGTTTCGTAACCCAAAAGTAATAAAGAAACTAATTGATCTCGCAATTCCTTATCTGTCATTTTACCGCCATCTTCGTCACTCGCTGACATTAACAAACTTAAAATATCTTCTCCTAAATTATCCTTGATTATTCTACGTTCGGAAATCTCTGCATATATTAATGTATCAATTTCTTCCCGTCTTTTAAGATAATTTCCCCAGGGACTCCATTTTCCTAAATCTTGCTGTAGAGGTGGAAAGAAAAATAAGCTGGAAAACAACGGTTTAGTAATATCATCTAATAGCGCAGTTAATAATTTTATTAATTTTTCGTAACGCTCGCCGGGAGTGATTCCGAATACTACCTGTAAAATAATTTGTAAAGTAATATCCGGCATTACTTGCTGCATAGAAACAATATTGTTAACCTGCCAGTTGCTAATTACATCTTCAGTTATACGACAAATTGTATCACCGTAAGATTTTAGGCGATCGCCATGAAAGGGAGGCATTAATAATTGTCGTTGCCGATTGTGTGATTTACCTTCTTGGAAGACAATAGAATCGCTGCCGAATAAGGGTTTGAATACGTGAGTAGCTTTTTTAAAATCTAATTTATTAGCGGGAATAGCGAAACAATCATTAATAGCTTGAGGGCTGCTAAAAAAGACAACTGGCGGAGAATTTATTCCTAAAACTCTTAAACTAAAGGTATCGCCATATTTTTTGGCGTGGTTATCGAAAAAGTTTATCGGGTTAGCAATTAATTGTAGAGTTTGGATTAAGGAATTAGCCATGCTGAGGTTAAAGGTTAAAGGTTAAAGGTCAAAGGTTTGAATTCTTTTTCCAATACTTTATTTTCTCACTTTAGCGATGTCTAAGACTCTTAATTATTTATAAATATAACGAATTTCAAATTGTAGGGTGTGTTACGGCTACGAAATATTAACAAAATAAACAGATATATTACCGTTTTGCCGTAACGCACCATCGGTAATTTAATTTATAACCAACAATTCTTATGTCTAAGTATTATTATTTATAAATTATACTTATATGCTTGTCTTCTTACCGTAACGCACTATTTGTAATTTTTGGCGAAGACAGCGCAACTACTAACCTCAAAAACTGCATAACCCCCCAAACCTCCAGATATATACATAAACGTAATGCAGTAATCTTTCTTTACTTCTGTAAGAACACTAGCGTTATATAAAAATATTAATGTTCTGTGAGATTTTGGTTTATGTATTCCCGCTTAAAATTAATTGCTTTAATGTCCGTTAGCTTGATATTTTCACTGAGTCTTCCTGTATATGGGAATTCAACGCGATTATTAACTCAAAATCCCTCCTCGCTGGCTCAAAACCCTACAGCAGAAACAGATAAATTATTCGAGCAAGGTGTGAAGTTATATCGTCGGGGACAATATTTCAAAGCTCTGGAAGTTTATCAGCGAGTATTGAAAATCCGACGACAGCAGGGAGATAAAGCGGGGATTGCTCAAACTCTGAATAATTTGGGTAAGGTTTATACAAACTTAAACGAAAACGATAAAGCTGACAAAGTATTGCAGGAAGCTTTGGTGATTCGTCGGAAATTAAAAGATAGAAAAGGGGAGGGAGAAACTTTAGATAATATTGGTTTCGTTTATTTTGCTAAGAAAGAATATGATAAATCTTTAAAGTTATTACAGCAAGCTTTGGCTATTCGTCGTCAGGTAAAAGATAGAAAAGGTGAAGGTAAAACCCTGGCAAATATTGGTATTGTTTACAGTTTTGGCTTTAATCAAGATGCTGAAGCGTCAAAATTTTTAGAGCAAGCTAGTCGCATTCACGAAGAAGTAGGAGATAAATACCAAGCAGGTTTTACTCTTAACAATCTTGCACAAATATATGGTGTATTAAATCAATATCCCCGTGCTTTTGCAGTATTGGATAAAGCTAAGTTAATAAATAGTCAGATAGATAACCCAGTTGCTGAAGTTAAACGAATTGCTGTTTTAGCTTGGCTTTATTTCCGACAACAAGATAAACAACGTGCGATAGAATTGGGTGAACAAGCTTTAGCTTTTGCACAAAAAAATAATCTGCGTCTGGAAGAATTGCGTCGGCTAAATGAGCTACTAAATATTTATTCAACAACAAATATATCTCCCTCTCGTTTAATTGATTACGCTCAAAAAACTGTAAATCTTGCTAGAGAACTTAAACAGCCAAAATTAGAAGCTCAAGCGTTAAACATATTGGGACGAGCTTATGTTTCATCAAGGGATTACAAAAAAGCTGAGGAAGTTTTACAAGCAGCGGTAAAGATTGCGCGAGAAGTCCAAGATTTAGATACGGAATCATTAGCTTTATCGCCGCTGAGTTTTATTTACACTCAACAGAGCAAAAATGATAAAGTTATTGAAATCAGTCTTAGAGAATTAGAAATTAGTCGATTGCAGAAAGATTTATTAGGTGAGGTAGGCAAATTAAATCCTTTATCTGCTACTTATGATGCTCTAGGTGAGCATGAGAAAGCACTGTCAGTAAATCAACAATCTTTAGCTGTATTACAGAAGATTGATATTAATACACTATCGCCTATTGAAAAGGAAATATTTTTATTATATGATTTTTATGCTTTATACCTATCAAGTTCTATTTACGCAAATCTGGGAAAATATAATCAAGCTCTAGATGCTGCTCAAAAAGCTTTAACAAAAGCTCAATCTCTTCAAAAACCTGAGTTAGAGGTACAAGCACTGCTCAAATTAGCTTTTTTATATGAGTCTGCTTTCCGAAATTTACCCAAAGCAATTGAATCTTCTCAATTAGCTCTAAAAATTGCTCAACAAATTAAACAACCCAAAATAGAAGTAAATGTATTAAATCAACTAAGCAGCATTTATCAGCAACAAGGAAATTATGCTTTAGCACTAGAAACTAGTCAAAAAGCTTTGATAATTGCTCAACAGTTGAAAGATACTGAATTAGAGTACAGGATTTTGAGCAATATTAGTAAAATTTATCGCAACCAGGGGAATTATCAAAAAGCATTGGATTTTGCTCAACAAAGTTATGATGTATTTGAAAAATCAGGTATTACTGCTTTCAAAGCAAATGCTCTTGGCTCTCTAAGTCAAAGTTATCTTTTGTTAGGAGATACTCTCAAAGCCGAGGAAACAGCAAAGCAAGCTATAGCTTTATCACAAACAAATAACAATAAGTATGGAGAAACGTTAAGTTTAGGATTTCTAACTCAAGCATATATATATCAAGGTAAATATGAGCAAGGTATAGAAGTAGCTAAACAAGGTTTAGCTATTACAAAAGAAATGAAAAACTTTCAGGGAGAAGTAACATTTTCAACTGGATTGAGTGAAATGTACGATGCTTTGGGAGAATATAAAAAAGTTATTAGTGTCGCTCAACCTAATTTGGAATTAGCACGAAGAATTAAAAAGCGCGATGATGAAGCAAGGTTACTAATTAATTTAGGTAATGCTTATCGAGTTATTGGTGAATACTCTACAGCTAAGAATTTTATTGAAAAAGGATTAAAAATAGCACGAGAATTAAAAAGTCCTCAATTAGAATTACACGCTTTAAACAATCTTGGCTCTTACTACTCTTCACTCAAAGATTATCAGAAAGCTTTAGAATTAACCAAAGCTAGTTTGAAAATAGCTCAAAAATTAGAAAGTCCAGTTTTCTTAATTTCTCCTCAGTTCAATTTGGGCGATATTTACAATAACTTGGGAGATTACCAAAAAAGCCGCGATTACTACCAACAAGCGCTGAAAACAGCACAAAAACTAAAAAACCGTCGCCGTGAAGGTAATGCTCTATTAGCTCTTGCTGGTAATTATTTTGCTCAAAGTGAACCACAAAAAACTGTTGAATTATCTCAACAAGCTTTGACGATTTTCCAAGAAATTAAAGTACCATCATTACAAGCTTTCGCTCATCGGATGTTAAGTATTGGTTATGGTGATTTGGGTAATGATGCTAATGCGATGAAATCAGCCCAAAAGTTTTTAGAATTTTCCAAAAAAGTTGAAAATCCGGTGTTTGAAAAAGACGCTCTTAATCGTTTAGGAGACTTACATTATAACTTTGGGAGAAATCAAGAAGCAATCAAAGTATATCAACAAGCACTTGCAATTCAAACCCCGGAAAAAACAACTGGTAGTGAATGGGGAATTTATGCTGGTTTGGGTAGAGTTTATCGTAAATTAAATCAACCATCAATTGCTATCGGTTATTACAAGCAAGCAATCAACGGAATTGAAAAAATTCGTCGGGGAATAGAAGGTTTACCACCGGAATTACAAAACTCTTTCTTGGATACGGTTGTTGATTTCAAAGGTACCAAAACTGCTGATATTTATCGCGAATTAGCTGAATTGTTGATTTCTCAAGGAAGGCAAGCAGAAGCAAGACAGGTTTTAGATTTATTGAAAATTCAAGAAATTCGCGATTACGCTGAAGGTAAAACGGATACTACGAAACCTCAAGTACCTTTAACTGATGCTGAGGAAAAGATTAAAACCAAAAGCGAATCAATTATTGCTTTATCCAAACAAATTAGCGAATGCGAAAAGAGTGATTGTAAAGAAAAAAGTCAACTCTACGATAAACGTACAGCATTACTGATAAAGTTTGACAAAGACTTAAAAGAAATTGACAAAGAAATTCGCGATCGCACTGCAAAAGACGATATATTTCCTCCGAATCGTCGTGGTAGAGTTGCAGATATCGTCAAAGCACAACCGAATACGGTGATGGTTTATCCGTTTGTACTTGAAGATAAACTTTGGTTGTTGCTGTATTCTGGTGATGTCGCTAAAAAGTTTGAAGTCAAAGTTTCCCGCTCGGAGTTAGGAAACACTGTTAAACAATTCCGCGATTTAATGGAAGAATGCGAAACACGCGCTTATTGTGGAGCAGAAGACATAGCTAAAATTAAACCTGTTAGCCAAAAGCTTTATAACTGGTTAATTAAACCTTTGGAAGGGGAATTAAAAGAAAATAAAGTTAAAAATCTGGTATTTGCTCTCGATAGAGTCACCCGTTATGTTCCCATGAGTGCATTGTATGACGGCAAGCAATATTTAATTGAAAATTACACGATTTACAACGTACTTTCAGCAGACTTAACCGATACTAATTCCAGACTACCCGCAAAAATTCAAGATACAAAAGTATTAGCAATGGGAGTTTCGGATGCTGTAGGTGGTTTCCCGGCATTAAATAATGTACCGAAAGAAGTAGATAATATTGTGAGAAGTAGCAGCAAAGATAAAGGAATATATCCAGGTAAAGAATATCTCAACAAATCCTTTAATTCTCAAACACTGTCAGAAAATCTTGGATATAAAAATCATAATATTTTACACCTTGCAACTCACGGTAAATTTGTTCCAGGTAGAGAAGAAGCATCATATTTACTATTGGGAAATGGTGACAAGTTAGCAATACCAAAAATTAAAACATTAGTAGATTTAAATAATATTCATTTAGTAGTACTTTCCGCTTGTCAAACAGCACTCGCAGCCCCGCGTCAAGATGGTGTAGAAATTGCAAGTCTCGCTTATTCTTTTCTGAATACAGGAGCAAAATCGGTTATTGCTTCATTATGGCAGGTTGCTGACAGCAGCACCAGCGATTTAATGCAAAACTTTTACAGTAATCTTGCCAATAATAAACAATCAATTACCAAAGCTGAAGCGATGCGTTTAGCTCAATTGCAGTTACTTTATAACAAAGATGTGACTATGAGTGATATTAAAAGAGCCGGGGGTTTGATTCCTGAAGAAATTCCGTCATCTGGCAAGAAATCCGAATCAAAAACTTTTGCTCATCCTTATTATTGGGCACCTTTTGTTTTGATTGGGAATGGTTTGTAAGGTTTCTGCCGATAATTCACAACCACCTTCTTGTTGCAAACCCCTGGCTAATAGCATAAGTCCATTTTAATGGACTGGAAGATAACATTTTTATTATCTGAATCACAAACCTTTGCTCATCCTTATTATTGGGCACCTTTTGTTTGAATTGGGAATGGTTTGTAAGGTTTATTCTAAGACAGAGCCTTTTGTCATGGGTTCCCAGTCGGAGATTGGGAACTAGTTTAGGTTTGTATTCGAGTCCTATTTATAGGACTTTTGCTCCACCGCTTGGGGTTTGCAACCCCAAGCGGGTGTGCTAGAAAACTCTTTACGTCAAAAAAGCAAAATCACTTTCCCCAAGCCCTTGCATACCTAATAAAACAGCAACATCCTGATTCAAAAGGTTTATTACTGTATTCCCATCATCAACTTTAAACGAAATATCTTCAAAAGAACCAATACCCGCAATACCAATTACATCAACTCCACTTTCAAAGTCAGTAATTGTATTTGCATCTTGTGGTAATTCTGCTGTAACAATCCAAAATTGATCTTTACCAGCACCACCACTAATCGTATTTCCACCTTTTTCAGTAATAAAAAACCTATCGTTACCTTTACCACCAATCAATCTATCGTTACCACCTGCAAAGAAAATATCATCTCCATCACCACCATTTAAACGATTTCCTCCTCTACCTTGGGATGCATCCAAAATATCATCACCAGCACCACCATTAATTCTGTCGTTTTTACCCGCGAATAATTCATCATCACCGCTACCACCGAATACCCGATTACCACCGGAAATACTTTGAGTTGTATCTACTAAATCGTCACCAAAACCTGCAAATACTACATCTTTATTACCATCAAAATTTGGCAATAATCCAGATTCTAAAATATCATCTTCAGCATCACCAACGATTAACACTTCAGTGAGATATTCAAACTTTTCTCCCGCTAAAGCTGGTGTATTCGATGGTGGAATTCGCACTGGATTTTCCTGCTCGTAAGCATATGCTAATCCGATCAAAGTAGGTTCGGTAAATTCTTGCCCGAATAAAGACATACCCACGGGTAAACCTTGTTCTGTATATCCCACAGGTAAAGTTAAATCGGGAAAACCTGTTAAATTTCCTAAATAATTTGCACGATAGGGGTCGCCACCGATATTATCTAAATTAGCTTGATAAGTTGGATCTTCTATTACATTCCCTTCGGAGTCAGTAATCGGAGTTGCTGGAGTGGCAATTGTTGGATAAACGATCGCATCTAATTTATTGTCAGCGAAAATATTATTTAATTCTGATTGCAGTGCTGGAATACCTTCATTAATTGCTGCCTGATATTCGGGATTATCCAAACCACCGAATTCCAACGAATCTTCGTATACTGCAATCCGATTCGGATTAACTGGAGTTTCCGAATTAACCAATTCTGGATCTTTACTGGCTGCAATTAATTCTTCTAAGTTTTTCGGATATTCTTCATCAAGGGTTCCCAAATATTCCTCAATTTGTGGATTAAATTCAGCTTGAATTACAGTATTTAATAAAGTACCGTAATTAGAAGCATCAACTACCGTATCTGGAAGATCCAACTCAATAACGGTTGCACCAGCAGCCTTCATATTATCAATAGCTGCTTCCACCAACCGATCAACTTCATCGTTACCGCCAAAATAATCCCGCGCTACACCAATTCTTGCTCCTTTCAAAGCATTTTTATCTAGAAATTGAGTGTAATCGTCAAAAGTTTTACCCTGACTAGCCTCAGTTGCAGGATCGTTAGGATCGACACCAGCCATTACCCCCAGTGCGATCGCTGCATCTTCAACAGAAAGAGCCATCGGGCCAGCATAATCTACCGTTAGAGCTAAAGGAACAATACCATCAGCACTCACCAATCCCCGAGTCGGCTTTATTCCCACCAACCCACTAACAG
>JBARZF010000191.1:0-25228 GCA_049649675.1 Rivularia sp. (in: cyanobacteria) | reverse complement strand
CTTATCAACAGTTTAGTGCCGGACAATGGAGTCCAGAAAAAGCTGTACCCGCGATTGGTTGGGATTACCGGGCAATTTTCGCCGGAACATCTGCCGACTATACTTTAGCAAAACCTTTACAAAAAGGAAGTTTTGTGTCTGTAACTTTAGCTTGGGATAGGTTAGTAGAACTCGGCGATACTAACAAAAATGGGAAGTATGATAAAGGAGAAATTTTTCGCGATCGCGGTTTGAATAACCTCGATTTGCATTTAGTTAAAGCAGACGGTAAAGATAAAGACAATCGCAGTGCTTGCGCTTCTGTAAGTAGAGTTGATAGCGTCGAACATATTTTTTGTAAAGTACCTGAAGATGGTAATTATAAAATTAGCGTCAAGTTTAAAAATAGCATTAACGAACCAACTCAACCTTATGGTTTAGCTTGGTGGACTGCATCTAAATAATTTATATGTAATAATATTACTTATTTATTCATAACAATAAATCAGCCCGGTTTATCAGATAAATCGGGTTTCTTAATAGCAAAAATTTTAGAGGCGCTACTGTAAGATTTTGAGGAGTTAAAAAAGTTTTATAAGATGCAATAATTCTATATTTTTCTTAATCTAAAATCCTTGCATAAACATCTTAGAGTCAAAATTAGTAAATGAATAATATTTCTTTAGATTAAGTAGAGTTAATTAAACATTCATCTAACTTGAACTAGATTCTATGATTTTTAGTACTTACGCACTCGTAACAAAAAATAAGCTTTTGCGAAACGCGAAGGAGATATACTTCACTTTGTTGTAATCACCTAAAAAGTAGCCCTTGCGTAAATCCTAATTTTTTCACATACGTGAATTTTTTACAATTGTTTCCAATCACTTCATCAAAACTTTGTATTAATATAAAGTAAGTATTAAAAAACACTTTGTATCTGAAAAAAACCGGATAGAGAATTAATCTCAATGGAACTTGGTAAGTAGAACTAAATTTGCGCCTTCACTGAATTCCTTTACCAAGAGCGACAGAAATGTTATTTGTTAAATCTACTTTACCTACCGATGTGCGGATGTTCATCGGTAAACTAACACGGCTCGATTTACAGCCAATTGCCTATAAACTGATACATTCTAACGAAGAGAAATGGAATATTCAACAAACAGAAAAAGCCATTTTACACTATAGAATGTTTTTGCTGTTGGTTTACCTTTACCCTAACAGTCAACTTGTTCCAAATCGAGAAATTGACGAAGTATGGCATTTTCACATTCTCGATACTATGAAATATGCTGAAGATTGTGAAATGCTATTTGGACGGTTTATTCACCATTTCCCTTACTTTGGCGAGCGGGGAAAAATAGATAGAAACAACTTACAAAAAGGTTTTGAGCAAACTCAAGTACTTTTTCAAGAACACTTTGGAATAAGTATGGATATGGCCAATAAACTAAGCATTGCGGCTGATTGTCAACCTATTGGTAAGATAACACAACTTTCTCGACCGCGTGTAGATATCGGTGAAGTTTTTTGCATGGAATATTTACTCGATTAGTTTAAAGAATACTTGACTAAAATAGTGTGGTTAAAATTTGGCATTGTTTGTATCTGTTCGCGCAGTCAAATTAAGCTGTTCCTTGTTCCCTATTATTTATTAAAAGCTCATAACTCCCAACTTTGAAAAGCTTTTAAATTGGTATGTTTTAAGCATTAACCGATGCCGTTAATTCTGATAACTCTGGTTTGATTGATGTATATTCACTGGTAGTCCAATTACCAACTCCTACTTTTGTATGCATTCCCCAAGTGCTAACTAAAGTAGAAATTCTTGCGCTGGTTGTTTTGTACAAACGTAGAATAAATTTTTTGCCAATTGGCTGAGAGCCTACGTTGCAGCCATATAATAAAATATTGCTAACTGACCACCTTTTTAATTGAGGGGCAAAGTAGTTAAAGTTATGCGTCGATAAACTACTATTTCCTAGATACAAACAACCTGGAGAACCTTGTGAAATAATATGAAGGTTGCAAAGTTGAGCATATTTTTGTGCGGTACGAGTAATTTGCTGTACCTCCTTCTTATTTGGTTCTAATACTAATACTTCTGCTTGAGATATGATGCCTTCTGAAATACGTCTTTCTAATAAATGAAAATCTTTAATAGCGGGGTCTATAACAACTAAAGTACTTACTTGGTTATTGCTCATTTGTTAATAGTTACACTTTAATATAGAATCTTGACGCTAATGATATGATGATACGCAATATAACTAAATTTCTTTAGCAAACAGATGCATTTCCTTGATGCTTAAAGTTGTAACAAGTGTGAGATAAAATGTACTTTCTGATGTTCGGATTTCAGACGTTATAAGTGTGTTAATGGTTTAAGTCACTATAATGTGACGATAAATTCAAAAAAAAGATGCATAGCCCCAATCATTTTAAGTCGCTGTAAGTGTGTTATTGAATGTATCACCTGATGCCTCAAGTTGTAACAAGTGTGAGAAAAGATGCAACCCTAACTTTAAAACCTCTATCAATGTGTTCCAACTGTGTATACCTTGAATAAGGCAAACTGCTTTATAGGTAAAAAACAGATGACACGTTCATATTCTTAAGCAAATGTCCCTATTTGTCAGCAGGGAAAAGTTAAGTAAAAGGTAGTTAAATTACTTAAAATATTAATTAATTTAATAAATTTTTTTACGAAATATAACGCGATTTTTTTCTTTAATGAGAAGAAATACAATGCACTATATTATAAGTTGTTTAGTACTAATACAGTAATACGCTCTGATTAATAAACGATAATTAAGATTCAATAGCTTGAAGTAATGCGATCGCTTCCCTTGCTTCTGGCTTCATGCCTAAAGTTTCAAAATCTATCACTGCTTCATATACCCAACGTTTAGCTAGATTAAAATTTCCTAACTTTTTTTCCAAGCGGGCTAAAGAACGCTTTGTATATGCTCGGCTACATTTATCTTGATTATCTTCTGCTACTTGCAAAATTTCTGCTAAATAATTTTGTGCCTGCTTTAATTTTCCCTGCTTAATCGCAATGTCGGCTAAGAAGTCTTTAGCAAGCAGAGTAGCACGTCTCCAACCAATTGATTGAGCTTGTTGAAATATTTGTTGAAATAAAAATTTACTTTCTTGATAATTTTCAGTTTTATAATATATCTCGCCTTGATAATAAATGATGTGTAGGGATAAGCGAGTTTTAATATAAGAATCAATTTGAATATTATCTAAGCTATCTGAATTCTCTAATAAGTTTTGAGCTTGATTAAGCCAGTCAGTTGCTTGCGAAAATTGCTGCTTTTGGATATGCCATACACCTATATGAATCGCTAAATCCACTTGCATCTCTAATGTTAGATGGTGATGAAATGCCCAACCTTGTGCGAACAAATCATCGGCAATAGCTAAATGCTGTTCTTGCCCTATTAATGTCAGCTTCCAAGCGCGATCGCCAATTATTTCAGCAGCAGTTTTAAAGTCTTTGCGCTCAAATGCTGATTCAGTAAGCCATTCTAACCATAGCAACGGCGCATCCCAGAAACTTAAACGATTTTGACGATAAGCAAGTGAATATGTATAACATTTCATATCTTGCCAAAGTTTGCAGGCATCATGATAACGATTATTTGCCATACACCATTCAATTACTTCTGTCAAATTATCCCATTCATTTTCAAGGTGTTGATAATCTTGCCATTCTCGCCAATCTTTACGCCCATGCTCTTGGGCAAAGTTGAGATACCAGTTTACCCAACGGTTACGCGCACTGATTTCAAATTTAGGATTACTAGACATTTCCGAAAGTGCGTATTCACGAGTCAAATGTAGCATCTCGTAGCCTCCTTGACGATAATTTATCAAGGAAAGTTGTTGCAACTTAGCTAAACCATCAGCTACATCCAAAGGATTTTCTACACCAGCAATAGCCTTTAATGTTTCGGCTGATGTAGGTTTAGTAAATAGTGACAAAGCCATTAAAAATTTATGTGCTGCTTTTTCTTTAAGTTTCTGCACGGAGCTTTCAAAGTAGAAGCGGCAGAAATCTCCTTGAGTTGGCATTAAGTGAGAAGTTACACTATCGAAGGTATAACCAGCGGCTAGCTGACTTATGGCATAGATTATTGCAGCAGGAATTCCTCCTGTTGTTTGATACAGTTGAACGCATTGCTTCAAATTCAAATCTACTTGTTTTTCATTTGCCTGTTGTTGAATTAATATTAAAGCTTCGGTTTTACTCAAAGATGATAGAGCAACAGTATTGAAAGGAGTTTTTTCTCGACTGGTAATTAAAGCTTTTACTGTTGGTGGAAGTTCGTATAAAAAACTTAGTATTTGCTGTTGTTCTTCTAAGGTATCTAAATTATCAATAATCAGCAAAGTCCGCATATTTGTCAAATATTTGTAAATTTGCTGGTAGGTTTTTTCAAAACTTGCTGTTTGACAATTGTTATAGCTAATTGTGCTTAAAATGCTTGTCAAAATATCTACTAATGTTCTTTCTCGTCTTAAACGAGGTAGAACGCCTGTAGGTGTAAAGAAGTGAGATTTTGCAGAGGTAAATACGATTAATTCAAAAGAGGGTATATCGTTTTCTGAAGTTCTTCCCAGGTAAATATCGTTACTTGCTTTTAAACAACGATAAGCAATATCTAAAGCTAAAGTTGTTTTACCAGCACCTCCAATTCCTTCAATACTTATACATGGAATTGGCCATTCAAAAGAAAGTAATTCTAAAATTCTTTTTGTTTGGGCTTCACGACCTATTAATCTTGTATAGTCCCGCGATGGAAGATTGTGATATGTGGGTTGTGATGTTTCTGTAAAATTATTTAGGTCGATAAAATTTTCTTGATTTAATAAAATATTACCTATGGATTTTCTTTTTTCTAATTGATAAATATACTGGTCAATAATTGCTTTGAAATTGTTTTTATTAACTTTTTTTTCTAAAGCCAGTGATAGACGTTTCCAAAGTTTTGGGCCAACGTCATTTTTGAGATATTCGTCAGTATAACCAGCTTCAGCAGCGATTTGGTTGTATTTCTGACCTTTCCAAGAACCGCGTAAAACTAGAACCTCAATGTTTGAAAGATGCTTGCCCATTTTAGCCATAATTAAACTTTGAAGAAGTTTTAAAACTTCTTCAAAGAGAATATTATTACTTGGAGAATTATAGTTTTTGTCACTCATTGCAAAGGTTTATATACCGTAAGTGTAATTATAATATTTGAAATCCCGATTTATTAAATAATTTTTGCTTCTATCTTTAGAATAGTATAAGATATTCTTGTTATATTTGTAATCTATATAGCTAAATTCTTAAAGTTGTACATTCAACAGTTAAATAAATGCTGATTAAATTCTGTTGCTAAAACTGTAACCATACAGCTATTCATTAATTCCAGATGTCATAGTTGGGATAAAGGCCAAATGGCGATAGTAGTGGTGATATGAAGCGAAATTTTAGCAATGCTCGGCAAAACTTTTTACAAAGACGTTATGCAGTTAGTTTAGGAAGACGTTACGTTCTTGCTGCTGCAAGCGTTATGCTTATGGGAGTGATCGGATGCTCTCAATTAAATAATAGTAGTAATAGCGCTCTGGCTGAATCTCAAGCGCCAATCAAAGAATTACCAGTTTCAGAGAAAGCTGCATCAATAGATACAAAATTAGTTTCTGCTAACACAAAGTTTGGCTTCAACTTATTTTCTCAATTGTTGGTTAAAGATAACAATAAAAATATATTTTTTTCACCTTCAAGTATAGCTTTTGCTTTAGCTATGATTTATAACGGTGCTGATGGTAGCACTAAAAAAGCAATGGCTAAAGCTTTAGAATTACAGGGTATGAGTTTACAACAAATAAATTCTAGTAATGCTGAATTAAAAGCAAGTTTAGAAAATGCCGATTCTCAAGTAACTTTGAATATAGCTAACTCGTTATGGGCAGATAAAAACGCTATATTCAAACCAGATTTCATTCAAAATAATCAAGAGTTTTATCAAGCTAAGGTAACTAATTTAAATTTTGCAGATGCAGAGGCAGTTAGTATAATTAACAATTGGGTTAAAGAAAATACCCAAGGGAAAATAAACAAAATTGTAGATAAAATCGATCCAAACCAAGTACTGTATCTACTAAACGCAATTTATTTTAAAGGCAATTGGACAAAAGAATTTAACCAAGATAAAACGGCTGAATTTCCTTTTTATCTCTCGACAGGTGAAGAAAAAAAACATCCGATGATGTCGCAATCGGGTGACTATAAATATTATGAAACTGAAAAATTTCAAGCCGTGAGTTTACCTTATGGTGAAAATGGCAGAGTCAGCTTGTATGTCTTTTTACCCAAACAAAACTCCAACCTTGAATCTTTTTATGAAAATTTAAATGCAGCTAATTGGGATAAATGGATGTCTCAGTTTGCTCTACGGAATGGTTCATTACATTTACCTCGCTTCAAAATGGATTACGAAGCTACACTCAATGATGCGCTTTCGGCTTTAGGGATGGAAGAAGCATTTACTAATAATGCGAATTTCTCTGAAATGGGAAATAATCTCAAAATCAGCCAAGTAAAACATAAAACGTTCGTAGAAGTTAATGAACAAGGAACAGAGGCTGCCGCAACAACTTCAGTAGGAATAGAATTAACCTCAGCACAACTACCTTCCCAAAAGCCATTTGAAATGATTGTCAATCGTCCCTTTTTCTGTACGATTCGAGATAATCAAACAGGAACCATTTTATTTATGGGTTCAATAGTTGAACCAGTTTCTTGAGAAGGCAAATAGGTAATAGCGAACGGGGAATAGTAAGAAGATAAGATACCGATTAATTATATTAGTAAAAAAAGCCTCGCAATCCTGGAAAAATTAGCTTTTTAGGATTTATTTTCAGGCTTAGAACAAGTAGTAATTGATAACTAATGGTTAAATTAAGCCGTCGGAGGAGATGTTTTTGGTGCAGCTACATCTACAGAAGGGACGCTAAGTTCGGAATTAGTGTCCTCTATTTGTTTTTGGTAAGAATCATCATCTTTATTAGAATTAGAAATTGAAGGGCGTACTGCTTCTATTGCTGTTTTGATGACAACAGCGCTAGGTACCGCTACAATTACACCTAAAAGTCCACCAATTCTAGCCCCCGTCAATACAGAAATTAAAATCCAGACGGGGTTTAAGCCTGTAAAGCTACCTAAAATTCGTGGAGCAATTATATTTTCTAGTATTTGCTGTACGATGACGGCAGCCATTAATGCCTTCATACCAATCCAAAAATCTTGTAATGCAACTAAGGATGTGGTAAGGGCAATGCCTACAGAACCGCCAAAAGGCACTAGCGCCATAATACCGATAGTCAAACCAAAAAGTAACCCAAAAGGTACTTTCAGCCATAAAAATGCCGGAATTAAGGCTGATGCCATGCAAATAGATAAAATGAGTTGAGTGATAAAGAAATTTTGAAAGCTAAGACGAACTGTCTCCGAAAAAGGGTTGCGAAATCTTGCAGGAAGCCAACCAACCAAGCTTTGCCAAAGTTCCCCCCCATGCTGTAACAGATAAAAGGTTAAAACCATAGTTAGAAGAATATCGATCAAACTTGTTACCGTGACTACCGCTAAATTCAAAACTTGTCCGGCAATAGCTTGTAATTGTCCTTTTACCCGGTCATTAATCTGTACTAGCAAAGCATCTAGATTGATTGGTAAACCCAAACCGTCAGCTTTTTGGTTCAGTATCATCAATTGGCTGCGTCCCGAATCGATCAATTCTGGTAAACGAGCTACCAATTGTTGAGCTTGAGTAAGTGCTAAGGGAACGAGTGTAACACCTAACGCTAATAATATAGATAAAGCCAGTAAAAATACTAAAATTGCGATCGGTTCGCGCTGTAGACCTTGACGCTCCATCCAGCTTACGGGATAGTTGAGCAGAAACGCTAGTACCGAAGCTCCGGCTACAATGACTATCAGCGAGTGGAAGTAATCAAAAATTACTGAAAAAGCCCAACCGTTAATCACTAACAGCGGAGCAACAACGGCGATCGCGCCGATTCGCGCTATTGGTGTTAAGCTTTGCCACCAATTGAGAAGCTTAAGTGTATGCATAAAAAGAGCCGATTGCCGTTGACAATTAATTAAATACGGGAATTATAAGCTCATTATCCCCGACTAAAGACAGATCGCTCATCCCCCTAGTTCATGATTTTACTCAGACTAATGAAGCATTTTGAATCTACCTTATCTAGCAAAATCAAAAAACAAGACATTTCCCTTCTAGGAATGCTTATATATCTAATTCCGGTAATTGGTTTTTTCCCATCCCTATGGACGCTTTATCGTCGTGAAGGAAGCCGGGAACAATTAAGAACCTCTCGTTTGTCAATTACATTAGCATTAACTTGGATCGTAGGATACATACTGCTGGGAACTGGTGCTTCAACTTCGGAATTTTTCGCACTACGCTTGCAAATTCTCAACAGCTTTGTAACTAGCGGTTATTTTATAGTCAGTGCCTGGTTGATTATACGCACGTTCAAAGGCAAGTCTCAAAAGGTACCAGGATTCAGCGATTTTGCTGAAAAAGTAGTAAGTAAATATTTATCTTGATTTAGGTGTAAATATTGGGTAGAAACATTAGTAGGAAAGCGGACTAGATACTTTACAGAAAAGTTTTTTCTTACACTTAGATATCAATATCTTTACCGTCAGATTTAGTATAAAGTTGCCATACTTCCATAAAACATCTCCGGATTAACTAAAAAAATAGGAGAAATACTGCTATAAGTGTTGTGGTTGACACGTGCATTCGTGTAGTTAGCACTGATAATTAAGAGTTAGCTATTATGGGTTGATTCGTCTGCAAGTAACGCAAAGCAGAAATTTGAATTTTTATCAATAAGTGTGAGGAAGTCAGTGACCATTCAAAGAACTTCGGCGCAAGATAGCCATTCTGCGTCCCCTCCCAAATCGAATGAAAAGAAAGGGAAAAACCCCAAATCCGGAAGGTGGTTGTGGTTTTGGGTAGGTATGAGTGGTATTGCAATGGTATCTGCTACCGCAGGAGCGCTGTTAGCGGTTTCTTTAAGCAGTACCCCTTTAATGCAAGCCAATCTGAGTGCGGATGAAGCGGCTGTATTCGAGAGTGATAGCATTGCCGGGGGCGGGTTACGTTTTTCCGAATTAACTCGCCCTGTCAACGTTTTAGTAATGGGAATGAGCGTACTTCCCCCAGATACACAAAATCCTCCATCTAAAGTCAGAGATTTAGGATACTTACCTCAAGTCAATTCTTTTGATGGTCTTGCTGATGTCATGCTACTGATAAAGTTCGATCCTCAGAATAAAAAGTTGACCATGCTTTCCATTCCCAGAGATACTCGCACAAGAATAGATGGGTATGGGATTAAAAAAATAAATGCTTCCAACGTGCATGGTGGCCCAGCTTTGAGCGCTAAAACTGCAAGCAACCTTTTAGAAGGAGTGGCAATTGACCGCTATATGCGGATTAATGTTTTAGGGGTAGGTAAGCTAATTGATGCTTTGGGAGGAGTAACGGTAAACGTTCCCGAAGATTTGAAGTATCAAGATGATTCCCAGCATTTATACATAAATTTGAAAGCGGGTAAACAGCATCTTGATGGTGATAAAGCATTACAGCTTTTACGGTTCCGTAACGATGGAAGAGGAGATATTGGTCGGATTCAACGCCAGCAACTGGTTATGCGAGCGTTAATGGATCAGGCGCTTAATCCGGCGACACTAGCACAATTACCCAAAATTCTTAACGTAGTCAAAGAACATATAGATACTAACTTGACAGTAGAGGAATTATTAGCCCTGGTAGGTTTTGGAGTACGAACCAATCGCTCCAATATGCAAATGTTGATGTTGCCCGGACGGTTTAGCACTCCAAAAGAGTACAATGCTAGCTACTGGATACCTTCTCCGAGGCGTATAAGCACGATGATGGCTCAACACTTTGGGATAGAAACTGAAGATGAATTACAACCTGTAGATCCATCATCTTTACGAATTGCTATTCAAAATCATACCGGCAGCGATGATGTTAGTTTCCGACGCTTAATGAGAAACTTACGAAAAGCCGGTTATGGAAGAATTTACGTTGCTAAAAGCTGGAGTCAGCCTTTAAAAGTGACTCGTATTGTTGCTCAACAAGGAGACGAAAACAGCGCTGAATCAGTCCGCAGCCTTTTAGGTTTTGGGGAAGTGCGGGTAGAAAGTACTGGTAGCCTTAATTCCGACATTAGTATTCAGGTAGGTAAAGATTGGTTAGAAAAACTTTCCGCTCCTGAATCTTCGGATGATGATATCCCATTGTTGTAATTATGCTATAACTGCGCTTTTCAGATCGCAACTAGTAGCCTGAGAATTTAACGTAATTGTATTATCGCAGAGATCAAAACAGTTCTTAGAATTTATTCATTATTTTCAATTCTGTAGAAAAATTGAGCCTTTCAACTAGCTCGACGGTTATTTTTCACTACATTAAAACCTTGAATAATTACCTCTTCAATATTGTGAAGAGGTGATTCTGTTTTGGATCCAGGGATTTTAGATTTTGAATATTCCCAATTCCCAATTCCCAATTCCCCATTACCCATTCCCAATCCCCAATTCCCATTACCAATTCCCAATTTTAAGAAAGCTCAGAAATCCAATCCTGCAAAATTGGATTTACCAATTCTGGGGCTTCGTCTTGGGGGCAATGTCCTATTCCTTCTAAAGGTATAAATTTCATCACCTGCGGAAATTCAGCTAGCTGTCTACCATTATCTACTGGTTCCCAAGGATCGGCTGTTCCCCACAAAATAATAGCCGGACATGGTAGTTTGGGTAAAAGGTCTTCTGCTAAAGGGCCGCTCGAATAAGCTGTGAATGCTAAAAATACCGCCGCAGCACCTGGATCTTTTGCTGGTGTCATTAAAATATCGATCAATTCGTCTGTTACAGCTTCACCTGTAGGATAAGCTTGCAGCAGAATCGAACGCACGGTTTTGGGTTTAGCAATTTGATTAAAAAAGAATTCGCCTACTGACTTAATAGATAGTATGCGCTGTAGTAAAGGCGCTCCCATACGGCGATAATACGGTAATTCTGCTTGTTTTCGTTCGTGTAAAAGCCGTAGAGAACAGTTAAGCAGTGCTACACCTAACGCAATATCGGGATTATCTACAGCTGCTTGCATCGCTGCTATACAGCCAATAGAATTTCCCACTAAAAAAACAGGTTCACCCACTACTTCGCGGCAAAAATCAGCAATCTGCTGTCCCCAGGTTTCAAAAGTATAAGCAATTTCTTCAGCCGGTTTGGGTTTAGCTGAAGCCCCAAATCCAATCAGATCGATTGCGTAAACGCGACAATTTTCTGCCAACACTGGGATATTCTTTCTAAAATGTCCCCAAGAAGCACCAAAACCATGTATCAAAACAACAGCCGAACCAGTAGTTCCTTGGGTTTGATAGCAAATGGGGAAACCTTGCCACATCCAGGTTTTTGTTGAGCTAAATACTGGGGTGGAAATAGAAGTACTCATAGAAAATCAATTTTATATATATAAATTAAATAGACGCAAAAATGGAAACTACACCCGATTGATATTTTTATTGTCTCAGTAATTCCCAACTTTGTTTCTTGAGGCAAAGCAGGGAAACTTACTTTTTACTCGTATATACAATAAGTTTACTCATTATTCTGATTATGGGAAAGTTGGTATTTTTACCTTTACCGGAATTAATCTAGTTGATGTTCCACAAGCAAGATTGTTTTTGAGGAAGGGGCGTAAAACGATAACCAGGAATGCGGAAATATCTCGTTGATACATAAAAATTAACAATAACACGGTAACAGATATTTAAAGTATCTTTTAAACAAATGCTTGTCAGTATTTTCTCTAATGTAAATTCAACAGATGAACTTCAAATAAAATCATTTTTTCGGCTATGAATAAGTAGAAATTGGACGTATAGAATCGATATGGCATCTCTCTAGAACTGCCATGCTACATAATTTCTATTGATTATTGCCCCAATCGAATGTTTGGGAAAAATTGTGCCATATTTTGACGAATACAAAAAAATATAAAAACTATCAAATGCTTCCACATATCTGGAGGTTTTTGCTGCGATTCAGTAGTTTTACAATTTACGACCATTGAGTGCAAACTATAAAATTATTGGATATCAGTAAGCATCTACACAGAGGGTGGCTTGAAAATGGATGCACGCCCACTACATGAAAAATGTGTTTTGCTGTTTCCATTTCCTTCCAGCAACCGAGAATATGAGTGTACTAAAAACGATGGATACCCGCATAGAAAAATACGCACCTGATTTTGAACTGCCAGGAATTGATAATCAAGTACACCACCTAAGACGTTATTTAGAAAAATTCCGTGCAGTTGGCGTGATTTCTATGTGCAACCGCTGCCCCTATGTAGGGTTGTACATAGAAAAACTAAAAAAATTACAAACAGAACTTGGTAAAGGGGGCTTTACTTTAATTGGAGTCAACGGGAATATCGCTCATAACGATCCGTCGGAAAGCTTTGATAGCATGAAAGCCTTTGCCAGAGAAAATCAATTAAATTTTCCTTATTTATGGGACTCCACACAAGATGTGACTCGTAGCTTCGGTGCCACAAAAACGCCAACAGGATTTCTGATCGATAAAGATGGTGTTATACGCTACAGAGGGCAAATTGATAGCAATGCTCAAGAACAAGATACTGCTGAAAAATCTTATTTGAAGAATGCCGTTACCTGTTTATTTAACTCAGAAGAAATCGCCGTAACCGAAACAGAAGCCTCTGGTAGTAGTTTGGTATGGCGAAATTAGAGACAGATAGTGTGGGAGACTGATATCTTAAACTGGAGGCAAATACAAATATTGGATAAAGCTTAACTTCATGGGTACAGGTTACCGACGGGTTTTACTTAAACTGAGCGGTGAAGCCTTAATGGGCAGTATGGGCTACGGAATTGATCCCGAGGTGGTTAATTCTATAGCTTCAGAAGTAAAAGAGGTTGTAGCCACCGGCGTTCAACTTGCCATAGTAGTAGGAGGCGGAAATATATTTCGCGGTATGAAAGCTGCTTCCGCTGGCATGGATCGGGCAACTGCCGACTACATCGGGATGATTGCCACAGTAATGAACGCTATGACACTGCAAGAATCCCTCGAAAGAATAGACGTACAGACGCGCCTACAAACCGCGATCGCAATGCAAGAAGTAGCCGAACCATATATACGTCGTAAAGCCATCCGTCATCTAGAATTAGGACTGGTGGTTATTTTTGGTGCGGGTTCAGGTAATCCCTTTTTTACTACCGATACTGCTGCTGCATTAAGAGCAGCTGAAATCGATGCGGAAGTAATTTTTAAAGCTACGAAGGTAGACGGAGTGTACGATTCCGATCCAAAGGATAATCCCGAAGCTAAGCGTTACCAATCGCTAACATACGCGCACGTCTTAAATAAGGATTTGCGAGTCATGGATAGTACTGCGATCGCCTTATGTAAAGAAAACGATATCCCAATTCTTGTCTTTGACTTGAATGTGCGAGGTAATATTCACCGCGCAGTCATGGGAGAATCCATTGGCACCATTGTGGGAGGTTCTTGTGAAATTAGCTGAAGCTGAAAGTACAATGAAAAAGACCGTTGAAGCTACTCAACGTTCTTTCAATACGATTCGGACTGGTCGCGCTAATTCCAGTCTGCTGGATAAAATTATGGTTGACTATTATGGCGCACCTACTAGTTTAAAGTCTTTGGCGAACATGGGTACGCCAGATGCTACTACTATAACAATTCAACCCTACGACCAAAGCAGCTTGGGTGCAATCGAAAAAGCGATTTCGTTGTCCGATGTGGGTTTAACTCCCAACAACGACGGTTCTATCATCAGGCTAAATATTCCGCCTTTGACTGAAGAACGTCGTAAAGAATTTGTCAAACTCGCTGCTAAGTATGCCGAAGAAGGGCGGGTTGCTATTCGCAATATTCGTCGGGATGCCTTAGATACGGTTAAGAAACAGGAGAAAGCTGCTGAAATTTCTGAAGATGAATCGCGAGATTTGCAAGACGAAGTGCAAAAGTTGACAAATAAGTATACGAGTAAAATAGACGATTTATTCGGAGAAAAAGAAAAAGAAATCACAACTGTTTAAGATGTGAATTAAACGAGCTTAGATTTAGAAGTTATCAGCCAATGGTTCGATCCTAACTTCTAACTCTAAGCTTTTTTTGTCTGCTAATTAGAAAAACACAAACATGAATATTTTATTTTCTAGTAAAGAATACTGAGTCATTTTCTATAATAAATAGCACTGAACAGTGATAAACCGTATCAGAGTCAAGATTAGATTTACTCAAACTTCATAAAATATCTTCAATATTTAACCGAAAATTTTTAATTCGTCAAGGCAATTAATTGTAATTTATTACCGGTAATACAACTAATAGGAATTAAACTGTAAAGTTAAATACATATAAGCAAATTTAAATTATGCAGAGCATATCAGTACATAAAAAAAATACTAAAAGCATAAATATAATAAATTGGTTAAAAATGAATTTTAATTAGTTATATTTACGGATGGATATAGTTATTCAAGAATAGAGATTCAGATAAATACAAATAATTCCAAGTAAAATGGCGAATGATTTGAGTCATAAAATCGGTAACAGTTGAGTTTGATAAGACCTAAACAGAACTTACGCACTGACTACGTGTTTACGTCATTATTCGCTGCGCGAAGTATTCACCTTTATGTGCGGCTCATCGCAAAGCATTGTTTTTCGTCACGAGTGCGTAAGTCCTACTAAATACAGATCGTTTATTAAGGAGTAAAAGTTTAACCATATGTACGATTGCATTATTGTCGGTGCTGGCCCTGCTGGTGGAACAGCTGCGTATCATTTAGCTAAACAAGGACGTTCGGTACTTATTTTAGAAAGAGAATCTCTACCAAGATATAAACCCTGTGGTGGTGGAGTATCCCCTGCGATCGCTAAATGGTTTGACTTCGATTTCAGCCCTGCAATTTCCATGAAGGTAGACACCATTAAGTTTACTTGGAAAAAAGGAGATCCAGTCGAAACCAAAATACAAACCATCGAACCAGTATGGATGGTACAGCGAGATGTTTTTGACCATTTTCTAGTTAAGCAAGCTGTGACGCAAGGCGCGGAACTCAAGGATAGTACTGAAGTAAAATCTATTGAGTTCAAAAGCGACCATTGGGAAGTAAGTACGGCAAATGGTGTATTTTCAGCACGTTACCTAATTGCTGCTGATGGTGCGGCTGGCCCAATGGCAAAATGGCTTGGTTTTAAAGAACCCAAGCGCCGTTTAGCAGCTGCTTTGGAAGCACCCGCTGCACCCGGACAAGATAAGTCTAAAATTTTGTTTGAATTCGGCACAATTAAAAACGGCTATATCTGGAGCTTCCCCAAAGCTGATGGTGTGTCTATTGGTGCTACAACCTTCCTTGGTGGAGAACCTGGTAATTTCACTAAAATTTTCAAGGATTGCAGTTCGATGCTTGGTGTGGATGTCAGTACTGCTAAAGAGTACAGCCACCCCGTGTGCGTATGGAATGGAAATAAAACACTACATACTCAAAACGCAGTTTTAGCTGGAGAAGCAGCTTGTGTAGTCGATCCAATGACAGCAGAAGGAATTCGTCCCTCTATTTTTAGCGGTATGAAAGCTGCTGAAGCCATTCATAAAGCACTTGGTGGTGATGCTAATGCCTTAGAGCAATACACTGAAGTAATTGCTGAAGAATGGGGCAGTGATATGGCTTGGGCGCAGAAGCTAGCAGGCGCATTCTATCGCTTCCCTGGTGTTGGTTACAAAGCAGGTGTAAAACGTCCCACTGGTAGCCAAATTATGGGTCAAATTCTATGCGGACAGTTGCGTTATGGTGATGTTGTAGGTCGTGCCCTTAAGCGTTTGGTTCCTTTTGGGTAATTAATTTATCTGCGATTTTAATTATTGTGGGATTTACGCAAGCGGAACGAGAAAAAGATGGTTTCACGAATTTAGATCCCCCTAACCCCCCTTTTTTAAGGGGGGCTTGCTTAAGTCGTATATTAAAATCTCTTGTGGGATGGGCGTAAGCGCTCGTCCCATTCAAATTTAAGCAAGATTTAGATGGAATTTGCTAATTAAAAAATATAAAGCCACTGCGGTTATTACCATGCACAATATTCCAGCAATACCTGCTAAAGGTTTTTTATTCTTACCTGTTATCCACTCAGATTTATCATCGTTGTAATCAATTAAATTAAGCGTATCAATACTCGCTATCGACCATACCCAACCAGCGTGAAGTCCCCAAGCTAAACCCAAGCTACCATTATCGGCAAATCTTGCTAATACTAAAACCATTGCCATTAACCATAATCCAGGAAGTTGGGGAGTTGTTTCGCGTCGTTCCCAAACTAAATGCAATAGTGCGAAAATTAAACCCGAAATTATTGCTGCAATCCAAACTGAATAAATTTGTTCGAGTTGAGTAAACAGAAAACCTCGAAACACTAATTCTTCAATAGCACCCACTAATAACGCTACGAGCATTATAGAGAGCAATGTAGATGGAACTGATTCTACATTCGGTAGTTTAAACTTACAAAAACCGAAATATAGCTGACAACCGAATACAAAAGCTAAACTTATGACTCCCCAGCCAAACCCTAAAAAAAGCGAATATAAAATTGAAAAATCACCGATCCAACCGTAAGCTGCAAAAGATTTATTTGTCAGCCAATTAGTTAGAAGTAAAATTACAGGAGCTAATAAATAAAGAGAAATTACTAAAGCAATTTTCTGCTCTGGCTGCAAAGGTTGCTTCGGTGTCCAATGCAGCACTTTTGCCAAAATTAATGCTATTGGTAGCCAACATACTATCCAAGCAATAAAAAAAGCCATTACTACTACGTATGCGGGTGCATTTTCCCACTGGGACACCAAGCTATTTTTTAACGGCTCAAATAAATCTGTAAAAATTAACGAAACAAACACAAGGCACTAATCGCTTTTAATTTTTTTTTAGAGAGAAAAAGAAAAACTAGCTTTCAATATGGAGCTATAGAAAAGAGAAGCATCAATTAGATTAATACTTCTCTATTCCCTATAAGTACGACTCGCAATTGAATCGCACCTCTTGGTTATTTTCAATCAAAAGCCCAAAATTTTTCAGAGGGATATAGTCGTTTTGGCATATTTAAATTTTCAACAATTAACTGAAAATCTGCCAAAACAACTATCTACTTATAAGTGCAGGGAAAAGTAATAAAATATTGTCTTCTTTTCTAATCCCTGCTATAAGAAAAATTTACTCTTCTTCTTCTGAATCTTCATCAGAATCTTCGTCTGTTTGACTTGCACCGTCAACTTGAATTAAGTGAATGTGTTTGTATCCCAACTTAATTTCAAACTCATCTCCCGATTTTAAACCCATTGCTTTGGTATATGTAGCACCAATAACAATTTGGCCGTTTTGGTGAACGCTAACTCTGTATGTCGGTTCGCGTCCTCGACCATCTTTTGGTGTTTCCGGACTCAAGGGAATTCCCCTAGCCGATAACAAAGCATCGTAAAAATCTGTTAGGTTTACCCGTACCTGACCATTCTTAGTAGTAGTGTAATATCCGCACTGCTTTGCTCTTTCTCGTCTCGGTAAATTGGATAGTTCTTTAACTTTGGAAAGCAGTGTTTTTCCTGTTAATGGCGCTGTTGCTGTTTCACTCATTACACTCAAATTTTCCTTAATCTGTGCTTTCGCGATAAATAATGCGGTTTTATGCCTTGCCTAAAGGCGATTTTTTGACATTCTTACATCAAGCTTTTTCAGACTTTAAGTAAGCCTCAATTCCTGAAAGTCTAATTCTACAAGAATTATGTTGATGGTATTCCACAACATTTTACTCATAAACTACCGTCTTTAAAAGGAATTAGTTTCAGCGTTCTGACACAGCCTTAGCTTATGAAAACCATCAGAGATGAAAAATTTTTCTCACTCGGCTTTTAAATAAAGCTAATTAACTGTAATTTACTTTTACAAACTATGCGAGCCTGCTTTTTAAATAAGCGGGCAGACTCAAGAAGTCAACAGGCATTTTATTTGCAGCCAAAGTCTTTTCGACCCAAGAGTTGCAGGATTTTCCCTAACATTGCTCTATGGCTTAAGACAACATAGTTATTACTAAGGATTTACAAGGATAAAGCCTTTTATGCTGCCAATAGAGACAAAAAAAATTATGCCCCTAGATTACGAAGAAACAAAGCTATAGGTACCGCGCTTGTACGGCAATTTATTATGGTTTTGTTTCCTCGTAATTTTATATTAAATACTAACATGGACTAATAATAGCAAAATAATTGTTTAAGTTTTAATTATTTTTGGGATTATGCTTTTATTTAATGTTCTGCTTGGAGTGGAGTAGGTGTTGCGATGAGAATTTTATAAAAATTCATCGGCGTTGTAATCGCTATTTTTGAAAAGATTGTTACATATTCCACTTTCACCAAATATTTATTTCTGTAACACGACTAGAGATGTACAAGTCTTCTGACAAGCAAATGCGAGAACCCAGATGTTAATCAATTGGTTCAAGTCTTCTATAATAATCTTAAAATTGACTCAGATCGCAGGCTAATAAAGATTTTTTATCCGCGACACCTTAAGAATGGTGTGGTTGTTGAATAATAAAGGAGTTATAACCGATTGGTATGTTTGAAAAAATATTGTCAGGTGCTATTTCATTGATTTGTTGGTAAGACTGTTGTTTTGAGTAGTTTGGGGCAAAAAATTATTATAAAACTTCGCTATCCGGCGTAAACTTATATTAATGACTTTGCTAATAGCGATCGCGTGGAGCAATCCTTTTTGAGCTTTGGGATGGTTCTAAGTTGAGAGTAGGCAACGGGAAACGAGGAACATAAAAATTCTAAATTCAAGCTCTGTTGGAGTAGAAGTTGTGAAGGTGAGGGGCTACCCTCCTCCAATTTTTACACTTATCCCACACAGACCATATAACATATTCTATGAAGATGATTAGTCAGTCTTAAGCAGCGATTTGAATTTGAGCAATAAGAGGTTAAGCAGCTACTTTGAAGGCAAACCACTATATAAAAATTCATTTCCTTTGACAAGCAAAGGTAGAAAATTAAAGTTGGGACACGGGGTAAAATGAAAGTTAATTTTAAAGTTATTCGACAAAATCAGAAAACATCTCCCACAGTTCAAGCTTACCTTTTGGATGTAGAAGAGGGTAATACAATTCTTGATTGTCTTAATCGGATTAAATGGGAGCAAGATGGAACTTTAGCATTTCGTAAAAATTGCCGCAATACCATTTGTGGTAGTTGCGCTGTAAGGATTAATGGACGCTCTGCTTTAGCTTGTAAAGAAAATGTTGGCAGCGAAATTGCTCGATTTGGACAACAAATATCCCAGGAAAATCAAGCTAACTCTGTTCCTGAAATTACTATTGCCCCATTGGGTAATATGCCTGTACTAAAAGATTTAATTGTTGATATGAAGGGTTTCTGGAACAGCTTAGAAACTGTTGCTCCTTATGTCAGCACTGCTGCAAGAAAAGTGCCCGAGCGAGAGTTTTTACAAACACCAGAAGAAAGAAAGCAGCTTGAGGAAACTGGTAACTGTATTATGTGTGGTGCTTGTTACTCCGAGTGCAATGCATTAGAAGTAAATCCAGATTTTGTTGGTCCCCATGCGCTGGCAAAAGCTTATCGAATGGTGGAAGATAAGCGCGATGATGAAACACAAAAGCGTTTGGAGCAATACAACGAAGGTACTAAAGGAGTTTGGGGTTGCACTCGCTGCTATTACTGCAATAGTGTTTGTCCGATGGAAGTGGCACCTTTAGACCAAATTAGTAAAATCAAACAGTCTCTTCTCAAAACTAAAGAAGCAGGAGATAATCGTTCGATTCGTCACCGCAAAGTATTGATAGATTTGGTCAAAGAAGGTGGTTGGATTGATGAGAGATTATTTGGTTTACGGGTTGTTGGTAATAATTTTAAAGACATCAAAGGTTTATTAAGTATTGCTCCTCTCGGTTTACGAATGATGACTAAAAGTAAATTTCCTTTGCATTTTGAACCTTCACAAGGATCTAAGCAGGTGCGTTCTTTGATGGAAGCTGTTGAGCGGGAAAAAGTCAGTGAACAGTCAACAGTGAGCAGTGAATAGTAAGCAGGTTGGAGCGTAAACCAACATTCATAGTGGTAGGGTGTGTTGCTTGCTGCACGCAACGCACCATTTTGGTATTAGTGTCTCAAGATTTATAGGAAGAATTTTTCACATATTGTATAAATACGTTGTAAATATTGTTAAAGATAATTTATTTATTTGTTCTGTTTGTGCAGTGAAGCTTCCTCAAACTTGGAATTTGAGTTGATAAGAAAATCAATACTATTTTCGGATATCAATAAATTTATATGACTTCTCAAGATAAGTTAATCAAAATCGCTGATATCCAAGCAGCAGCGAAACGTCTTGATGGAATTGCTCGTCGCACTCCGGTTTTAACTTCAACAACTGTAAATCAAATTACAAATTCTCAAGTGTTTTTCAAATGCGAAAATTTTCAGCGCACGGGTTCTTTTAAATTTCGCGGTGCATATAATGCGCTTTCACAACTATCGGAATCGCAAAAACAAAAAGGTGTGCTGACTTTTTCATCGGGAAATCACGCTCAAGGAATCGCACTTGCAGGAAAATTACTTGAGATTCCTACCACAATTGTGATGCCAGAAAATGCCCCCGCAGTCAAACAAACGGCAACTCGCGGTTATGGTGCTGAAGTGATTTTGTATAATCCCAAGGAAATTTCTAGAGAAGAATTAGCCCAAAATTTAGCAAAAGAAAAGGATTTAAAAATTATTCCTCCTTTTGACCATCCTTACATAATTGCAGGACAAGGAACAACAGCTTTAGAACTAGTTGAGGAAGTTGGGAAATTAGATTTACTATTAGTTTGCTGTGGTGGTGGTGGCTTAATTTCTGGCTGTGCGATCGGCATTAAAGCACTTTTACCAAACTGTCACGTTATTGGAGTAGAACCTTCACGGGCTGATGATGCTACTCGTTCGTTTAAATCAAAAACTCTACAATTTGTCAACAATCCAGATACCATTGCTGATGGTGCGAGAACATAAAGTTTGGGAAAAATAACTTTTCCTTTAGTGTTGGAATATGTTGATGATATGGTGAGGCAGCGCGGTCTTGGGGGTTTCCCCCATGAGCGACTGCTGAACCCGAAGGGTGACGGTTTCGGAGGAAGCGATAATTCGCACCATGTATTTTATTTGGGAAAGATTAAAAATAGTAGTCGAACCCACGGGAGTTTTAGCCGCAGCAGCTTTGTTAGAAGGTGTGGTGAAAAGTCCTGGTTCTAGAATTGGCGTAATTATTAGTGGTGGGAATGTTGATTTAGTAGAAGTTGGGAATTTGTTTCAAGTAAAATAGCCCATGCAAATGGGCTAAAAAACGTAGATGCGGTTTCAACCGCCGATATAAAGAAGAATTATTAAGATTGCAAACGCCAAATTTCTTTAAGTTTATCAACCGCATCTTTTTGTCGTTGTTCGATAATTTGAGGAGTCCATTGGTTTTGTGATAAAACTTGAGTCGTTAGAGCAAAAGGAGAAACTCCGGATTTGCTAGTGAAATATTTTTCTTTTTTAACTGCAAAATCGAAATTTTGTGCTTCGCTATTTTTGGAAGCAGAGAGTAAAACTAAATTACCTAAACGATGTAAATATTTTTCTCTTTCTTCTTGAGTAGGGAACCACTGTTCCCATTCACTTCCCTGAGCAGGATTTTGGGGAAGTACGTGTTCAATTGTTGGGTATTGTGAATAGGTTATCTTGGGATTAGAAATAGCATCATTGAGACGTATTAAGACATACATTCTAATTTTTCTAACTAAGTAAATATCACCATTAAGTTGATTAATAATATCTTTGTTTTCTTCTGGTGTGAGTTGGAGTGGTGAATCGGAAGTATACAAATCTGTATTGTTTTCGATTGCGTTTAATAACTTTCCATATCGAGCGATACGCCAATCGATATTAGCTCTGTAAATCATTAAACCAGAAGCAAGACGCTCTAAATCGGTAAAAAAGCGAATTAATAATTCAGGACGATGATAATTTTGTGATAAATAAAGAATTGCCGGAGGTATCCAGTCAGAATTATCAATCCATAGCAACCAATAAAAGATGCGATTGATTTCGGTATCTAAATGATTATTTTCATACCTTTGATTTTTAATATCATAAAGTGCATCTGATAAAGGAATCAAATTTTTATCAATAAATTCTTGAGGAAATTCTGTAATATTTGGCTGTGCTTCTTTGAGGAGTTCTTTAATGATACTTTTACGAGGTTTGGACTTGAAGAGAATCATCCGGATGTAAGAAAATAAATTTTTAAATGAATCTAATCCTAACTTTTCTTCAGCATTTTCCCATTTCACACCATATCTATCTTGCATCTCTGGAGAAATCTTACCAATAATTTCAGCTTTTAAAATATCCGCGATAGATAAATTTAAACCCCGATTATTCATTACTGAAAATATCCGATACGCAGAATCAAAATCGGGAGTAGTAATAATAACTAAACAGCAGCGAGTAGCAATAAATTGTGTTAAGCGACAAAGTTGCTCGCCATCATATCTTTGTAACCGTTCTAAAAATATAAAAGCATTCTTTTTAATGTTTTTACAACTATCTGAGTACTTTGATATATTAATATCTCGCAGTTTTGAAATACCAAGAGCATCTTGAATATATTCTCGGAAAAAACTAGCATCTTTATCGCGTAAAGTTAATCTATATTGATTTTCTTTATTTATACCAAATTTCTTCGCTTTTTGATAAATATATTCCGCTAAATCATTACTTTCTTCTGTTGGTAATAATTCTCTTAAAACAGATAGCAAAATAGTAAGTGTGGTTAAGCGTTGCTGCCCATCCACAACTTGAGCATTTGGCTCATATTCTGACTTAATTAGTACAATACTGCCTAAAAAGTAAGGATTAATATCGTCAATATCTTTGTTTGTCTCTTCCGAAGCTGCAACCAAGTCTTCAAGTAATTGTTCTGCTTCTTCGGTAGTCCAAGCATAAGGACGTTGGTACAAGGGAATTTTAAATACAAAATCGTTGCTAAATACTTTATAAAGGGGAAGTTCTTTTGCTTGGATATTTATGCTACCCATATGTTTTGTGTTTAATAGCTACAAAACTAGTATTCCCAAAAGCAACTCAAAAATTATCCTATTCAGAATTAGCTTCTGATTTCTTCCCCTTTATTTTACTCAACCAAATCACCGTATCTTCTAAACCAAGTGCAATCTCATTTCCTAATGTTTCGATATAAATCATTCCATCACTAATTGCTAAACCTCTGATGGGATACCATGTATTTCGGATGCGGATAAGAAGTTCTAATTGAATTATTCTACCCTCAATTTTGCGACGATATTTCCACCAAGTTCTCCATAACATAGCCGCTTTCTGGCAATGCATTTCATAGCCTGGTGGAATTTGACAATATTCGTACTGATAAAAGCCACGACTATCAACTTCTCCCATGAGGATAAAGTTATATTCAGCTAATACTTCACTTATCAATTGCCAGTAATTTGACTTATGTTTAATAAAAAATGGATTTAATGTACGCTCTAGTTGAGTTGTAGCAATTATCCCTTCTTTTTTTGCCGTTAATTGATTGCTTTTATAAACTGCTTCACCTTGTAATGTTGAATTTGCTAATAAAACTTGCTTTTTTTGAATGGATAATTTAACAAACTCTCGAATCAAATCAATATCGGATAACATCAGGAATCGGAGATAATAGTATATGTTATCTTACCCATTCAATTCACTTATCTTTCGTCCGTATAAATTCTAGTGTTTATAGTTACAATCTTATTTTTCTAGTTGTTTACTGCAAATTTATCTCTTGCGAAGCCAATTTTCTCTTCAATTCCAGAAAGTTTATTTACATTTGAATCAATTATTTTTAATCGAGGAATCAGCCCCTCCTGATTGGCAATTTGTATTGAAAGTCCCGGACGAGCATTGATTTCCAGCAATAAAGGACCTTTTTCTTCGTCTAAAACTACGTCAATACCGAGATAGCCAAACTCGGTTTTTTCACATAACTTAGCAGCCATATCCAAAATAGTATCCCAATGAGGAATTTGGCGATCGCGCAAGGTTGCATCAGTATCGGGATGCTTTTCGATGTAGCGATTATTCTGAATTGCGGTCAATGTTTTCCCCGTACTTAGGTCAATACCCAAGCCTAAACCACCTCTGTGTAAATTCGCTTTACCATCAGAAGCCTTGGTTGGTAAACGTAACATTCCCATCACGGGGACACCTCGATAAACAATTACCCGCACATCCGGAACACCTTGATAAGCAATTTCATCAAAAACCGGATCGAACTGCACCGCATATTCAATAATTGCTTTATCACTTAATCCACCGAGGGAGAACATTCCACCAAGGATTTTATGAATGTGATATTGCAAATCCGATTTGGAAAGAGTTTTACCGCTAGGCTTTTTGAAACCTTCGTCGGTAACTTCAACAATTGCTTCAATTCCATCTCCACCGCTACCTTGAGCGGGTTTAACTATAAACGAATCATGTCCATCAATAATTTCTGAGAGCTTTCCGACTTCATTTTGAAACGAAATCACACCGTAAGTTTCCGGAATTGGTACGTTAAGTTCTTCTGCAATTCTTTTTGTTTCTAATTTGTTATCAGCCAACTTATAAAGTTTACGTGGATTACTAGGAAAAAGATAATCAACATTACGAGCATTGATTCCCAGAACGCCTTCACGCATCAGTGTAAATGGAAACATAGGAATGATTTTGGATTTTAGATTTTGGATTTTGAATTAAAAATTGTAGAGACGTAGCACTGCTACGTCTGTTAAGAGAAGAAATAAAGAACGGATTTATCTATTTATTTTTCACAGCTATTTACCTATTACCTATTACCCATCTCTTCTAAGATTGACTCAACTGCTTCTGCATTGATTTGAATCGAAAATATTCTGTCAGTTTGTAGCCGTTATATCGTCCGACAAGAATATTAATTCCTAAGACTAATAACAAAAGTTCCGGGAAGGTAA
>JBARZF010000190.1:0-2082 GCA_049649675.1 Rivularia sp. (in: cyanobacteria) | reverse complement strand
CCCCGAACCCCCGAACCCCATCCCCCAATCTCCCCATCCCCCCATCACCCCTATCCCCCAATTCCTTAATATGGCAAAATAAAGACGGTAATAAGTGAAATATATATAAGGTAATTTATCAGTGAGTCCTACTAATCAAAAGACTTCTAGAGCGCGGCGCGTGGTATTTCCTTTTACCGCCATTGTGGGCCAGGAAGAAATGAAGCTGGCTTTAATTTTAAATGTGATTGACCCCAAAGTTGGCGGCGTGATGATAATGGGCGATCGCGGAACTGGAAAATCAACTACTATTCGAGCGCTAGCTGACTTGCTGCCAGAAGTTTCCGTGGTTGCTGACGATCCTTTCAATTCTCATCCTAGCGATCCCGATATTATGGGTGATGCAGCCCGTCAAAAGCTTGAAGAAGGCGAAGATATTCCCGTAGCACAAATGAAGGTGCCAATGGTAGATTTACCTTTGGGAGCTACAGAAGACCGAGTTTGCGGCACTATCGATATTGAAAAGGCTTTGTCGGAAGGTGTAAAAGCTTTTGAACCAGGACTTTTAGCTAAAGCTAACCGGGGTATTCTCTACGTTGATGAAGTTAACTTGTTAGATGACCATTTAGTAGACGTACTATTAGACTCAGCCGCAAGCGGTTGGAATACCGTCGAACGCGAAGGAATTTCTATTCGTCACCCGGCACGTTTCGTTCTCGTTGGTTCCGGAAACCCAGAAGAAGGTGAATTACGACCCCAGCTACTTGACAGATTCGGAATGCACGCTGAAATTCGCACCGTTAGGGAACCAGCATTAAGAGTGCAAATTGTGGAACAAAGATCGGAATTTGACCAGAATCCTCCCGAATTCATCGAAAAATACCAACAAAAGCAAGAAGAACTGCAAAAACGCATCGTCCAAGCCCAGGAACTTTTGCCCTCCGTTAATATGGAATACGATTATCGGGTTAAAATTTCCGAAGTCTGTTCCGAACTAGATGTAGATGGTTTACGCGGCGACATCGTAACCAACCGCGCAGCCAAAGCCTTAACCGCATTTGAAGGACGTAACGAAGTCACCGTAGACGACATTCGCCGGGTTATTTCACTGTGCTTGCGTCACAGATTGCGGAAAGATCCATTAGAATCCATAGATACCGGCTACAAAGTAGAGAAAACCTTCTCCCGCATCTTCGGTGTAGAACTTCCAGAAGATGCAGCCAACGTCAACGGAACCGGAGAAAAAGTAGGAGCTAGAGGTTAAAGGTCAAAGGTCAAAGGTCAAAGTTAAAGGTTAAAGGTTAAAGGTTAGTTGATAGTAGTATAAATTTTCCCTTGTCCCCCCCATCCCCTTGTCCCCTTGTCTCCCCATTTCCGCATCCCCCAATGCCCAATGCCCAATCCCCAATGCCCATGATTAGAACTTGTCAATCCTGGATACATACACTTTTTCTAGCAAGTCAATACAATCCACCGAGATTTGTAGAGTTAATTATGCTCGGTATGGCGTTAACCATGCTGACAATTTATACCTTAAATCCTAGTGTTCCTTATTTGATTTTGGGTTTTAGTTTTGTAATTGGTGCGTCGGCTTCGATTTTAGTAAGAGAGGCGATCGCACCAACTCCCCAAACAAGAATTACCAAAATCACAGCATTACTTTTGCTTGTTATTAGCGTGTATGGCTTTGCTGATGAGTTGAAATTGTTTATTGATTTTACTTAAATTTGACCTTTCTCTAAACCGTTAAAGTGGTAGTGGTAGGTTGGGTTAGATTCGCGACGATAGTGACAAATAACCGATCAATTTATATTGCATCGTAACCCAACATCAGTATTTTGATTTTATGAATTATCCAATATCAATTTTTGGATGAAGCGAGTTGTTTGGTTGGATGTTTAATATTATCTTGATTTGAATTATTTCGTTGAGTTTCCAAATTATGTTGGGTTTTGTTCCTCAACCCAACCTACGAACTGCTGGAGTATGGACAAAAGATATTACCAAAGCTCATACTGTAGCAAATAGCGTCCGTGCTGGTACGGTATGGATAAATTGCTATCACGTTTTCGATGCTGCTGCTCCCTTCGGTGGTTTCAAGCA
>JBARZF010000189.1:0-10615 GCA_049649675.1 Rivularia sp. (in: cyanobacteria) | reverse complement strand
TAGTGTTTCTAAGGTAATACCCGTACCCGTATCTTCGACTGTAACTACAATATAATCTCCTACGCTAGCATCAAGATTCATTTTGACGTAGTTTTCGTCTAGATCAATATTTTCAGCCTTTATACTCAGCTTACCCCCGTTAGGCATGGCATCGCGAGCGTTAAGGCAAAGATTCATCAAAATCTGGTGAATTTGTGTTGCATCGGCACTAATTAACCGTAAATCATCGGCTAAACCGACTTGAATTTCAATTGATTTGGGAAAAGTGTTGCCAACAAATTCCTGTATTTCTGAGATGATATGCTTTACTTGTACCGTTTGGCGATCGCCTTTAGCATGTACAAATGCGATCACCCTCTACAAACTGAATGGAACTATGAGATTGGTTAGGGACTCCGAGAGGGTTGTGAAGGGGTAGAGCAAGGAATAAGGGAACCACCACAAGGAAGATCGGAAGGTGAAGGTATAGACCATTACAAGTCGCAGTATTTTTCTTTAGTAGATAAAATGTATAGAGCGGAACTATCATTTGCAGAAATACGCTTAGTCTCCAATAAAGATTGTACAGTTACAGCCATACTTGTTGCTGAATGACATATGCCCCCAATATATGATGTGTTTTTTAATGTACATAGTGGCTCGTTAGGATTACATTTATCAATCTCGTCTTCCAAAAACTTGAGATTAGATACCGCAGAGTTTAGAAACTGTCGAACTTCAAACTCCTTATTATCTTTGGAGATCAAATTGGGGACAATTGCAGCTCCGATCGCCCCAAGCACTCCCAATAAAGCAACCACAACTGGAATGGTATTTTGACCCGATTTGTTGCCTTTTGAACTCATGATTGATGTACTGGATTGATTTTATCTTCACTGTTATGACCGAAGCGGTCTAACGCTTCGCATCAGCGGTCGACAAAGCGCGTAGCGGTTTGGCGATCCGGCTGCATGCGCTTGTTATGTTTTGTGTAATTTCTTTGCTGCAACAAAATAGCTAGATGCTCCTTTGAATATTTCTTCGGACTCAATGGCCTCGAATTCCCCTTTTGCTAACAAAATGTCTATGTCACTACTTTTTATTCTTCTAATTGGAATGGGAATTACTCCAAACTTACACAATATCCGAACCAGCTGTATCTGGAGATTAACTAAAAATGACATCTTTTGCCCTAAGCAAGGCGTTACAGAAATAAATATGCCGTCAGGCTTTAACAGGTCATTTATTCGATACACAACATTTTGCGGATTGGGTACTGTGTGCAACATGTTGAAAGCTAGAATCACATCAAATGATTCATTTTGAAATTTATCTTCAAATAAGTCCGCCTTTTCGAAGTGTACATTATCAATTTTACTAACAACTGCTTTCTCTTTTGCTATCCGAATCATCTCAGATGAGATATCGATACCTTGTATTTCTTTCACCTGACTGGAAAACTCACAGGATGCTGTGCCGGTTCCGCATCCATAATCCATAACGATATAACTATCTTTGAGGTGCTTTTTGGTGTTCTCCTTTGCCTTTTTATGGATGTATTCAAAACGCTTTTCTGTCTTGTCATAATTTTTTGAAGCCTTATTCCAGAAATCTTCCGACTTATTCATTGTTTATAGCTCCTTGAAAAACATAACGCTCAGCTAAATGGCGAAGTAATGTTGGCGACTTTTGTGCGTTTCTTTGCGCAAAAGGTGCCAATATTACGGAGTCCGTTTGAGCTGCTGGTTATGTGATAGTTGCCCTTAAAGTTCGATTTCCCACCGGACTTGGTTGAAACCAAAATACCTTAAACGAGCTATCACGATTAATTTTGAATTTGTTTCTGCCACCTGTTTTTAAATTGGCTATAGACACCATTAATTAAAGTAGCAGCTACTGCACCGGGATATCCTTCTGCAAAACTCCCTCGGGTACCCAGATAGCCATTACCAACGGTAAAAACGGTTTCTTTGTAGTTAAGTTGTTCGGGATCGAAATCAGTTTCGGTGAGAATCCAATCTTCGTAGCCTAAATGGGGATCTAAAATATTGTCATTCATTGGGATTAAAAATATCCTTACTATTTCAAAATTTACATAAAGACCTAACCCCCCTGCCCCCTTCCCTATGAGGGAATGGGGATAATGAAGCCTCTCTCCCTGTGGGGGAGAGGTTTGGAGAGGGGTCTTTTTTCTTTTCCGGAGATGTCTATTTAGATAAAAGCTCGATCCTGATGGTCTATTAAGGCTCCTTAAGTAAAAACAAGTAAAAATAATTTTTATAATGTCAATTTAAAACTCATGAAGGCACCTTTTTCTTAGTACCAGATAAATGTGAGATTCTTGTGAGGATGTCTCCAAAACCAAATATAATAACTAGATAAACCCAATTCTTTTCTTTACAATAGTTCATAGAAATAGAAGTATAAACTATCAATATGATAAAAAAAGTAAACAATATTGAGTGAAAAATCTTGATTCAAATTAAAGGTAAAGTTTCGTTTCAAAATCATCTACCTTTAATAAATGATTGCTATATTAAATATGAAGCCAATAAAGCTTCCCTGGCAGATAAAATAACCTGGTACGCACAGGTTGAATTAGATTAAGAGGTAAAAAACTGTTTCATATTCATACATCTGTCTCGTCAACTAACAATAACACCCAACTCGAACGCTTATAATTCCTCGTTGTGAGAATCAGGGGGCAACGTAATTATTAATTGTGAAACAATTGATTAGTACGTCCCTATGAAGAGAACGAAAAAGAGGGATTCCCTAAGTGAGTAGATGCTTGGGTGTTTTTGTTTTAAAAGTATAGATTTAATTTTATAATATTTCGCTATAGCCAAGATTTTTCTGTAGACACCGATTTAAAAATAGTTTTAAAGAAAAATAGTTTTATATTTATAGATTAAAAGCGATGCCTAATAAATATAAAACTATCTTTACAGAGAGGAAATCAGATTGTGGAATCTGATGATTGGTAGGTTCAATATACAAAGTAAAATAAAAATATGAGGAACTTGTGAGTAAAAATAGTTATTTTCTTAACATTAGCTTCCGATAATTCACTAACTCGGTTTGGTTATAAAAACGTAATTTTCAACAGCAATTTTTTTACAGTTCATATAGAATTGCGTTATCAGTCAACATTAATAACTTGATACAGCTTTCTCAACAACTCTTCTGTGGTATAGGGTTTAGATAAAAATAATTTGGCACCATTGCTCATAGCTGCATTTACCTTATCGCTGGTAGATAATCCGCTGACGGCAATTATTTTAACCTGCGAATTCATTTTTTGCAGCGTGCGGATAGCTGTTGCACCATCCATTTCCGGCATCATCATATCCATTAATACGATACTGATTTTGTTTTTATGTTGAGCATAAAGCGCAATTGCTTCAATTCCATCGTTAGCGGTAATTACTTGATAGTTATTTCTCTCAAGAGATGTTTTGGTAATATCCCTAATACTCATTTCGTCATCTACTAGAAGGATTAATTCTCCATTTCCTCTCTTGATTTCTAATTTTTGATCTTGTACAGCTTCTTCTGTATAAACTGCTAGTAAATAAACTTTAAATTGAGTACCTTTTCCTACTTCGCTGTAGACATTGATAAAACCACCATGACTTTTAATAATCCCAATTGTGGTTGAAAGTCCCAATCCCGTACCAAAACCTTGTTCTTTTGTAGTAAAAAATGGTTCAAAAATTTTTTCTAGTGTTTCTAAGGTAATACCCGTACCCGTATCTTCGACTGTAACTACAATATAATCTCCTACGCTAGCATCAAGATTCATTTTGACGTAGTTTTCGTCAAGATCAATATTTTCAGCCTTTATACTCAGCTTACCCAGGTTTGGTTAAATCTAACAATTCTTGCTTGCTTATCAAGCACAACAATTAAACCACCAGCAACATCTAGAATCCCAGATACTAAATTTTTTTGTTGCCGCAGGGTTTTTTCTATCCGTTTGCGCTCTTCAAGTGCTGTCTGTGTTTGCTGAAAAACTTGACACTGTTTAGTGTAGCTTTGCGATAGTTCACTTCTTTCTACTTCCAAACGTTCTACTTTTTGCTGCAATAATTCTATAACCCCATACATCTCAGTGGGATCTAAAGCTTGCAATAAACTAGTTTCCGTAATTAAACCCTGTAGCTCTCCAAAACTTCGATAAGGACTTAGTTGAGTTTTGCCGCCAACTCGCGACACTGATTTACCTACATCAATAGCAGGGAAAACAGCTTTTTGAAATAAGTCTGGAGACAGATATATTTGCCCGTCTGTGATAGAAATCAAGTTGGTGGGAATATATGCGGAAATGTTTTGCGCTTGTGTTTCTATTATAGGTAATGCAGTTAAGGAACCACCTCCATATTCCGAGTTGAGATGGGTTGAGCGCTCCAATAACCGTGAATGAATATAAAAAAAGCAATTCCCTCGACGATAATTTCTAATAAACTTTGCCAGCGGGATATTTTTGGGTTTACTGATAAATTGCGAGTCACCAACCAAGAAACTATTACCAAAAATCCCATTACTATCCAAGTAAATAAAATTGTGGCATTTAAACGGCGTTGCACCCGATTGCCAATAAATAATATTGTCAGGACTAATTTCCATAATCAAAAAGGTTAGAAAGTTTATTCCCTCTGCGTACCTCTGCGCTTTCCTCCGCGCCCCTTTGCGTTTAATAAATAATTTTGAAAATCATGACCAATTACCTAAAAAAAGTCCGGAAAATTCATCGTTCAAAATCTGCTCGCAACCATCGAGTGCTGCCGATAAACTCACCAATTGTTAAAGCGATACCGAAAACTTTTTCATCGCTGAGATGACTGATAACTTCGATAATTATTTTCTAGTCTTCGCCTGCTTTTAGTTGAGTATAAAGCTCTGGTAGAGATTCGTAAAACTGAACATCGATTACGCTACCCCTGACTGAAACAACTTTAACAAAGCTGCACAACGTTTAGCACAGCCATATGCATTCATTCCTTTGCAAAAATTTTTGTTACATAAAATCAGGAATGGCCGCAATTGTCACTTCGGTATTGTTGGTGCGTGACACTAGAAAGTTTATTACTACGTTTAAAAATAGTCAAAGTGTCACAGCACCCTACAAGAAAAATATGCCAGTTGCGGCCATTTATAAAAATATAAATTGAATTTATGCATTACTTTGAAAAGGGTTTTTACCTATTTGAAAAATGCTTATCCGATGAATTTCCCGTCATACTATTAGACAAGTTCCTGAAGTCTGTACTATTTACTGTGCTACTGCTAATCCTGTAGAGGTAATTGTGGCAGAAACTGAACAAGGAAGAGGAATTATCGGCGTTGTTGATGGATTTGCGCCAAAAGGTGTAGAATATAGCGGAAGATATGATAGAACGCAAAGATTTTCTCGGTCAGATTGGATATAAACTTTAACGGTTAACAGTTGCTGCATAACAATCAAAACATATAAAAGACGTTACATTGTGTACGCCGTCTCTAGATTATTTTGCTGTAAAAGAATTGGTCGCAGCTAACTACACGGTTATCAAACGTGTAATATTACTTACCGAGAATTCAAAAAAAAAAGTATAAATATCTAAGTCAGACCGCGAAAACATCGAATTTATATTTTGCGACTGTATCTAAAATTCACTGCAAATACTTTGGCTTAATGAGATGAGGGGACAAGAAAACCTTAATTACTTCTCACTCTGTAAAACCCCACTTATAGTATTGAACAAGTCTGACTTGGTAAATGGTTTAGCTAAAAATCCTTGAATTCCACTTCCTGCTGCTTGAGCTAAAGTTTCTGTTGATGCTAATCCACTCATGGCAATAATTTGGACTTGCGGATTTAGCTGTTGTATCGTGCGGATGGCTGTTGCTCCGTCCATTTCTGGCATCATCATATCTATTAAAACGAGGCTAATTTTCTTTTTATTCTGAACGTAGGTTGAAATCGCTTCAATCCCATCAGCGGCTGTAAGTACCTCAAAGTTCTGACTTTCTAGGGTAGTTTTAATAATTTCACAAATTGCTGGTTCGTCATCTACTACCAAAATCAATTCTGAGTTTCCTGGTAGCGCTACATTTTCTTGTGCTGCTTCGATTATTCTTTCCTGAGTGCTGGGTAAGTATACTTTGAATTGACTACCTTTTCCCAACTCGCTGCTCACTTCAATAAAACCACCGTGGTTTTTAACGATGCCGATGACAGTCGATAAACCTAATCCCGTTCCTTTTCCTACTTCTTTAGTGGTGAAGAAAGGATCAAAAACTTGCTCAATGACTTCTGGGGGAATACCTGTTCCGGTATCGGCTATTGTGACTACAACGTAATTACCAACTTTTGCCTCAATTTTCATTTTGGCGTAGCTTTCATCAACACACAGGTTTTGTGCGGTAATGGTTATAGTGCCACCATCTGGCATAGCATCGCGGGCATTGACAACCAAGTTCATCAATAGTTGATGCATCTGTGTGGGGTCTGCGGAAACTGTCAATAGGTCTTGCGGTAGATTTATTTGAATTGCAATCGATTTGGGAAATGTTCCTTTGGCAAAATTCTCAATATCTTTCAAAATATGCGTTAATTGCAATACCGTGCGCTTGCCTTCATTACCGCGAGCAAATGTGAGAATTTGCTTAACTAAACCAGCACCGCGTTTGGCACTGTTTTCTAACATAGTAAGCATTTCGCTACAATCTGGCTCTTGACTGTTGAGCTTCAGGGGTAACAGTTGGGCGATCGCCAAAATCGGTGTGAGCATATTGTTCAAATCATGAGCAATACCGCTTGCTAAAGTTCCCAGACTTTCTAAGCGCTGAGTGCGGAGAAACTGGTTTTCCAGTTGTTTTTTCTCGGTAATGTCGGTGTCTACAGTTAAGATTGATTTTGGATTTCCGGCTTCGTCGCCTACTAGAGTCCAACGACTAGCAACGATAATTGTTTTACCTGTTTTAGTAACTTTATTTAACTCTCCCATCCACGAGCCAGTTTCAACAACCTCGCTCAATGCTTGCTCTAATAGGGGTGAAATTTCCTGATATAAAAGCTCGTTGGCTGTCTTTCCGATTAATTCTTCTCTTGTCCAACCATATATTTGCTCGACGCTGCCATTGCAATATAAAATAGTTTCTTCTAAATCTTTGACTAATATTGCATCTGTAGTTATATCAAGCAATTGCGCTTGTTGTTTAATTTTTTCTTCGGCTTCCTTGCGTCGGGTGATGTCAGAAAACGAAGTGACTACAGCATAAGGAATGGTTTCTTCGGGTAAAAATAGCGGTTCGGAGTTAATCAAAATCCAGGTGAGTTCTCCATTCGGTTTGTGGACTCCCATCACCGTGTACAAACATGGTTTACCCGTTTGCAAAGCAATCATTGGGGGATGAGTTTCACCCCTGAAGGGGGAACCGTCTTCATGTATTGTACGCCAACGCGGATCGTAGGAATCGCGTCCCTTCATTTCTGAGGCTGATAGCCCCAAAATCCTTTGGGCGCTAGGATTACAAGAAGTTATGGTACCATCCGCTTGCTGAATTACTATACCTTCATGCAATGATTTGATCGCCGAGTGATAGCGTTCTTTACTTTCGCGCAGTTCTAGCTCTACTTGCTTATATTCGCTGATATCTTGAGAAACGCCATAGTAACGATTCAGATTTCCTTGAGAATCGCGTTCTACTCTTCCACAAAGAAATAAATAACCAAAACTATTATCGGGACGCAAAAAGCGAACTTCAGTTTCGTAAGGGATACCCCGCTCAATACAATCCATTACCAGTTGATAAATACGATCGCGCTCATCTGGATGCACGATTGTATTTATCAGAGTCTCCATATTTGGCATTGCATCGCCGGGATTCAAGTTAATTGTGCGGTAGAATTGTTCCGACCACCATCTTTCATTTGTAGTCAAATCCCTCGACCAACTGCCCATTTTGGCGATTTTTTGGGCTTCTTGCAGCGAAGTTTGAGTCCAACGTAGTTGTTCTTCTGCTTGCTTGCGATCGGTGATATCGGTCACAGTACCCAGATACCCAGTAATTTCTCCCGTTTGATTACGAATAGCCGTTGCATTTGCAACCACCCAACTAACTTTACCTTCTGGGGTACGGAAGCGAACTTCTAATGTAAATCCTCGTCCTGCTGTAAATGCTTCGTACCATGCACTCACAACCTGCTCTCTATCTTCAGGGTGTATCGCTTTAGTCCAACCTTTTCCCATTGATTCATCTGGAGAAATTCCGGCAATTTCTGACCAACGCGGGTTGACAAATATGCATTCTCCTTTATTGTCAGTTTGAAAAATTCCTACAGGTACGTGAGTTACTAGCAACCGAAAACGTTCTTCACTTTCGCGTAATTTGTCTTGGGCTTGAAAGCGTTCGGTAATATCTCGATCGATACCGCGATATCCCCTAAATTCCCCGCTCGCATCAAATATAGGTACACCGCTTGTTTCCACAACTACGGAATGTCCGTCTTTGTGCAAGTTAATATTTTCTAAATTCTTAAATGGCTGTTTTTCTCTAACAAATGAGTTAATAACCTTACTAAGCCGTTGAGTTTCCCAGGGAGCCATCAAATCAAACGGCGTTTGACCGATTATTTCTTGAGGAGTATAACCAAGGATATTAAATACTTTTGGACTAGCGTAAGTTAAAAAGCCATATTCGTTTACTTCCCATACCCAATCACTCGATATCTCTATCAAAGAGCGAAATCTTTCTTCAGAAGCTTGCAAAGCAATTTCTGCACGTTTGCGCTTGGTAATATCGCGAATCACAGCAAGAAAGCCGATATTCTCTCCGTGATTATCCGATAGTACGCTAACCGATGACTCTACAAAGATTTCTTCGCCATTATTTTTTATATGAATATTCTCTCCCTGCCAAGCCCCCGTTGCTGACAAAGCATCATATGAAGCTTGCTCGTCTTCTGGATTCAGCCACCGATAATCGTAAGCTTCTTCAAGATGCCGACCGAGAAATTCTTCTAGTTTAATATTGTATAACTGTTCTGCTGCTTGGTTTAAATAAACAATGTGATGCTCGCTATCAATTCCAACTACTGCATCACTTACCCGATTTAAAATATTATTCTTAAAATAAGCCCGAAAGCTAGCTTGAATGTGTGACTCATAACAAATATGTTTTTGACTTCGATGCTGTTGTAGCGCTTGCAAATCCAAAGCCTGCAACAAACTGTCCTGAGTTACAATCCCGACTAAATGTTCTTGTTCGTCCAAAATCGGTAAATAACCAATTCCATGCTGACGCATTAGTTGTAATGCTGTAAAAATATCATGATTTTGGGATTGTTTTAAAGTTACGACTTGCCGTGTCATTACTTCGGCAATTTTTATTTTAGTGAAATTACTTTTAGATAAAATAAGTTTGACTATATCTGACGGCGTGAATATGCCGTGGATATGAAGGTTTTCAACTATTAACAAGCAATCTGTTTGTTGATTATTTGTTGTAATCTCTGTTGAAATATTAGATGTATTTGAAAATATTACACCATTTTGTGCTCTTATTCTCATCAAAGCGATCGCATCAATTACCAGAGTATCCGCCGTAACTATTGTTGGATTTTTATTTATTGCTTTATCCAGAGTAGGTAAATTAATACTGTCAGCATTAGATTACATTATTAAAATGCCTCACAAAAAGTTTCGACGAAAAATAAATATCTTATATTTTAATATTAACGTTGATTACAATTTAATATCATTAATTAACAACATGAAATAACATTTTATAAACAAGGCAATCATCACAGATGAACCTCACTACGCCACTTGCTACTTGGCTTTGTACCCCCCCAACGCAGTGGCTCCCCTTCCCCTCTCTTTGTTAAGGAGAAAGGTGTCCAAAGGATGGGATGAGGTTAAAAACCGCTATATATCGCAAGCAATTTGTTTGTGTTAATTATTATAAATAATTTATTTAGATTAAAATTAAGATTTTCTTCCTAATAAAGTGTATCGTTATCATAGAAAACATTTATCAATTATGTAACTGGCAAGCAATTTAAACAGTTTTTGCTCTTCATTACATAGTATGCTAAATCATGCTAAAAAATTGCTGTAATACCTCCTGTGTAAATCACATAAAGAACGCAACCAATTTTCTTTATCCTGCTTAAACTTTTCCCATTCGTTCAAATTCTGGGTTAGTCGCTGGGTGCTTGGGAGCAGAGAATTTGAGGATTTTGTGAGGATGCTCTCAAGAGTTATAAGTTAGGAGTTAGGAATTAGAAGTTAATAATGTAGTGGGAGCGTCTCGCTCCTGCTTGTAATAAAGTATTGGATTTTAATTTCTCCGCCTCTCCCCATCTCCCCCTGCTCCCCCTGCTCCCCCTGCTCTCCCTCTCCCTCACAAGTTCCTCAAATTTAAAATTTATAGTTGTTGCAATGAAATACCTTCGGATTTAAACAACCATGAATTACTGTCCTTGCTGCAAAGACATACTTTTACGTTACACACAAAGAAGTCAGCGACTCCCGACTTGAAGTCGGGAGCTTCCAGCATAGGGCGGGAAGTTCTCGTATTGAAAGTCCCAAGTTGACCAGACTCAGTTAACACTACGTTCGAGAGGCAAGTTAAAGACTCACCTGTA
>JBARZF010000188.1:0-19729 GCA_049649675.1 Rivularia sp. (in: cyanobacteria) | reverse complement strand
TATTTCCTTTCGCGTTTAACTCCCTAGTTTCCCAATTAGAAAAATCCGACGCGAAAACCTCATTAACACTCATATCACCTGAAAAACACCGCCAATGCTCGCGAACATCCATCTCAGAAAAAGCACGTAGCTTTTCTATAGTTTGCGAAATAGTTTGTGAATTACTTTGTGAATTAGAATTTGTATTAGATTCAGATATGGATTTAGTCATCTTTGGGCTAAAATCAGGTGAAAAGTTCTATATGCTCAATAGTAAAAGAACCTGAAAAAAAAGATACCTATAAATTATTTTTGATTATCCTCTTATATAGGACTTACACAAGACCTAGATCGAATAAGATTCCTAACTTCTAACTTCTAACTCCTAACTCCTAACTTTTACCATGTCTTCTGCTTCCAAAGGCCGTTATCAAAGCAGGCTATTTAACTTCTTTCACAAACAATCTCGGCGCTTCGGTGAAGGATTCGGACGTTCGTTACGAAAATTGCAGGTCGCGACAAGTTGGTATGCCGAAGCACTTTCTAAATCAATATATTTACTGATACAAAAAGCTGCTGACTCTGCTGGTACTCAACTTCCTGGAACAGCAGGGGAATCAAGGTTATATTTGCAACCATCAGAAGCACCTTCTTCGGATTCTGCAACTGTACGGGTACTTGAAAACGTAGAAACGCGGTATATTACGTCTTCTATCGATCGAAGCACAGAAATGGTAGTATTCTCATCTTGCTCCCTATCCGATCAACAAATCTCTCCAAAAATTCGAGGAGTTGCTTCACAGCTTTACAGCCAAAATTTAGTTCTGGTAACTAGCGAAAACGAAATTATAGACATTTTAACTCCATCGCAACAGCAAGCTCTAGAAAACCAGATAATTTCTGAAATTGCTAACTATTGGCGCTCGTGGCGATTATCTCAAGAAGATGGGGAAACAAAATTACCATCTAAAATAAATAGTTTCTTCAAAAGATTTACTTCGGGTAATGCTAATACGAAAAAGGCATTACCTACAGTAGATGTAAGAGAAAGCGAACAAAAATACTTGCAAATTAATCCAGCTACGGTAGCATCTTTAGATACGGCAGTTGCGAATTTAGAAAATGCGTTAGCTCCCGTATCTCGCGCTCAAATTATAGTACGGCAGCGCGGTGGTGAATTTATAAAAGTAGTAAGAACTAGATTTGATGTGTTTTTGTACGGCGCTCACCAAGTAACCGTTACTCAACAAGATATCGTAGCCGATGAGAATTTAGAAACGCATCCCTCAAAAATTCAAGCTTTGATTGCAGCAGCGCTTGATTACTTTTACAGGAAACCTGAAGATAAAAAAATCGAGCAGGCTCCATCAACAAGTTATCTTTCTTCAACTAAACCATTACCTCAACGGCAAAGCGGACAATCGGAAGATAATTGGTTAAGTAATGCCGATTTATTTGGTAACGGATTTCCGCAATTAAATCCAAGAAATCGTACATCAAATAAATTAGAAGCCAGCAAGCAATTAAACCCTTCTACAAAGAATAAGAAATCATCCGAAAAACTATTTGGACGTTTTCAAATGCCCAACTGGCGAACTTTACGACTCAAAGAAAGAGCCGGTTTAGTACAGCCACAGAAAGGTATTTTGAAAAGCGAGCTGAGTACTTCTATTAAATCAAGCGAGCAAGATAGTTATATTACAACAAGCGAGCAAGATGCTCGCACTACAAAAGCTTCCCAAAAGTCGCAAAAAATAGCAATTAATTCCACTTCCGAATTGCAAAATAGAAGCAAACGAGAAATCGCTGCAAATCAAACCAACGAATCAACAGAAATCGAAGCCAAACCAGAATGGATCGAAACCAAAGCCGAAATAGTTGGTTATCACAAGCATCCATTAGAGCAGGCTTTGGCATGGATTGACAACACAATGTTGAAAATCGAAGAAGCAATTGCAAAATTTGCCCGCGCTTTACAGCAAATTTGGCGAAAGTGATGAGCAGTGAGCTTCACGGGGTGACAAGCACTCCGTGAAATATTGAACTCTTTTGTTGTGATCCGTTTTTAGTTCGGGAACCGTATTAATTACAGAACTAAGAAAAAGGTTTCAACTCATGACAAGTCAAACTACTTTCTCAATTTTAAATGACGCTATCGCAACTTCTCAAGTACTACTAACAAAATACGCCTCCGGTGACGAACTTTTAGGGGATTTGACTACTGCCTTTGGTTATAAATATGACCGCTACGCAGCATCCGATTTAATTACACAATGGCAAACAGGCAATTTTAGTTCTTTTCCCGAAGTTGAAATTCGCTCTTCGGCAGAAATAAACGGTGCTAATGGGGCTTATTCAGTAGATACTAATAAAATTTATATCGCAGAAGAATTTTTACTAGCTAATACAAATAATATTAATGCCGTTTCCGATTTAGTTATTGAAGAATACGGACATTACGTTGATGCGAACATTAACTCTGTAGATGCTGCGGGGGATGAAGGTGATATTTTCTCTCGTTTGGTGAGAGGTGAATCTTTTAGCGATGGGGAATTGCAGGAGTTAAAACTAGAAAACGATAAGGCTGTTATTACTCTTGATGGAGAAGAAATCGCGATCGAGCAATATACATATAAAAGATATCTTACCAATGGCAACGATAATAGAGACTACACGGGTGGTGCTGCTGGTCTAAGAGAATACCTTATTTATGGGAAAGACGGCAACGATACTATAAAAGGTGCTATGAATAATGACACATTACATGGTCAGAACCACAATGACAAATTATACGGTGATGACGGCAGCGACATTTTAAAAGGTGGATGGGGCCACGATACTTTATATGGTGGAAATGGCAATGATAAATTATATGGTGACAATGGTAGCGAAAAGGGTGCAGACAAACTATACGGTGAGGATGGCAACGACGAGCTACATGGTGGTGACTACGGTGACACATTACATGGTGGTAACCACAATGACAAATTATATGGTGGGAATCACAGTGACATTTTAAAAGGTGATGCTGGTGACGATACACTCTATGGTGAAAATGGCGATGATACCTTTATAGTGAATGATTTTACGGGGTCAGATCGTTTCTATGGAGGATTTGGAAATGATACCATTGTTCTCGAACCGAGCGACAATCGCAATTTGACTATTGAGGCGTATACTGACGATGGATATGAATATAGTGTCAGTGATGGTCAAGCAGGCGGACAGCAGTTTCGCAACGTTGAGGTAATTAAGACTGGAAACGGTAACGATACTTTTATTGGAAGTTCTAAAGATGAAACTTTCAATGGTGGTGCTGGTAACGATACACTAAATGGAGGAGACGGCAACGATACACTAAATGGAAGTTCTGGAACAAATTTCTTATTTGGTGGAGAAGGTAGTGACACCTTTGTAACTGAATCCGGTGGACTTCAGATTATCAAAGATTTTGAGCGTGGTGTCGATAAAGATAAAATTGACATGGCACAAGCTGAAGTTAATCAAATTTCCTTCGATTTTGAAACTACTCCAGGTTCGACGATTATCAAAGTAGACGGAGAAAAAAGAGTAAAAGTTGAAGGTAGTCAGGTTGATTCAAGCTCTTTAATTAACACTACTGATGATATTAACCCTCAACCTCTGACAAGTGAACAAGTTAACAATTTAAGCGAAATGCTCCAACAGTGGGCAGAAAGTTATGCCGACTCCGTAGGAGCAGATCCCAATAAAGTTCAACTTGTCAACAATCAACTTGAGATGATTGGAGGTGACCTAACATTTATTGACTATGGAGAAGAACAGAATGAAACCGAACAGGGTTTGCAAATCGAAAACATGACTCGCAATGCGTCGGTGTTGTTCAGAAATAACTCAAACTCACCATTGTCAGAAGCCAGCGTGACTTTTACTTACTCTGATGGGAAAGGTTATGAAGTATCAAATCAAGATACGACTGAATGGACGACAGGTAACACGATTGGCGGCAGTGTTAAGAAAGAGGCAAAATTACCTTTCGTAGGTGGACTCACTATAGAAGGAAGCTACGAACGTAGTTGGTCTCAAGGAGGCAGCAATACAAAAATCAACACAGATAATGTTAATAGCCAACAGCAAACTAGCATTACATTTAATGCACCTGGTTCAGCAGTCACCAAAGCAACCGCAACCGCAACAGGAGGAGAATATTCAGGAGGAAGATACGAAATTCCCATCACAATTTCTGGGACAGTTGGTATCGATCTCAATGGAGACGGGGATGCTTTAGATGACAAGGAAATTAATAATCTTCCTGTTAATGCGATTTTGCAATACTACAATCCTGACCAATTTGTCGGAGACAGCTTCCAGAAAAAATTTACAGAAAATGGTTTAACTTTATTTTATAACGAAACTACTCAAGCCAAAGTAACAGGAACGGCGGATGGGGCTTACTTTACCCAAGTTAATGCTGGTTATGCATCAGCTTATGACTGGTCGCTGAATAGCCCAACTACCGAACAATATGAAAATGGATTTGACCGTCAAGAAGAAGAATTATTCGGTTTGCCACTTGGACAAGGAGTAGAAGAACGGTTTTGGCTAATTCGTGACGAAGCATATAGTCCTCGACCTTCTGGTGCTGTTTTACGGATTGAAGGGTTTAATATTTCCGAAGATTTCATCGGCATTGACCACAATGCTATTGATAGTGATGAAGATATTTTGTTGGGAACAGACGTAGCAGTAGGCATCGATCCTGCTGATAAGCTAATTCTTAGATCGGGAAGCTACACACAAAATAACATCACCTATCAAACAACCGAAATTTTGATGGGTGGTACAGGAGATGATTTTACGACTATTGAAGACAATGATGTTTTAGCAGAACTAATTAGTGTTTCTCCCGATCAATTACTTGGTTCTAGCCGAGAGTCTTTAACTAGGGGTGAGATGACTTCCAACTTCATGTTTGGCACTCAAGGAACAGTTTGGGATAATAATCTAGCTAGTGGTGATGCAACTGACTTATTACAACTCATTGAAAATGTTTAACTTTTGGCAAGACAATTAATCTCAGTGGGGAGCTTTTATACGATCGCACTAATTAAATCTAATTGCGATTGCTTTTTCTTTAAAAGCTATCAACTCTCCTGGGGGCAATTGAATGGGGATTCAAACACGGCATTTGCTTCATACTGCACAGACCTCCCCACCCGTTCACGGCAAGGTGCGGCTCAGTTTGGCGGGAAGAACATCTCCCCCCGTCAACTTCTCGGTAGCAACGCAGTGGTTCCCCAATCATATTGCTTGCACCATCGCGATCGGCTTCGGTATTTAAGCCTTCTAAGCTGAAAGCTGAAAGCTAGATAAAACGATTTTTAAGTTTGATGAGTTTTAGCTTAATATACTATAGTCACTCAAGTCAGTCTTCGTGAAAACAAAGAGGTTTAATGCAATTTTCATGAATATTAATTACTTTAAAACAATCTCTAAAATTATCATCTTAATAGTTTTTTCTGCAAATATATCCGCTTGTTCTCAACCCAAAGAGGATACAGGAATCTGGGAGAATATAGAGATAAAAACTATTAAAGCGCATAATGATGCTATTTGGTCTGTCGCAAAAAATCCCCAGCCAAACTTAATTGCTACGGCTAGTGAAGATAATACTATTAAACTCTGGAAGGCACAAACTGGTGAATTAGTTCGTATTTTAAGGGGACATGATAAAGGTGTTTTATCCGTTAGTTTCAGTCCCGATGGAGAACGACTCGCTAGTAGCAGTAAAGATGGACTTATTAAAATCTGGGAAGTAGAAACAGGAAAAAATATTCGTACTATTAATGCTAGTGAAAAAGCAGTAAGGTCTGTAGTTTATACTGCCGATGGCAAGAAAATAGTTAATAGTGATTGGGCTAACGATATTAAAATTTGGAACGCCGAAACTGGTGATTTAATTAATACTTTAAAAGGGCATACTGAAGGTGTTTTTGCCATTGCGGTTAGTCCAGACAGTAAAAGAATAGCTAGCGTTAGTAAAGATAAAAATCTTAAAATTTGGGATTTAGAAACGGGAAAATTGCTCAACTCAATTTTAGGACATGATGATAGTATTAGAGCCGTTACTTTTAGTCCAGATGGCAAAACTATTGCTACTGGAAGCGTCGATAAAACTATTAAGTTATGGCAAGTAGAAACAGGTGATTTAATTAAACCTTTATCCGATAGTTCTAATAACTCTAAGTATATTAATTCCGTTGCTTTTAGCTCCGACGGAACGATTTTAGTTAGTGCGGATGAAGATAAAACAATTAAATTATGGAATGTCAATGAAGGTAAAGTAATTCGTACCTTATCGGCAAGTAGTGCGGGAGTAAATTCTGCTATTTTTACAAATGGCGATCGCACTATAATTAGCGGTAGTGCTGCGGAGGATAATAAGTTGAGAATTTGGCAAGATAGTAATTAAATTAATCCGAGAAGAGTACAATTGGCAATAGTGAAACATTAACACAACAGAAAATTCCCCCTCAGATTATCTGTGGGGGATTAATTATATATAGAATCTAAATCATTAACGAAATTTGTATGAGCTTTTTATCCCTAAAAAGTTACAGAGTCAACAGCCTAGGCTCTGCCGAAGCCTTCGAGGGGTATCGCCATTGATTTAGGTATATTGTATTATTAATCTTCGATTTTGCTTATAGGCTTGATTCTTCCATAGACAGTTTTACCAGCACAAATTCCCACTTTTTGCGAACCCTTAAATTTACATTTATCAAAATTTTGCTCAGTTATATTCTCCATCACTTCACCATTTAAATTTAAACAAACAAAGCGAGGTGTGCTTCTCCACTGAATATCACGTTTACGCTTTTTAAAATTCTTCTTGACTTCAACAGAGAAGCTTCCTTTTTTGACAATTTGCATATTTGGCTCACCATATCTACCGTCATAAATTAAATACGAGAATTCGTTATTACCCGGTTTAAGAACAAACTTACTTCCTCTATGTTTGCTTCCAAAATCAAAACCTATTTTTTGTGACTTACCTCTTTTTGTATATTTACGGTCTGTATAAGGAATTTTATTGGTAATATCTGTAAATGTTTCATTCGTAATTCTAACTCTTCTCCCTTCCACGGCTTCTACTTCTTTGTCTTGAAACCACCCAGAAACTTTTTCCTTATAATGACCAGGACAGCTTCCGACATAATCTACCATATCTACTATTTTCTGATTTAAACTAATACCTTTTTTAAATACAATACCAACATCATCTAATTTTTCTTGTGCATAGGCAATAGATGACATACCACACACAACTATAGTGGTTGTAAGTAAACAAATATTTTGGAGTTTCATGACTTAGATTATTTTAGTAATTTGGCGTGATTAATGAAATAAACTGTGAAGAGAGAGGATGAAAAAATAGAACATATATTTTTTTATTCTCTATATAACTAGCAAACTTGATCAATTAAGATTATTATTTTTAAACTTATAAGTTTTACAGATACTTACAAATCCCATCCATCCCAGTCATAACTAGAACTATCTTTTTCTTTCACCGGTGGTTGTGGCTGTACCACAGGAACTCTACGATTAACCGGGCGAGGCAGGGGTGTTTTATTAACATTACCGTCTTCTAAAGTTACCCTTAGCCCAGCTACCCTTCCGGTATCCATAATTCCAGACAATTTGATATTTCCATATGATTTTGTCAAAGAACCACGCTGTGCTTTTGATCTACGATTATGATAATAATAAAAAACTCCTTTATTCGTAGGAGTATGATTATCAATTAACCCTACATTAAAACCATTATCACCAGTAACAGGAACGAACCATGTAATTATAATTCTTTCGTTAGTACCTTCCAATCTATAACTTACAGTTCCTGATGTTCCATACGGAGCAATAACAAACTGGTTGTTAGTTACTGTAAAATTATCTCGGCTTTGACTGGGTATTTTGTTAGGTACTCCTTGAATATTTCCATCTTCTCTATGATGCAACGGCTCTACTAAATTGTATTTTGTGTTATTCTCAATTTCTATAACACCAGCTCGACCGAACAGCTTAGCGAACCCCTGAGCGATTAATTCTGTTATCTGGCGAAGCGCTTCCTTGCTTAATCCGCTTGATCTTTTTGAAGATCTCCTTGCTAGCAATCTATCTTGAGTAATCATGAGATTGTTGTGTCTAGTTTTCTCACCCACCCCAGAGCGTGTAGCAATGATATTATCCTTTTTTGTGTTTTTGTCTAAGGAATTCTGGCTCACATTTTCTTGAATTTTGTAAGTGATACTAGGTTTCAAAGCGTTCCTGTCTTTATTATTTGGCTGTACTTCAGATTGAGTAGCATTTGATACCGTACTTCCTAACACTGAAACCATAGCTGCACTACCGAACAAAAGGCGACACAAATTAATTTTTGTTTTTGTGAAGTTCATAATTTTTTCCTTGGTTAGCTTTGTAATTAATACGCCGTTGAGATGAAAGTGGATCACCAATAGGTAAAAATTCCAAAAAGAGCATTTCTTAAAAGCTACTTCCTTCCCGGCTTTATGATTTCCTATAAAAAACCGTAGAGAGTGGGTATGAAGATACAACAATTAAATTATGGAATGTCAATGAAGGTAAAGTAATTCGTACCTTATCGGGAAGTAGTGCGGGAGTAAATTCTGCTATTTTTACAAATGGCGATCGCACTATAATCAGCGGTAGTGCTGCGGAGGATAATAAGTTGAGAATTTGGCAAGATAGTAATTAAATTAATCCGAGAAGAGTACAATCGGCAATAGTGAAACATTAACACAACAGAAAATTCCCCCTCAGATTACCTGTGGGGGATTAATTATATATAGAATCTAAATCATTAACGAATCATTATCATAATGAAATTGGAAATGGCTTCCAACTACCAGTACCGCTGTAGGATACCATCAATTTACAGAATTCTTGACAATGAAAGCCCACGGTTTTCAATCGTGGGATGAAATTGGAGTAGGTACCTTTAGGTACCGTGATTCCTAGTTTCTAGTTCCTTGCGCGGCAATGTATTTAATTATCGTTTCAGACGACACACTGCCAGCGGTAGATACAAAGTAACTTCTAGTCCACATTGAAGGCATTTTTTTTAGGTCTGGGAATTCCTTTCTTAGATATCGGCTAGTTGCACCTTTAATTCTAAACATCAACTGGTCGGGGGCGAGGTCAGGAGGTGAATTGATAAATAAATGAACGTGGTCTGGCTCAATAGCAACCTCTATAACTTTGCACATTAAATCTTGAGAAATAATTCTAATTAATTCGTCTAATCGTTTCGCTACTTGACTCTTAAGTACTTTTTTTCTGCGTCTAGGTGTCCAAACAAAGTGATAGTTAATTAAAGATACAGAAGTATTTTTGTGTCTATAACTAGTTGACATTTTAGGAATAGCTGTATTAATATGTGACTATAGCTAAGAGTAATAAACACAAGAGGTGATTGTCAAGTGCTGATGGGGATGGTGTTCAAATTAAAACCTACAAAGTTGCAAGCAACAGAATTAAGTAGCTGGATTGATATGCTCTACCATCAGTACAACTACAATCTGAGAGATAGAAACAATACGTACCGCGCATCTCAAGAGGATTGGACTACCAGTTATAACTTCCCGGTAACACATTGTCCGTTAACTTGTTGTATCTCTCGTAATGGTGCATCTGGCGAGGTATATACCCAAAAGCCAGACAAAAAAACTGGATTATTAAAAAAACGTTCGGCTGGTGCTATTCAGGATGCCAACTTAAAAGAACTTAAAAAGTCTCGACCTTGGTATAAGCGTGTAAATAGCACTGCTCTACAGCAAAATGTAAAGCGCTTAGACAATGCGTTTGACGGATTTTTCGGCTGTGGTAAAGGCAGACCAAAACCTTCTTCGTAGAAGTAAGTTTAAAAGCTTCACCATCACCAACATTGAGAATAAAGATATAACTTCAACAGGCATAAACATTAAAAGTCTCGGTTGGGTTAATTATCATAATTCTCGCAATATTCCCGACGGGTTTATAGTTAAGTCGGCAACGGTTAGAGAAAAAGCTGACGGTTGGTATATCAGTTTAAAAGTTGAAGACAAAACTATTCCTCAATCGGTTGAGATAAAACATGAAGGCATTAAAACGGTTATTGGTTGCGACTTAGGATTAACAAAATTAGTTCATCTTTCTGATGGTTCTCAAATAGATAACCCTAGATTTAATACCAACAAAAGAACTAAAAGATTAATGCGCGTTCGTTCTCGTCGCGCATCCCGAAAAAAAGGTAAAAGCAATAAGCGTAAAGCATACAATCGCATTGGTAGACTACACAAGCGTATTAAACAACGACGTGAAGCTTATGAATGGCAAGTCGTAAATAAGATTGTAAAACGCGCTGATGCTGTAATTCTGGAAGATTTAAATATCAAAGGAATGTCAGCACGATGCAAATCTAAAAAAGATGATTATGGTAATTATTTAAAAAACGGGCAGTCCCGAAAAGTTGGACTTAACCGTTCAATAGCAGATGCCAGTTGGTATTCTTTAACTCAAAAAATAAGCGTTGTGGCTGCGAAGTCAGGCGTATTAATTGTTAAAGTTGCTCCTCAATATACTTCTCAAAAGTGTTCGCATTGCGGTCATGTTGATAAGAATTCTCGTGATGGCGAAAAGTTTATTTGCACTAACTGCGGACATTTTGACCACTCAGATTTGCAGGCAGCTAGAAATATTAAAAATAAAGGGATTGAGCAATTAGGACTACCAGTTGCTTGTTCATTCCCAGCTAAATATTCGTGCATAGGTACGGGTGGACTGCTCGGAACCAAAACAGCTTAGACTGTTTGAAACGCCCTACCCTGAATCAACAGGGGTTAAGGAGATAAAACGCCGCTCTCGAAGCAAAAAGCGTTTGCCGGGGAACTCGTTAGGCGAACAGTTAAATCTGTTTGATGTAGATAAGATAGTAGATTCTAACTAAACTATCTGAATCCCACGTCCTTTAGGCGTGGGAGTAGTCAACACCATCAGTTCTATAAACATCAGTTTTGCCATCCTTGTTCAAATCAGCGAATTTCAAACTACCTATGCGGTAAGCACTCTTGTTGATCTGTTTCCAGCGACCAATACCGCTCTGAGAAATGTACCATTTGCCCCCATCGCTTCTAAAAACATCAGTTTTGCCATCGCCGTTAAAATCACCGAATCCCAAACTACCTACGCGATAAGCACTGGTGTTGATCTGTTTCCAGCGACCAGTACCGCTCTGAGAAATGTACCATGCGTCACCATCACCTCTAAAAACATCAGTTTTGCCATCACCGTTAAAATCACCTAATCCCAAATTATCTAGGCGGTGTTTACTGATCTTGAGTTGTTTCCAGTGACCATCCATGCCATAAGAAACGTACCATTTTGACCCGTCAGCTTTAAAAGCATCAGTTTTTCCATCACCGTTGAAGTCTCCAAACGAGGTATTCCCAGTAACGTTGCTAGCAGCAACCTTTTCAACGGGAAATGTCAAGTTACTAATTCCTGTAGCAACTATTCCAAGACTTAATAGCACTAATTTTTGTAGTTTCATGTTGATTTTTACCTTGTTTATTGGTCTCATAATTAATACGCTTCGGTAGTACTAATTGGATCACTAAAACAGAAAAAAAATCACTAACTGTCCATATACCTTGTAATCTTGAGCCTGAAACCCGCATTTTACCGTTGAGCATTCATATCGCACTAAGTAAGTCGGCGATTTTTTCTGAATACAAAAGCCGCTTCCAGGTAGTATTTCAAGCGGGGTGTGTACACCGTAGCCATAAATCAGGAGAGGGATAAGGTAATTATTTGTATTCCATTCAACTGAAAACCGCTATATTTCTTAGTTGAATGAACCGCGACGTGGTTCGTTGCTCTTGGGATGGTTAGACGGATATTTGTAGCGGAACTTTATAGTACAATGACGACGGAGATAATACTCCCCCTCGACTTACTCATTATTCATTACTTAGCCCGTCCTAACTCAATCAATATTCCCAAACTTTGATAGTTCCATCTCTACCACCACTAACTAATAAATTTAAATTTTCTTGCTGAATGGTAGCTAAGGCTAAAACCCAATCTTGATGTTCGGAAAGGGTAGTAATCAATCGATTATTTTTTATACTCCAAACTTTAATCGTATTATCCGTCGAGCCACTAAATACTGTTTCCGAATCATTACCAATAGCAACAGTTACTACTCTATCTGTATGACCTGCAAAAGTTGTAACTAACTTACCGCTTTCTAGTTCCCAAACTTTAACAGTTTTATCCCCACTACCACTGACTAAATATCGATTATCGGGACTAATTGCTATTGTTCTAATGTCACCTTGATGTCCTTCAAGAGATTTTAACAAGGTTCTTTCTTTGGCATCCCAAATTTTGATAATTTTATCTTTACCACCACTCGCAAATACTTTTCCATAGGGACTGAATGCTAAAGCATAAACGACAGTCTCGTGAGAAAAGATAATTGTATTTCTTTCGTTTGTTACCAAATCCCAAACTCTAACACTTTTGTCTGCACTACAACTAACTAATGTTCGACCGTCGGGACTAATAGCTAACGCCCAAATACCTGCGGAATGACCCTGTAATTGTTGTTCTTCACTTCCATTTTGCCGATTCCAAACTTTAATATTTCCATCTCCATCTCCCGAAATTAATTGATTACTTTGAGGTCTAAAAACCAAAGCACGAATTACATTTTCCTGCTCGGCGAATATTTTTGTAGTCTCTTCTGTTTCACGATTGTAAAACTTAATCGTACCAGTTTGATTGTCAGTTTGATTGCTAGTTTTATTGCCACTAGCAATAAATTCGCCATCGGGAGAAATGGCTAAAGACCAGACTCCTTTTGATGAGGGGAGGGAAATATTCGTAACTGAATCGATGTCAAAATTAGATTCTAAAGGTTCGTTTGAAGGTTGTTTTAGTACTTTCGCTAAAAGTACTGTTAAAGATATTCCCCCTAACATTAAACCGCCATATTTTAAGACCGTTCTTCTCGAACTTTTTTTTGATAATTGAGTTTCCATTAAAGGTTTTTTCATGGCTACAGAATTGTTTGGCTCGCTAATTCCTGTCGAACTTTTTTTTGATGATTGAGTTTCTATTAAAGGTGTTTTCACCGCGACAGAATTGTTTGGCTCGCTAATTCCTGCTAAACTCCACCAAGTAGGCAAGCTCATTCCTGGATTTTGAACGATAACTGGTTGCCAACTCGCACCTGGATATTGTCTATCTAATCCTTGTAATCTTTCTCTTGCTTCTCTAACAGCTAAATAAAGATGTTTACCACTAGCGAAATCAGTTAAAAAATATTTTAAAAATTGCTGTGCTACCAAATCTGGTACGGGTTCGCGCATGACAATAATTTGTGGCAAATTAAGCTTTTCTAGAAAACTAGCTAAACCCAAACCATCACAGGAATTAAAAATAGCTAGTTTTAATCCCCCCTGCTCAACTGCTCTTTTTAAAGCATAAGATAGCTCTTCTAAACTGATACTGTCTTCACGATTAATATAAATTCGACCTGTTTCTAATTCAGTTTGACTGTGCCCTGCAAAAAATAAAATATCCCATTTTCCTTCCCATAAATGTTCGCTAATTTCTTCTCGCTTGGGTTCGCATAAAAAAGTCAGTTTGGCATCAGTTAAGGTTTCAGTTAATATTTTTTGGTCTTCTGCAATATTAATGCCCCTACTATCGCCTAGAATAGCTAAGATAGATATTCCTCTTTCGTCTAAAGTAGTGCGCTGGCTTATTATCTTTTCGTATTCATTAGTGGCTAAAGCTATCTCTGCGTAAGGATATTTGTCTAATAATTCCCATAAATGCCAGGGTAACTTACGCAGTTGTTTATTAGTAGTACGAATGATAATTCTAATTGTTTCTTCGGGGGCAATTTTTTCGATAAACTTACGCCAAACTGGTTGAAATTGAGGCGCATTCAACCATTGATTTAGTTCTTGTTTTAATTGCTTTAATAAACTACTTGATTCAGCTAAATGTTTTTGAATCGAACCATCATAACTAATCTTTTTTGGACTAATACGGCTTGTCGAATTGAGATTGCGATAATTGTATTGCCACAAATTATATGTTTCTTTTAGTTGTGGTGCTGGAGGTAAACTACCCTCGACTTCTACTTCTCTTGTTTTTGCTTCCGGAGCAATAGCTAGGTTAACTTGCAATCCTAGCTCTAAACTTCCGTCTAGTTTTAGTTCTACTAATTTACTCATCTAGCTTTAAAGAATAAAATCTTCTTGGATAAAACTACCAAATAACTCCAACTTAATACTAAAGGTTTCCCCACAAGTTCCAGTAAAATCAAATTTAAGATTTTTGTTTTCTTGACGAGTAGTAGCTTCCATCACCCTATCGCCATCGGCATCTAACAACATTAGTTGCAATCCACTTGGTAAGTATTTTTGTTCTAGTTCGGGTAAAATTTCTACTGCTACATCGCGATCGCGCTCTTGAGTTTCTCTAACCCTAACTATTAAAATAATGGGTGTATTATTAGAGCCGATAGAAATTAATCTACCACCTTCAACCCCAGAGTTTCTAAATGCAGGGGCGAAACTAGGAGTTTCGAGCAATTCTGTTGCTACTTGCCAACCTGCTTCAAATATTTCCTGAAACCAATTTTCGAGATTGATTGGTTTTTTTTTTAAAGATTGTAGAGAGCTATTTTTCGACTCGATAGTGCTAACTCGCTCTTTTTCTTGTTCAAACATAGAGCTAATTTTATTTTTCAAACCAACAGGAGGTGATATTGGTTCGGCATCTGTAGCTAAAATCCCCATAAGAGCCATAGATTGACGAATTTGCTCGCGCATAGCTGGAGATGATGCAATTAATTGTTCTACTTGCAAACTTTCTGCTTCGTCTAAATCGTCTAAAACGTAGCCTGCTGCGAGTAACTCTATTTCTTCTGCATTAAATGTATTCATTATTATCATCTTTTTCTTATTAATTATAGTTGACTCTGTTCTAATAAAAGTTTCTTTAGTTTGACAAATGCCAATCGAACTCGACTTTTAACTGTTCCGACTGGTAGGTTAAGTTTTTCAGCAATTTGAACCCGACTCAATCCCTCAAAAAAATTCATCACTAAGATTTGTTGTTGCTCTACAGGAAGCAAACTTAATGCTTTTCGTAATTGAAGAAGTTGTTCTTGACTTTGAGCTTCATCCAAAGGAAGAATGGATTCAGAATTTTCATATATATATGATTGCCATCGATCGAGAAATTTCTGGGAAGTATTCTGTTTGCGTAGTTTATCAATAGCACGATGACGAGTTAGCAAACCTAAAAAACTTTTCAAACTTCCCCTCGATGGCTGATAGTTATCTTTTTGCCATAAACTGACAAAAACATCTTGAGTTAACTCTTCTGCCTCGGAGTTATTTTGTAAAATTTTAAAAGCTACGCTGTAAACTAATCCAGCATAGCGATTGTACAATACATCCATTGCTTGAGAATTTGAAGCTCTTAACAGACTTACTAATTCACTATCGGGCGCATCTTTTAATTTCATCAAAAAAATCAATCTTCTTAAACTTATTAAATAATTAACCTCTTTTTGTCTTTGCTAAAACTAAAAATGTATGCCATTGCTTGTGCCAGTTATACTAACAATGGCTGCACCCACCTCACCTATTTTCTAAAGTTACTTTTAGCACGGCTTTAGTTTCATCATTCATAGTTTCAAATAATTTGACATTTCTATATGATTTTGATGTAAAAGAGCCATTCTTTGTTTTCTCCTCCACCTGAGAGCGTGTAGCAATGATAGTATCATCTTTTCTGCGTGTGTTTAATAAATTCTCCCTCACATTTTCTTGAATGCTAGAGCAGTGATATTAGGTTTCAAACCGTAGAATTCTCTATCCTACCGCTGTACTTAAGTTGAAGTCCCAGTTGATACCATTTCTCCTAAGACTGAAACTATAGCTGCACTACCGAACACGCATGCGACATAAATTAATTTTTGTTGAGGGTGAAGTTCATAACTTTTCCTTGGTTAGCTTTGTAATTAATACGTTTGTTGAGGTAAAAGTGGATCACCAATATCAACAACGAGTATCCGCGAGATATACGGGGCGAGCTACCAATTAGAAAACGATTTTACCTATTTCAAAGGGGCTTGTCTTCGAGGGATTTACCCCGCAATACATTGAGCGATTACTTAAGGGACATCCAAAAATTAAATTACGAGCGGAACTGCATCTAATACGACTATCAGATTTATTCTCCCCCTGCTCCCCTGCTTCCCCTGCTCCCCCTGCTTACCAAAGCGATTGATTATTTTTTAAATTGGAAGTCCCTAATATCTTCTCGCTTGCCTTTCAAGCAAAGCTTCCACGCTTGCTAGAACGGTTTTCAGCAGCCACTTCTAAAAGTTGTGCAATCGCCTCTTCCACAATCACTTCTTTTAATGGTGCATCTTGTTTCCCCAGTTCTAGCTGTAGCTTTAAATGCAGGCAGTCTAACTGTTCGAGCGAGCTGTTTTAGAAGCGATCGAGGTCAAAGTTTAAATGCCCTTCGGCCCTTCGGCCCAACTCCTAACTACCGCTGCTCCACCCCACCAACAACTGGCTTAACTCCTCCTGCACCACCAGAAAATGGATCGGTTCCTCCACTCCAGTTAAAGTCGCTGATGCGGAAGCTAATACCACCTAGTTCTAAGACTGGGTTGTAACGCAAGCTGACACCGTAAGTACGGCGGCTGTATTCTAAGATATAGTCAGTACTAGTACGTTCGCTGGTATCTAAATTAATAGTTGTTTGAAATCCTAAACGAAATGGCCCGTAAAGTTGTTGGGTAAAACCGGCGCTTAATACTTGTCTATCGGCGTAGCGATCGAATAAAAAGGGCGATAATCCGTCATTTGTACCTTGCGAATAAGTGACGTTGAAGCCGGTATAGTCTAAAAACTTTTTGGAAAAGTTACCAAATTGTCCCTGCAATCCAACTGAACCTATCAAGGTATTTTGCTCGTCGCCGTTGCTGTAAAAACTGCCGGTGCCAGTTACATTACCAAATACTTGCACGTAAGGCACTACAGGATTAGAAGTATATTTTAAGCCTCCTTCCTTGGTTGGTGGCAAAGGTTTACCCTGCCAAAGGTTGATAGCCCCGCCAATGGTAGCGCTGGCTTGAAGGCGACCTAAAGAAACCCGATCGTTGCTTCTAACTATATCTAATAACTCTGGGCGATCGGTTCTGGCACTGACTTGTTGAGCGCCTGCTTGATATCTTAGATTTAAGCCGGTTTTACCTAAAGGGATATTTGGAGAGGTAATTACACCACCAAAGCTGCTTTGTACGGTTTGGAAACCAAGACTTCCGTTGTAAAGGCGATCGCGATAGCTGTATTCAAATGCGGCTTGATAGGGGTTTAAAGGGTTGCCTAATAAATAGTTGTATCGCACGCTCGCACGCAAGTTCTCTTCTAAGTCGGTTAAGTCGAGACTTGTTAAAGTTGTTGATGCTTTTATTTGCGATCGCGGATTTAAAGTTGCATTTAAACTTGACTTTAAACCGAAGAGTGCTGGAATACCTTCATTATTATTTTGTACGGCTTGTTGAGCAAAAAATTGTGGTGTAACTTTCCAGCTTGTCTGTGGTGTATTTAATACATTAAATGAGCGTTCTAAGTATAAACCACCGCGTTCGTCACCATCAAAACCGATAGAAACTGGAGCGGGAGTGGCATCGCGTTCGCTGCGATCGATTGTCCTTGCATAACTGCCTATACCTAAAGTTAAGCCTTGGTCAAATACTAAACGCGGTTTTTTTAATCTAAGCTTATCTCTTAGAGGAGAAATTCGTTCTAAAGTAACTGAGTTTGCACGTACTTCTAATTCTGGGGGGGAAAAAGGATCGTTGGTAATGCGGACATCTTTTGCTTCCCATCCTTTGGGATAAAAATCTACTCGTGCGGCTTCAAAACGCAAGCGATTAACTACACCACCTTGTTTTCCCCCTGGTAAGTTGCGAGCGCCTCTACCACCGAAACGAAAGCCGACTCCTCCAGGGCTACCAACACCAGTTAAAGGTTGATTTTGTCTAATTCTGTCGCTGGGAGGACGACGGGGAACCCCACCTGCTGCTACGGGGGGAGAGTCAAAAGATAAATCCTGCGATGCTCGGGCTACATTAACTTCACCGCTTCCACCTTCTAAATCCCCAGTGTCTTGAATAAAGTTATATGTAAATCGGTTTCCTCTTAAAACTTGTTCCCCTCTGGTGACTGCAACATTTCCTTCACCAACAGCAATCAAGTTATCTATATTTACCTGTAAACTATCGGCATCTACTACAGAACCGTCAAATCGTACTACCACATTACCTTCAGCGGTAACAACCCGGCGATTTTCGTCGTAAATCTGCCTATCTGCAATAATTTCAATAACTCTTCTTGCTTCAGTTGGCGCTTGTGATGGTTGTGGCTGCTGAGTTGGCTGCGGTACGGGTATAGTTTGCTGTTGAGGAGTTTGTTGTGGAAGAGTTTGCTGAGGAAGTGGTTGTTGAGCTTGTGTCTGAGAACGAGATTTAAATTCTATCGTCGCCGGAGCTTTTGAGGAGTTTGAATTTTGAGAATAGAATTCTATATTTGTTGGTTTTTGCGTTTCCTCAGCAGCTTTTTTCTTACCTGCAAGCTTCTGAGGTGTTTTAGTTGAATTCTTTGTAAAATTTTTAGTAGCAGGTTCCGCTTTCTTTTGAGTAAAACTGGCGGCTTCAAAATGCTTAAAACCTTCGGATGATACTTGCTCGTTATCCTTTGGATAACTAATACTAAATTTTTTTCCTAAAGACGTAGCATTATCGGCAGCTTTAACGGGTGAAAATTCCGGCGGGAGAATAGTTTCCGGTTCGCTGGTTTCCGATAGACTTTGTTTTTTATTTAAAAAAGATTTTGACGGTGAAAAATGTTCGCTCCGCTCAAATCTAGTTTCAGGTGTAGGAGATGCTTGAGTAAGAGTACTATTTTTTAATGTACTAGAATTACTCGTAGAGACATCTGCTACGGTTTGTGAATCGACAAAATTTGATAATTCGGGCGGGGGCGCAACTGGATGAAGCATACTTACACACTATATAAGCCAACAAACAGTCTTTAAAGCAAGCTAAAGAACAGTTATAAACAAGTTAGAAGCATACAATAATATTATGATTGCTAGACTCCCAACTTTAGCCTTCTACTTAGCCTGCGAGCAGATTCCGCCCAAAAAAGGACACGCTTCGGAAAGAAATTAGTTAAGAAAAAGTTACTTGTAATTTTTCCGACGTGTCCTTGAGGTTAAAAATATCCTCTGCAAATGCAGCGATAATGGACGAAAGCGACTATGAATTATTCAAAATCACTACGTCCAGGGTTACGAGATCGGTCATTTGACAAGAATCCAAAGATAAATGTAGCTAAAAACAACCCAACGACAATATAAACAGCGATTTTTAAAGTCAACATAGCAATTTCTCCAAGGTATTAATCGAAAAAGTTATTTTTAGTATCTGCTTTTGCAGAAAAGTTAACTTCTTTATATTACCCAAAATAGCTCCATTTTTGGAGGATATAAAAGATAGATACGTATGTTCTATTTTTTATACTCGAAATTTATGCACTTCAGTAGACAGGTTATTTTTTCGACGCTCATTCCCATGAATATGTTTCAAACAGTGAGCAGTTAA
>JBARZF010000187.1:0-10428 GCA_049649675.1 Rivularia sp. (in: cyanobacteria) | reverse complement strand
AAATAAACGGAGAATTAGGACTATCAACTGGTTTGATTTCAATCACCGGCAACAATAACAGCAGCGGATCGGTTTCTTTAGTACGTAATTGATAACGACTGAAAAGTTCTATTTTGACAGGCATTTTTTATATTAGGGCATTGGGAATTGGGAATTGGGCAGGAAGTAAGAAGTAAGAAGTAAGAAGTAGAGGTGGAGTAAGAATTTTAACCTTTTTAAATGGGTGGTTTATTTCCGCCGTGGTGTACTAGGGAGTAAGATAGCGGAGACTACGAAAATTATTTTAAAGATAATTGCTCATTGTTACTCCTTTCTAGAAGATTGCTGATAAAAAAACCCTTCTAGACGCTCTTAGCGCAGAGGAAAGAGGTTTCATAGAAATAGAAGTAACTCTAATAACTATAATTGTTCATTGATAATTGTTAACTGATAATTGTTAACTGATAACTGCTCACTGATAACTGCTCACTGATAACTGCTCACTGCTCACTGCTCACTGACTACTCCGGATAAGAAATAACAGTAATCCGCTTCATAGTATCCAACCACTCTGGGGTAGAAGCTGAAGTTGTTTCCTCCGCAGAAGCAATATATCTCAATAAAGGTTCGTGTTTGGATTTTAAAAGTTCTTGTAAACTATCTACAATTTCTTTCAAAGCCATTGAAAAGGAACCTTTGACTTGTTTGGTGATTTCGCTGACGTATTGAATCAGGTGTAACCCAGCGCTGGCGGTGATTTCGTCGCGCAGTCGCAAAACGGCGATTTGATGATTAAATGGTCTTGGTGGTACTGAAAACTGTTTATCGGGACTCCAATCGAATATTTGTCCTTTTTGATGTTGTTCGTCTTTTCTTGCTAAAGGAAATAAACTATCGGCATTTATTGGTACTGCACTATTGGCTAATCCGCTGTGTTGAATAATTAAGTTTTGCCACTTATTAGTTGGATCGATCGCTCTTAACAAATATCTATATAAACGAGTTTCCCTCTTACCAAATTTCTCCTGAATCCGCTGCTCCATTTGCGGTTGAATTATTTCTTTGATTTTGTTTCTTTCTAACTGTACTTCTGCGGATAATTTGTTAAATAAATCTTTTACCGTTTCAGCAGTTCTTTCATGAGCAAAAGACTGCATTTCGTTGACGGTTTTGACGAAGGAATTATAAAAATCGTCGCTTTGAGTGGGAATTGCGTCAACTTCAAAGTCTTCCTCGAAGATGCTGGCATTTGTAGTAAACGCAATCGTCCCATTTTTGGTTCTATCGAATAATAAAGTCCACTCGCTCCACTCAAAAAAGATTTTGTTGGTTAATTCATCTTTAACAACATCGCTCAAAGTCGAGCCAGTACGATTTTTTAACATCGGCTGTTTTTCTAAATCTTCCTGAAAATGCCGATATGTCGTCACCAAATTCTCGATTTTTTCCCGTAATTCCAAAAATGCCGGATTTTCCACCATCGGAATATAAGCGGGAATCTGTTCTAATACAGCTTTTAAATTATTTTGCTCCTTCATTACCGTTTCCGCAGCCCTTTGAGTATCTTCCAAAAGCTGCTTCATTCCATGCTGCCCCACATGATCTTTGAGTAGCGATCGCAATCGACTTATACCACCATCTTCGGCATAATCGCTCAACTGTTTGTGTAAAGTACTTGACTGCGGTAACATTTCTCCCAACTTGCGCCATTTTTCCCGCAACTGAACTTCATCAGCTCCCAACGGCTTTTCTAAATCCGGTAAAAACTCTGGAGAACAAACTTGTATCAACGAAGAATATTCCGCTTGCTTTGTCAATCCGTAAAGCTGCGAGAGTAAAACAATATTTTTCTTCTCTGTAGTCAAATTACTCGCGCTAGCAAGAGTTAAATGCAGAATTCTCAACTTTTCTAAAACAGCTTCTTCCGATAATAAAGGTTCTTCCAAAACCTCATCCATCATCAAAATATCGCGACTTGTCAAAGGAAGCTGATTAAACCTTCCCATAGCAACAATAATCCGATCTCTTAAATCTTGTCCCTTATCTCGTTCCAACATACTGCGAATTTTCGCCGCAGTGACTCCCCCCGGATATCTACCGTTAAGCAACAGTAAAATCGTTTGTACCTCAGTCAATTCCCGCAGCGATAAAAAAGTATCCCTGATACCCGAATCAGCCGCACCCAAACCGGGAAAATCTAATAATACAAACTCATTCGTTCCCTGTAGCCCCGATAAATCCCATATCTGTTTTGCTACTTCAACCGTAATATCTATCCGTCGAATCAACGAGAAACTATTATTTAAATCTCTCGCTGAAGGCTGCGCGAAAGTCTCCCAACGCTTCGGAGATGCAGGTAATTCCCGAAATTTCAACTCCAAAATATTCATCGGGGGTTCAGCCAATCTCAACCCCTTATTCGCGGTAAAATGGTCAATTTCGTAACCTCTACCGCAGATATCTTTCCCATAAGCGCTATAAGTACGAACAAATACCACCACTTCCCGTAACAAAGCCCGCAATTCCAAACTTTGGGTTTGATTCCAGGCTTGCTCGCACCAAGTTAAAATTCCATTAGTATCGACAAAAGTTGTCGGATACAAACTTTTCAAGGTGGCTAAAGGTGCTGCGGGTACTTCCGCTAACTTTGCTCTACCTTCCACCACCTTGAGCATAAAACCCAAACATTCCTTTACCCCTTCATGGGAAAGGTACTCAACCTTAAATTTACTAACTCTCGTCGTCTGTAACTGAGGTTGCTGTACCAAATGAATCGCCGTTACATTACCCGTAGAAGGAGTTTCGCTAACAGGTAAAGCATCCGCAAAACCAATTAAACTACCAATCAGCAGAGTTTTACCGCTACTAAACTCCCCCATCACCCCAATTTTGACAGGAGAAGAAGCTAACTCTACCGTAGAGCGGGCAGACTGCACCAGACGCTGAATGTTCTCATGGATACTCGCCGGTACCCAATCTTCTTGAGGTGGTGGATTTTCCGAAACCAACTCCAAACTTTGCAGTACCGATTCGGCGTACTCCTTATAGCGGCGTAATTTCTCTACTGCTATATCACTTTTCATACTTGCTCCCCATTCACGCAGAGATTATTTTTCCACTTAATTTTTGGTAGATGGCAGCGATCCGAAAATATTTACCCTAAACCATGTTCTAAGCTAAATACCGCAATAATTACAAATAGACTTTAAAAATTAAATTAACGTTTCAAATAAATTAATACCACCATTTGGTACTCAAATAACGAGCAATCGGTTTTTGTTCGATTTTAACAATATAAATTCAATTTTAAGTCAGGATTTATCCATTAATTTAATCGTTTTAAGCGCGAAATTATCCGATACCGTACCCATAATATATTTTTATACATAGTTACAACACATATACATAAGTAAAATAAATTTGACATTATACAATAATAAGTACGGGCATCGCAAATGCTATCACTATTTACATTAAATTAACTGCCAGATTGGCAAATACTTGTTTGCAAAAATCTCTGTTGTAGGTTGGGATAGACGAATGAATCAAGAAGATTGTTAACCAAGAGCTTAGAAGCAGAGTAACCCAACATCAGGTTTTTGATGATATAAGATTAGGCGTTTGTTGAGAAATCCGCCGAGGATTGCAAATCACCGTCGGTGGAGCAAAAGTCCTATAAATAGGACTGCAAAAAATCAAATTTTGTAGGTTGGGTTAGACGCACGAATAAATTTGTTTTTGACGAAGAGTGTAGAAGCAGAGTAACCCAACATAGATTTTTGGTTGAAGCTTATTGTTTGGTTAAATATTATTGACAAATCCTTCTAATAACTTGAATTAGAAGGATTGTTTATACAAATTATTAGACTTTAATTTTTATTGGAAGAGACAATCGTTTTATACTTACGCTTAGCAGCAGAAGTAGCTCCAAATGCACCAACAGCAAGTAAACCAAATATCGAAGCAGGTTCTGGTATAGAGGTTGTTGGAGGATTGATAGTTATTTCAGCTTTGATTTTATTATCGATGGCGGTACCAAACTCCTCAAATGTGTTGGCTTGGACAACAAAAGCAGGTGTTCCATCAGCATTCACACCTCCTATAACATTGTTTTGATAGAAAGCTTTTAACGAAGAACTATCACCAATAACGATACCGTTGATTGCATCAATACCACTGCTCAAAGCATTATCACGTGCGGTGGCTGTATCTAAACCACTATTTTGGTCTCCATCACCAGATATATCTATAACTTGACGCTCTCCATTAAACCCGTTATTGCTAAACAAAGGTGTAGCAACTGAAATTGCCGAACCTGGAGCAGTAAAACCACGAAAATCACGAATAGTTGCATTAATTGCATTAGCAAAATCTTCTGATGCTTGGGCGCTATCGATAAGAGTCCAATCTACTACTTGTTCTTGTTGCTTCGCACCAGACCAATAAATAAGATTAACTGCAATCTTACCCTCTTTCCCTTTAGAAATAAAATTGTTGAAAAGAGAAGCATTAGAGAAAACATCTACATAACCCTGTTTTTGTAAATCGAATTCATCGTCATCAATAGTTCCCGAGACATCAACAAGCAAAGATAATTCTATATCAACAAAAGTAGCAGCGTTTGCGCTTGTACAGAAAGCTAATGTTCCTAAACCAGCAGATACAGTTAATAATGTGGTTCTGAAAAGATTGGAAAATTTCATACGTAATTCAACCATTGTATTTAGTAACGATTCAAACAAATTTAATTAGCAATTTCATCGATTTAAACAAATCAATAAATTTGTTAAAATCAATCTATGAATTGCTATGATTAATCAACTAATCAAGCAAAAATTAGAGTTGTATTTTAATAAAGCTCAAAATTACTTAAATCCTTACATGATTAAGCAAAAAAATTATGCTAACTAAAACTTTGAAAATAGATTCAAATATTATTTTTAGCTAAATAAAGACTTTATTTTTAAGTAAGCCTAATAAATACACACATAGATTTAGGGGTAGATGATTCAAATTACATCTATGTTTTCCCTGCTAACGAGGCTAACTAACAACTAAGCGTGTTCTGCTCGTTCATGTATTTAAATTAGTACAGAAGCTTTTTCAAAGCTAGAGTTTATACCTGGATTCACATAAAAATTACAATATTATTTAGATTGAAAAACCTCTAAAAACCTTATAAAACAGGTATTTATAGTTTTTTGAGATTAAAATAATTGATAAATAATCATGAAGCATATTTGTTTCTTTATACTTATAATTACTGAATGTCAAAAAATCCTTAGTTCAAATTGTAGGTTGGGTTAGACGCACGAATAAATTGATTCTTAACCCCGAATGTGAAAGCGTCGTAACCCAACATCAGGTTTTTGATGATATGAGATTAGGCGTTTGTTGAGAAATCCGCCGAGGATTGCAAATCACCGTCGGTGGAGCAAAAGTCCTATAAATAGGACTGCAAAAAATCAAATTTTGTAGGTTGGGTTAGACGCACGAATCAATTAATTTTTGACGAAGAGTGTAGAAGCAGAGTAACCCAACATCGTTTGGTTAAGTGTTAAATATTAAAGTTGTTTGAATTATTTTGTTTATGTATCTTAAATACTTTGCGTCTCGTTCCTCAACCCACCAACTGAGAAAAAAACCTTACGCTTACAAGCCACTGTGTTGCGCTCGAACAAGCGCGTATAGCGCAAGTGCCGCGCAGAGGAGGCAGAGGAAAGAAATAAAAATAAACAGAGGTAGTAATTGGCGATCGCCTTACGTGAGCTTCACATAAATAATTCTTATAGTTTGGGTTAGAAGCACGAATAAATTTATTATTGACGAAGAGTGTAGAAGCGTCATAACCCAACATCCGGGTTTCGTTTGAAGCGCATTATTTGGTTAAGTATCAAAACAACCACCTTCGGAACCTTTGAAATTGGCATTACTGAGTCTAACGCCTTTGGGATATTCGATTCGGGTCTATGTTGACAAATTTTCAAATTCAAAGTCTTCATGTTATTGTGCGTTATTATATATTCTTATATCCGTAGAATATACTCGAAAAACGATTCGACTTTAGGCTTGATAAATATGAGCAAGAAATTCTTTACTGAGTACTGTCGGGAACGAGAGCCGAACGTAGGATTAGCGAAAAAGAGCCGTTTCTTATCGGACGTGCCTTTAAACCCAGTATTATTGCTAACAAATAAAGCTTAATTAATAAAAATTATTAATTGCATTGTGTATGAATAACCAAGTTAAATTGAGCTCTGAGCTAACAGATGTAGATACGACTATACAAGCTACAGAGCAGCTTTTACCCCCAGAACGAATTAGTGAGATCGAGCGTTTTATCATCAGTCATTCCTTGCTTGGGTATACATACCATGAAATGGCAAATATTTCTAATTATACCTATGCCTACATTAAAGAACTCGGTTCCCAACTCTGGCAAGATTTATCAACAGCAATGGGGGAACGGATAACAAAGAAAAATCTACATTTGGTTCTGAAGCAATGCAAAAATGGAACAAACCAAGACCATTCTGCACGCTTGCAATTCTCACCCGAACTAAAAGCAGAGTTGCCGCATTTGAGCGTGGAACTTCTACAATTTCCTGATGGTGCGTTGTCAAATGATTCTCCTTATTATATCAAGCATCCCTTTATCGAAGACCAAATTTTTGCAGAACTTCAACAACCTGGATGTGTAATTCGGGTAAAAGCCCCTAGACATTTTGGCAAAACTTCTTTACTTCATCGGCTGGTTACTTTCGCACAAAAGCAAGAGTATAAAGCGGTTTATTTAGATTTTCAAGAAGCCGATGAAACAATTTTTACTTCTTTAAATAAATTTCTACGTTGGTTTTGTGTTAATATTACTCACCAATTAGACCTACCTCTGAACTTAAATGATTATTGGGATGAAGATATAGGCTCTAAGGTAAGTTGTAGAGTTTATTTTCAGAGGTATTTACTTCAACAACTCGATTGTCCTCTGGTGCTAATTTTGGATGAAGTAAATCGGGTTTTTGAGCATCCTAATATTGCTTTGGATTTTTTACCGATGCTACGATCTTGGTACGAACAAGCAAAAAATGTGCAGACGTGGCAAAAACTGAGAATGGTAGTTGCTCATGCAACTGAAATTTATGTTCCTTTAAACCTAAATCAGTCCCCTTTCAATGTTGGTTTGCCGATAACATTACCCCAGTTTACCATAGCGCAGGTGCAAGAATTAGCAGCGCGTTATACTCTCGATTGGCAGAATCAAGAGGGAATGCACAACGCGATCTTGTTACAATCAATGGTAGGTGGGCATCCCTATTTAACACATTTAGCACTCTATTACCTATACATAAAAAAAGATAAAATAACTTTAGAAAACTTGTTAGAAACTGCACCAACTCAAAGCGGAATTTATCGCCATCATTTACAAAATTATTTAGTGATGCTAGAAGATGAGCCACTCCTCAAAGCTGCCTTATACCAAGTGGTGATGGCAAATGAAAGTGTACAACTTAATGCGATCGCTGCTTACAAACTTGAAAGTTTAGGCTTAATTAAACTCAAAGGCAATTTAGCTTGTGTCAGTTGTGAATTATATCGCCTATATTTTCGGCATCAATTGCAAGCTTTAGAATAAGCTCCAAAAAGTAGGATCGGGGAAATAATTGATAAATTTGATGCCAAACTCTCAGTTAAAAACGCGATTTGATGCTGTTTTTCCTAATATGGCAGCAAGAGAGCGATCGCTGTGTTGATTATTTAATTGAAATCATTTACACGTCCCGAATCATTCGTAAAGTTCGTTAAATAAATTGAATGCCATCACTAGCTGATTCGATAATTTTGATTGCCGAATCTTACCTCAGCAATCCATTAATTATTGATGGCAGCTAGAGTCTTTTGGTAGTTTTCTGGTTCAGTTTCTAACTGGACGTGCAAAGTATCAAGACCTTCCTGTTCCAAAATTTCTAAAATAGCTAAATTTAGTTTTTCTTCATTGACGTAGTACAAATTTAATTTTTCAACAAATGCTTTGATGGCTATGACACGGGCATTTTCTTCCACATGACTAAAGCGAACTACATATTCAGAATACATCCCTTCAATCGCGGGGATAGCGTCTCTAATGCTCTGACAAATTTTGGCAGTTTTCGCTGCTGAAATACCATCAATTTTGAGAGTAAGATTAAGCCCCCAGACTAATGGGGCGTTACCTGCTGGTTGCGACCAATTTTGCACTATGCCAGAAATCATTTGTGAATTAGGCATTTTTTGTACACAACCCCAACTCATTACCTTAAGAGTTGTGCTTCTAAAACCAACGTGTATGACTTGAACAAAACCATCTATGCCCGTTACAAAAACCCAGTCTCCCTCCTTATATAGTTTATCTATGTAGATAATGACAGTGCAAAACCAATCATAGACAATATCCTTAAATAACAGACCAATGGTAATACCAGCACCACCCAAAAGACCTATTAACGCTCCGGCGGATGCACCCAAAAATATTTCACCCATCTTGATAATAATTAACATGATGGCTATTGTTTGAAATACCTTTGGCACAAAAGGTCTAAGCAGACTGTCTAATTCTGTTTCGGTTCGCAGAACTGTGTCTGCCAGGATTTTTCCTAACAAAGAAGCAGAACGAAAAATAACGTTACCAACAATCAGAACCAAAATAAAATTGATAATCTTATCAACGTTGGCAGTTAATTGACCTCCTAGCTCGTCTGCTATAACTACTTGTGCCAACCAAATACCTGAAACTAGCACGATTAGGCTGATGGCTGGTTTAAAAATCTCGATTAGCTCATCATCAAGGGTGGTCGCTGTTTTTGCTGTAAAACGCTCAACGATGCGAACGATAAAGTTCGTAATTAGTTTTCTAAAGAACTGAGTAAAAACCAGAATTAAAAAAACTGCAATAATCTTGCCGATGGGTATACTATCGAGAAGGTCTAAAAATTCAAAGTTTTTTAATGAATCCAATAATGCGTTCATATGATTTATTAAGATAAGCAATCAGGTAATTTTGGACTTTTTAATTAGCTCAACATCAACAACAATAATTAAACGAATTACTCTACATCAGAATATTCACAAATGGGGGACAGTTCATCAGTACTTGCTGTGACTGGCTCGATCCGGCTCAATCAAATTAAAACAATAGAGTCCAAAACATATGAAAATTCCAACCCTACGGAAGTCGAGCTTTCAACTTTTTAGGGATGAGAGGATGAATGAGTTTTAAATTTGCCAATATATTATACCAGAAAGCCAATTGAAAAGAAAATTTAAAATCAAATCCATTAATTAACAACATTGCTTTAACCTCCTAACTTCAAATTCAGATTAGATCGCTGCTTTGTCAACTATGTTTATTTAGAGTAAATTGAGGTTGATTTTCATCAGCATATTTGGCCTCTAGAACGAGAAGATAAGGAGCAATAAAACCTGCATAATCTATTTTTCTCTGTATTGGTAAATCTTTGTATCCAGTTATCTTTGTTCTACAGTTTTCCGAACCACATTCACATGGCATTGAAAAATAATCAATCGAGTAGTTTCTCATGGCGTAATCAAAGGTTATTTCTTCATCAACATTAATATCTCTCATTGCTACGAAGTCGTGAGCGCCAGTTTGATTGAGTTTAATACCACAATTTGGATTACAGGAGTGATTAACTTTAGATGTTAATCCAGCGTGCCGAACATATTTATTTTCCTTTATTTGGGAACCATGAGAGTCATTTTCATCCAGAATTTTTTCAATTACTCCTATTATTACCGTGTCTCCAGCTTTAAATGCTAAGGTTGCGAAAACACCTTCTCCTTTTCCAGAAGTTAATCTTAATTCAAATCCATATTTCATTTATAATTTACTGAATTAATTATATTTAAGTCAAATTTGTTTAAGTTGATAAAGATTAACTTACAGCATATAAATAAGATAGTAAACTCTTTGTGCCAAATACTCTACCTTTCCTACTTTTTAGTTGTGAAAAACTGCATCGACTCAAATTTAAATCTATCAAGTAGGAAAGGTAGGATAAATTCCTCTATATACTATTTTCGCTATATTTGAGATGTGTTTTTTATTGAATTTATGATAATTTAATGTTTATGTTGAATTAAAGAAATAAAATGTGTAATTAATTTTTTCTAACTACTTAGTTGGTTACTTAATAGCCTCGACTTACATCAACTAAATTATCCAATAGTTGACCACTTAAAAATTTATTAATATTATTAATAACCTCTATTGCTATATCACTAGGTATTCCAGCAGCAGATATATGAGGAGTAACTATAATTTTGGGATGAAACCAAAAAGGATGATCTTTTGGTAATGGCTCAGTATAAAAAGAATCTATAAAAGCCCCTGCAATCTTACCAGAATCTAATACACTCAATAAATCTGATTCTACTAAATGCTTTCCTCTGCCA
>JBARZF010000186.1:0-11819 GCA_049649675.1 Rivularia sp. (in: cyanobacteria) | reverse complement strand
TCTTGTCTGTCAACAACGATACATTCGGTTGTCAACACCATTGCCGCGATGGAAGCTGCATTTTGTAGTGCAGAGCGGGTTACTTTTGCGGGATCGACGATTCCAGCAGCGAACATATCGGTGTATTCGTTGGTTGCTGCGTTGTAGCCGGTGTTAAATTCTTTCTCTTTAACGCGCTCGGAAATTACCGCACCGTTTTGTCCGGCGTTTTGAGCAATCCGCATCAAAGGAGCAGGTAATGCGCGAGCTACAATCATTGCACCAATTAGTTCTTCACCTTTGAGGTTGGCATTCGCCCACTCTTCCAATTGAGGAGCAAGGTGAGCCAATGTTGTACCACCACCAGGAACGATTCCTTCTTCTACAGCAGCTTTGGTAGCGTTGATAGCGTCTTCAAGGCGCAATTTCTTGTCCTTCATTTCGGTTTCGGTTGCAGCACCTACTTTAACAACTGCAACTCCACCGGACAATTTAGCCAAACGCTCTTGCAACTTTTCTTTGTCGTAGGAAGATTCGGTTTCATCCATTTGACGGCGAATTTGGTCGCAGCGAGACTTAACTGCTTGCTCGTTACCTTCAGCTACGATGGTGGTGCTGTCTTTGGTGATGGTGATGCGGCGAGCCTTACCAAGCATATCTATCTTGGTGGCATCCAGCTTCAAACCAGCATCTTCAGTAACTAACTGTCCACCAGTTAGAACTGCGATATCTTCCAACATCGCTTTACGGCGATCGCCAAAACCAGGTGCTTTTACAGCAGCTACGTTAAGTACACCGCGCAAACGGTTTACAACCAAGGTTGCTAAAGCTTCTTTCTCAATATCTTCAGCAATAATTATTAACGGCTTGCCGGAACGAGCTACCTGTTCTAAAACGGGTACCAAGTCTTGTACCAAAGCAATTTTCTTATCGGTGAGCAAAATGAATGGCTCATCAAAATTTGCTTCCATACGTTCTGGATCGGTTGCAAAATAAGGAGAGATATAGCCTTTGTCAAAGCGCATCCCTTCTGTAATTTCCAACTCGGTGAACATGGACTTTCCTTCTTCCAAGGAAATCACACCTTCTTTACCAACTTTATCCATTGCTTGGGCAATCATTTGGCCGACTTCTTCGTCGTTACCAGCCGAGATTGAACCAACTTGAGCAATAGCTTTAGAATCTTCTACAGGGCGGGCAAGCGAAGCAATCTTCCCTACTAAGAAGGTAGATGCTTTGTCAATACCGCGCTTCAAGGAAATCGCATTAGCCCCAGCTGCAACGTTCCGCAAACCTTCTTTAACCATTGCGTGCGCCAAAACGGTCGCGGTGGTGGTTCCATCACCAGCAGCGTCGTTAGTTTTGGAAGCAGCTTGACGAATCAAAGATACGCCAGTGTTTTCTACATGGTCTTCTAATTCAATTTCCTTGGCAATGGTCACACCATCATTAACAATCTGAGGTGAACCAAATTTCTTTTCTAATACTACGTTGCGACCTTTTGGCCCTAGAGTAACGCCCACAGCCTCTGCCAAGATGTCCATGCCTTTTTCTAAAGCACGGCGAGCGTTTTCGTTGTAAATAATCCGCTTAGCCATAATTTCCTACTTGTACCTTTCGCTTACTTTCTGTAAAAAAATGTTGTTATTTATTGACCGTTAGTTCTTAATTACTAGTTGCAGTTTTTCGGGCAACTAACAACTAACAACTAACTACTAGCTACTAACTACTAACTAACAATCGCTAGAATATCCTTCTCAGAAAGCAGTACATACTCATCGGTACCCAACTTAATGTCGGTGCCAGCGTACTTGGAATAAAGAACTTTGTCCCCAACCTTTACATCCACCGACTGACGACCACCGTCATCCTTCATTTTACCGTCGCCTACTGCTACTACTTCACCTACTTGAGGCTTTTCCTTTGCAGTATCGGGCAAGTATAGACCACCGGCGGTCTTTTCTTCCGATGCGTTGACTTTCACGAAAACGCGATCGCCCAAAGGTTTTACTGTAGAAACGCTTAGAGATACAGCTGCCATAACTTTTTTTGCCTTTTTAGCACTCTCGACTCCTGAGTGCTAATTTAGCGAAGCCAGACGTGTAATCGCAACGTTTCCTATAGTACGGGTTCCCGAACTAAGCTGACCTATGGGCCTACTTAAGTATAAATGCTCAATTTCACTCTTGTGTTCGGGTTTTATGCAACTTCCGAAGAAGAGTTTGATATGGCTCGCCATTATTTGCAAAGCCAAGAAATTGTTATAGAACTGTAAAATGTTGCTTTTTTATGCGTGATGATGCAGTGTTTCATTCGAGCCTTCAAGTACCAAAAAGAACTAGCAGAGAACCCTACAAACAGCTTAGAAACTATACAGAAACTTTAGGGTGGTCAAAAATTCAACAACGTGTATTTCTATGAAAATAAGCTTTAATTTCTAATTTTTGCTTCTCGTCTCGCTAGTTTTAGTTTTAGAAATACTTGAAAAAGTGACTATTTAAGCTCAAAATGGACTCTGTACAAGTGGAAGATTCTGATAAACAATTACCAACTACTTGCGGGAGCGGTTGTTCTAGAACAATAATAGTAGCTTACCTCGGCTTTATTTGTGGTAACTACTCCTTTATCCCCTGAGTAATTGAACGTGTCTTAACCGAACGCCCTGGAAGTTTACAAATTGTTTATTAAGCGATACTTTTTATTCTTTCCTTACCATAAAGGCTTCTCTGAATAAGAAATAAAATCTGTATTAGGAGAGGGGAGCATTCAGTTGGATACGTAAAAGCAGAATTAGAGATGAGGCGCGGGTTATTTTCATTTATAGGTATGTTCGCCCAATACTGACAGGAATGAACATGAAAGGATTATTATTTTATGGAATGTTTTTAGCCCGTACCTTTCAAAGCGATATATAATAGCGCATTATAGATACTATTGCTCTACGTATCCTTACTGTGGCTCGGCCAACTTGATGGTGAAATCTCGATGGAGGGGATAATCTCCCTTGAGAATTCCACCAATAGAAAGGCAAGGTAAGTGGGAAAAAAGGACAACATCTCAATCATCCACCTTCTTAGGATAACTATTCAAGACCTTGATGGATCTACGCGCGACAAGTGCCACTGCTATGAAAGAACCCAGCATGAAAGATCATAAACGCTTACTGCTCATAGATGATGACCCTAATCTCATCTTGCTGGTAAAAGACTACTTAGAATTCCGAGGATATGAAGTCGTCACAGCCGAAAATGGTCGGGAAGCTCTGGAAATATTAGAGCTAGACATTCCAGACATGATTATTTGCGACGTGATGATGCCGGAAATGGACGGTTACACCTTTGTAGAACAAGTCCGACAAACAGAACGCACCAGTTGGATACCTGTTCTCTTCCTTTCTGCAAAGGGACAAAGCGCAGACAGAGTGAAAGGTTTGAATAAAGGTGCTGATGTATATATGGTCAAGCCCTTTGAACCAGAAGAACTCGTAGCCCAAGTTGAATCCTCGCTCAAGCAAACCATTCGTTGGAAAGAACATCAAGCCAAGGGAGGCGAAAACGGCTCTCGCATCCAAGTACCCTTTGATGTTCAACTAACCCCAACAGAACTAAAAGTAGTGCAGTTTGTGGCTAGAGGTATGGCTAACAGAGAAATCGCTGAAGAATTAAACGTCTCCCAGCGTACCGTTGAAAGCCACGTTTCCAATATGTTGGGTAAAACCAACCTCCACAATCGTACCGAATTAGCCCGTTGGGCGATTGAAAATCAAATGGCATAAGCCCCAAGACGGATTTTGGATTTTAGATTTTAGATTAGTAATTTTAATCTAAAATCCAGAATTGCTTAATCAAAAGTTAACTAATGACTCCTTGCACAACCAAACAGTTATCAGTTATCAGTTATCAGTTATCAGTTATTATCAATCGGGTGCGTTCGTAGTTGATTGATAATTGTTCATTGTTCATTGTCCATTGTTCACTGTTCATTGTTCACTGCTAACTGTTCACTGCTCACTGTTCACTGCCGTCTTCCGTTCCACAATTTCTTTTAAAACCAGGGTGACGAACCCCAAACAAGCAAGTAGCACCGCAGCAGCAAAAGCCGTTTCCGTTTCATACTGCTTATAAGCTTGCTCTACAAACAGCGGTAAAGTTTGAGTTTTACGAATAATATTGCCAGATACGACAGATATCGCTCCAAATTCACCCATTGCTCTAGCATTCGTCAAAATTAAACCATAAAGCAAACCCCAGCGGATATTTGGTAGAGTTACCCGCCAAAAAGTTTGCCATTGACTCGCACCCAAAGTACTTGCAGCTTCCTCTTGAGAAGAACCGATTTCCTCCAAAACCGGAATTACTTCCCGCGCCACAAAAGGCATAGTTACAAAAGCAGTTGCTAAAACCATTCCTGGAAAAGCGAAAATAATCTTAAAATTAATCGCTTCCAATATCCCGCCAAACCAACCATTTTGCCCGTAAAGCAAAATCATCATCAAACCAGCAACCACCGGGGAGACAGAAAAAGGGACATCCAAAATACTCATCACAAAAGCCCTTCCGGGGAAGCGATTGCGAGCCAAAACCCAAGCAGCGCAAAGTCCGAATACAGCATTTACCGGCACCACAATCAAAGCAATAAGTAAAGTAAGCCCCACCGCGCTCAGAAAATCATCAGTCGTCAGATTGCTAAAAAACTGCCCAATACCACCTTTAAAAGCTTGATAAAAAACATTTATAGCCGGAATAATTAATACCAATCCCAAGTAAGTAATAGCACTGACAATTAAAAGTCTTTTACCCATAATTAAATAATAATTAGTTGTTAATTTTTTGGAAAAAAATGAGGAATTAAGAGTTAGGAATTAAGACGATTGAGTCAGGAATTAACAATTCAATAAGCGGGAAAGTTAAAAAGTCGCAAAAGCCTCTTTCACTGGTAACTGATAACTGCTCACTGTTAACTGCTTACTGATACCTCTTTCCCCAAGCTTGTAATAAGTTAATAGCTAATAAAATTAACAGCGAAATTCCTAAAAGTACGGTACCAATTACTGTTGCACCAGCGTAATCATATTGTTCCAAACGTTGAAAAATTAACACCGATGCAATTAAATCTTTGAAGGCAATATTTGAAGAGATAATTACAATCGAACCGTACTCTCCTACAGCACGAGAAAAGCCTAAAGCAATACCCGTTAACAAAGCTGGAAATAAAGGTGGAAAAATTACTTGCCAAAAAGTTTGAAACTTCGACGCTCCCAAACTCCAAGCCGCTTCTTCTATTTCGTGTTCCATTTCTTGCAACACTGGCTGCAACGCTCGCACGATAAATGGTAGCGAAATAAACAGCATCGCCACAAAAACTCCAAAGCGACTGAAAGCAACTTTAATACCCAACGGTGCTAATAAAGAGCCAATCGGGCCATTCTCCGAGTAGACATTAGCTAAAGTTAAACCTGCTACCGCCGTGGGCAAAGCAAAAGGTAGATCGATCGCCGCATCAACAAAACGCTTCAGCGGAAAATCGTATCTAACAAGTACCCAAGCAATTAATAAACCAAAACCACCATTAACAGCAGTCGCAACCAACGCAGTCACAAAAGTGACATTGTAAGCAGAAAGTGCGATCCCGCTAGTAGCAATCCGCCAAAACTCGCTTAACCCCACCTGAGAAGCTTGTAAAACTAAAGCCGTCACCGGAAGCAACAGCATAATAGTCAGATAACCAATAGTAATTCCCCAAGGCAAGGAGAATTTTGGAACTTTGGATTTTGGATTTTGGATTTTAGATTTCGGATTTTGAAAATTAGATTGTGCAACGCTCATCAGTTATCAATTATCAATTATCAATTATCAGATTGTAGGGTGTGTTACGGCACGAAATAATTTGATTAAAAAACTATTATTGTGATAATGCCGTAACGCACCATCTTCCCTTTAACCTTTAACCTCTAACCTTTCACCTTTGACTTATTTTCTTCTGAATTTGATCAAATGCTGCATTATCGGCAAAGAATTGGCTTTGAACTTTATCCCAACCACCTAATTCTTTGACGGTAAATAAGGTTTTTACTGGAGGATATTTAGCCGCGAATTCTTGTTTAACAACTTGATTTACTGGACGAAATCCAATTTTTGCAAATTCTCTTTGAGCTGCGGGAGTAAATAGATATTCTACAAAAGCTTCCGCTACTTCTCTATTACCATGTTTATCTACATTTTTATCAATCACCGCAACGGGATTTTCAATCAAAATATTCGTTTCGGGGACTATATAATTACTCGGTTTACCTTTCAAACCAGCTAAAATCAATTCGTTTTCATAATTAATTAAAACGTCTCCCTGCCCTTGATTAAAAAATGCATCGCTGGCTTCGCGGGCATCTCTAGGTAATATTGGAACGTTTTGATAAACTTTGCTGGTAAAATCTAATGCTTGAGCATCTTTTGCACCAGTTTCTATTTTTGAACCATATAAAGCCAGGAAATTCCACCGCGCAACACCGGAAGTTTTTGGGTTTGCGGTAATAACACTAACGCCATCTTTAGTTAAATCTTGCCAATTATTTATTTGTTTGGGATTACCTTTACGAGTTACTAAAGCCGCAACAGATTGAGTCACAATACTATTATTAAGCGCTTCATTTTCCCATCCCGGTTGAATCAACCCAGCTTTTTCAATTCTCTTCATATCCAAAGCCAAAGCCAACTCCACCACATCAGCATCCAAACCATCAACTACAGCACGGGTTTGAGCGCCGGAAGCACCATAGCTTTCGTAAAAACGCACCGTTTGATTGTGTGTTTGCTTCCACTCTTCCACAAATTGCGGAATAATTTTTCTATAGGCTGGTTTGGTGACTGCATAGGAAACCAGCGTTAAATCAACTCGATTGGAATTTTGGGCATTCGACGCACTACAAGATATCAGCGAAACACTTAAACTTAAACCCACCAAAAATAGTAAAACAAAATTTTTGATTCCACCCCTTTTCGTCAAACGGGCAACGAAGCGCCAAAGCCCCATCTGTTGTTTTCCTCTTTAATCTACGGTAACTCGGTCAAGATACCGGGTTTTGTATTTTTTTATCGTACAACATGATGGGGACGAGGGAGATGGGGAGATGGGGAGATGGGGAGATGGGGGAAGTAATTAAGATATTTTCTTTATTTCGTCTAATAATTCTTGTAAGGAAAAGTAAATATAATAAAAAACTGGTTCTTCGTTAATATCTATCGTTCCGTATTTATAGTTCCATTTATACTCATCATGATGATAATAATCGAAAGGGTTAAACCTTGGTTTAGAATCTGGACGAACTTTAAAACTAGGAGATAAAAAACTTACCTCTATTGGAGCGCATTTTTCATCAAAGGTGATTCCCCACTTTGGAGAAAAATCTAATCTATTGTTAGAATCACGCTTACCTAAGTCAAAAAATATATTTTTGTAAAAATAACTGATATCTGTTGACTTAAAGTCTTTTTCTGTAATAGTTTTAGGATAATTAATGTAGGTTTTTTTTATGTTAATAGAATCAAATTTGAGTATTTCATAAAAGAATATATTAGCTTTAGTAAAAATGTAATCTTCAATAATGTCTTTTTGTTTATGGGTCTTAAAAGATATAAAAGGAATATAATCACTTTCAAATTTATAATCTTCGGAATAAATACCAATACTCTTAATTTCTTCGTTCATGTATTCTCCTGAAGATATTCTTGCTGGATAAAGAAAAAGTTAGCTTTAAAAATACGAATACCTTTGATATTTTCTGATGTTTCAATGTCACCAATAAAGTCGTTTGCAGGTAGTGATTCGTAGTAAAAAGGAATGAAAAAAATATTTTTGGTAACTGTATGTGTTTGCTGAATAGCTAATTCATAAGTCAGCGATTTAATCACATCATATTTATACTTATGACGTTCTTTAGGAGATAAGTTATCTTGAATAAGATAAAATTCAAGAGGAACATCTTTGAAATCAATTATTTCTATTGTTTCATCATCTTGCTGTAATACTAAATCAGGACGTAAATATCTACACATTAATTTAGTTTGCTCGTAATCTGGAGCATAACCATAGTTTAAATAATCATAATCTGGATGTACCTTAACCCCATCGGTAAAAACTAAATGCCTTGAATCTGGATCAAATCCAATAACAAGTAACTCATGCCATTTTAATGTTTGATTTTCATCAATAACTAATTCTTCTGAATAAATCCATTGCTTAAACAAATTCGTTCCATCTGAAAAAGATATTGGTAAGTTACCAACTCTATTTTTTTCTGATTGTGTTCTTTTATGATGAGAATTATTATAGTTTTTTAAAGATATATCTGTGTCAGCAAAGCATATATATTTTTGATAATTTCTGAAATAATATGTATGACACATCTCTTCCCAAATTAAAGAGAATCCTTTAATACCCCAGTAATCACCATCGTTTATTTCTGAATTTAATTCACCATATAAAAATGTTTCAATAGCTTCATATAAACCCCAGTAATCAGCATCTTTGTAGTAAGTGTTTTTATCTATATTATCTAATGCTTCTTTAAGGATACTAGTCGTTTCTAGAAAAGTATCTTCATCAAAGATTGATTGCTCACTAGTCAAATAATTATCTTTAAACTGATTACTTAAAAAACTAATATCCTCAATTCGGGCTTTAATATTATCTGGTACGTCCTGTTGTAGCTGTTGGATAATTTCATCAAGGATATAGCAATAAAGGTTAACGATATCTGTTCCTTCATAGCGCAATAATGGACGAGGTAAATCCATCGTATCTACGTAAATTACATCATTCTCTAAATATATAGCTCTGTCCAAGTATTTATGAATTTGAGAATAATCAATATCCTCACTTCGCTTGATTTTATTTTGAATTGAGTTGATAGCTAAATCATCATAAGTTTCAAGTACACGCTCAATCATTTTGAGTTTGCTGTATACTTGGCATGTTTCTCCATCTTCATTTACAAAAGATAGCCCACCGGAAGAAATACTTGTTTGATCTTGATTTGATTGATAATCAGGGTTGTTTTTATTAACTCTATTAGTATTTTTATTATCATTTTCAAATTTACGGAAAGTGCGATACATTTTGAAAAATAAATCTCGCACCTTATCAAAATCTTTTTCGGGAAAATCGTTAAATCCATTAGGTAGCCAGAATTCGTAACTATCTTCTAATTCTGACTTACGAATTCCGACAAAATTATCATTAGGCTTTTTAACCAGCGTAATTTCTGAAAAGTCAATCATGTCTCATTCTGCAACAATTTATTTATAAACTGGTTATGTAACTTCGTAAAATCGCCAAAAGTGACGAGTTGATCTTTTGTTACATTTAAAAGTTCTACCAACGGTCTTTTATCACGGTTAAAAACACTATCCCATAAGAAAAACATAAGTTTATTTTGAATTTGTTTTTCTGTTACAGGTCTTTCTTTAATAAAGTATTTTCCAACTTGCTTATCTTCAATGCCACGAATAGAAGCGTGCTGTTTTTTGATAAAGCTATTTAGTTTTTTAATCAAATCTAGCCACTCTTCCTCATCTAGAGTTCCATTACCAGATTTTCCAAATGTTCCAGAAGAAGGTACACTACCATCCCAATTGATAAATTCCCAATCCCAACGTCTTTTGAAAGCACTATCCATAAAATAAATTGAGTTGTCAGATGTGTTCATCGTGGCAAGTGTGGATAGATTTGGTGGTAATTTAATGGTTCTTGTGTGCGTATTAATGCCTAAAGGGACGAATTTATCTTTTAAGCTGTCAAATTTGACAAAATGACTATCACCAGGAAATTGAAATTTCAGATCCCCATCTACTATTGATATTTTTGTGCCAATAATTTCAATCAATTTATAAAATTCAATTTCTGTTAAATTAACACTATAACTTGACCATCCTGTATCTTCTCTATCTAATAATTGAAAGCAAACTCCAAAAATAGACGCGGAATTTCCTCGGTTAATTTCATCTATGACAAGAGCAACATTTTTGACTTTCTCCCAATGAATTTGATTGAATTCTGAGGGTTGTGTTGCCAAAATATTTTTATAAGCTTGTCCTAAAGCTCTTAAAAAATGTCCTTCATAAAAGTTGTACTCAACTTTACTTGCTCTAGTAATAGGTACAAGCTTTCCCATAAAGTCGCCATAAGTATATTCTGGATGGAAAACAGTTTTAATAATATTTTCAGGATGTTTCTCTTTGTCAATCTTTAAAATATGAGGAATTATCTCATTATCAATTTTGTAACTTTTTCCAGTTCCTGGACTACCAAATAAAATTTTTTGAATGGGGCTACTCATAAGAATTAATTTTTACTTTCGGTATTACTTACCCTGAAGATAGGAGTTCAGATGCTTTAAGTGTTAGAAAAAACTAACACCATAGTTTAAGGACTATCCCTTGAGTAATGAATGGTCAAATTAGCTTAAATTCAAGGATTACTCTAGCTTTACTGTTTACTTAGCTTAGCTGTAACAACCTACAGAAGGTTGATAGATAGTACTTAAATAAGAATTCCCAAATTAGCTGCTCAAATAACATCTTTGAACAGTAATACCGAAAAATAAGCAATAATACTTAGTCTCCAGGATGGAGAATGCTGCGCTTTAAATAATGAACAGTAGCTAAATATTTCTATCCTGCCATTTTTTCGGGTCGCGTTTAACGTGAAAGCAAGCGATTATGGTAATGACATTTTCTTCCACAACATACATTACCGCATAAGGAAAACGGCGTATCAATATCCGTCGTACTTGCTGATACACTTTGGCATAAGCTAAGGGATTGCGTCCGATTAAAGCAAAACAGCCATCAACAGCACGAACAAATTCCGAACCCAATCCAGAACTACTTTGTTCGTACCATTCAAAAGCATCTTGAATATCAAATTCCGCTTCCGGGCTAATAATTAACTGATAATTCATTTATCAAAACCCAATCGCTGTTTAACCTCTTCCCAAGTTGAACCCTGCTGTGGATTTTGACGATGCAATTCTAAGCGTCTATCTAATTCTTGTTTTTGGCTTTCGCTCAAAGGAACATCAGCATTACCCTCAGCCAAAATACTATCCCATAAATCTTCAGCTAATTGTATTCGCTCGGATACGCTTAATTCAGAAATATCAACCTTTAATATAGGGTGCATGGTTATTTCTTTAAATTGACTATTATTTATAATTTTAAGTTAATCAGCTTGCTGACGGCGTTGTTGTAATTTCTGCTCTAGTTGACGAAAAACTTCCTTTATCAAAGCAAGTTCTCTATCAGAGAGAAGACGATATTTTTTCCAAGGAAACCAAACCATTTTCTTCAAAATTAATCTCTAAATGATATCCTTCCATCAAAGCAACTCCCAACAAAGGTTTATAACCAGAAGCTAAAACAAGGACTACTTTTTCTACATCATCCCAAACAATAGTCGCGAAATGTATAGCTGATAAAGTTTCGCTACCGTCAGCTAAGCTTATAGGCGTACTAGAATATACAGGAAGATTCATCGCATTAATAGCTTGTGGTGGTAAGGTAAGATAACCGTTGAATCCAGTATCAATAACAAAATCCACAGAAAAATCTGGTTGTGAAGGTAAACGAAAAATTACTGGAATTGTTGCCTTACTCTCACTAATTCTTCCCTGAATCATTTAACTGTACGCTTCAAAGGAACACCACCAAAGCTGAATGCAACATCGTAACCAATCCGCATAGTAAATAATCTAGCCATTGGTTTTTTCTGCTTTAACTTCATCGCAGTTTCTATACCAGTTTTATCAATTCCATATTCGCCAGTTTCAGCATCAATCGTAATCATCT
>JBARZF010000185.1:0-21285 GCA_049649675.1 Rivularia sp. (in: cyanobacteria) | reverse complement strand
CATCCGATGCTGTTATGGATTACCGTCATTTACCATCGCAAGTTCGGTGCAAAATGGCTTCCTTACTATCTCGACTTGAAAACTAGTACGGGTAAAGATATTGCCACTCTCTTAGGAGAAACGGGTTATTACCGTCTGGTATTTTTTGGAAGAGAAACTCCCTCAAAGTGCAGCCATATTCTACTTTCGAGTATTGCACCTGCTCAACGTCAGCGGCTGCTCTCTTGGAGAGACATGAGCCACACGCTACCATCTTCCGCTAAACCCCAATTCAGTAAAAACTTACTCAAAGCTGAATATCAGAAGATTAAACCGCAAATTATAGCAAAATTACAAGGAATTAATACAGATTCTCCCTTTGACCTTTCTGATGGGGCGAATACCACAGGGTTTATATAAAAAACTGTGGTATTTACTCAACTAATATTAATTTTTTTTAAGAAAATGTGTAGGAAGACCTAAAATACAGTTATAAAAATAATAGATAATTTTTGCTTGAAGGCTTGGAGCGCTCTAATCTAAGAATTACCAAGTTATTGCCCCGAAGTAATTCTTACGAATTTAATCGGGCATAATTAAAAATGATCCAGCCTAAAATCTGCTTTATTTTTGCAAGGTTCGGTAACTAACGGTATACTCCCTAACTAATCTTGTAAAGACAGCAGGTTATAGTTTTGCTAAAAATACGTTTCAATCGAGGTTAAGTTAATAGTTGACGCCCCGGCATCCCCAGCTTTTTTCCGTCTGCAAGGAACCCAGCAAGAGAAGGAGGTCGTCCACTTTGACGCTATATAGCTATGCCCAAGTGGAACCCGAATCCAAGCCCCACTGATGCTTAAGAAGTTCTTGGTAAGTAGCTTCTTTAACAACCATTTGCTCGTAAAGCTTGACCAAGAAGTCCTGAGCTTGTTCGTGACTCATGCCTTGAACTTGGCTAGCAAAGGAGCGAATGCTAAATTGCTGCTCCAAGGAAAGTTCGATTGGTTGGCTCATTTTTCAAACTCCAATAAGTAAAGAAGAAAATAACAGCGAATGAAACTGCATTGGTAACAGAGCGAGACAATAATATCTGAGTCAGCAGTGGATTTGCCGATAAATTGTTACCCCTGTATAAAGAAAGATAACAATTGTTTGACATATTGCCCACCGTCGGAATGTCTATTTTTGGCTTTTATCTGTATTGCATCTCTTCCGAATGATATAAACCTCAAGTTTGACAACTCATATTTCGGTTCCTGCTTGAGTTATTTGAGCTTATTTAAATAAATGTATTTAAATAAACCTGTTGACGAATCAGCTTTATTAGCGAATGGCTCGGTTTAAAGCAGAAAGCGTGATTAAGCTCAAGAAAGACGGGAGAGCAATTCGCGGGTGAATTATATTCGCATTGCCTTTTAAGCTGCAAGATGTCAATTTAGCAAATATGAAAATTTAACCTCCGAATATATTATTTCGGAGGTTAAAGTATTTGTATCAAGTTGTAACTAGAAAAAATGCTCAGACTGAACAAATTGATGAGTATTTTTACTCTTAACGTCAAAAAATGTTCTTTTGTATTACAAATTACCTCTATAAAAATTTTTAAGTACCTCTGCCCATCTATAGACAATCAAAAATAATCGATAAAATCTAATCTTCTAGTTCGACAATCACAACAGTAATATTATCGTGTCCGCCTTGTTCTTTAGCTCCTTCTATTAGAGAAAGAGCAGTTTTTTCAAGTACAGTATTTTCTTGCAGATAGTAAGCTATCTTTTCATCTGCGAGTTCTTCAGTCAAACCATCGCTGCATAATACAAGGCGATCGCCAGATTTAACATCAAGCGGTTGCACGTCAACTTTGTTAAGGTCATCGCGTCCGAGACAGCGAGATAAAACATGGCGGAAAGGATGATTTCGCGCTTCTTCTATGTTGATATCGCCCATTTTTAAAGCGCGTGCAACCCAAGTATGGTCTTCGGTAATTAATTCCAATAGAGAAGAACGCCAACGATACAGGCGCGAATCTCCAATGTGAGCAACATAGGGAGATTCACCGGGGCGAAATACAACTGCGACTACAGTAGTTCCCATATCGGCTCGTTCCGAATGTTCCTGCTGATCTTGCAGAATAGCTTCGTTAGCTTGCCACAAAGCAGACTGCAATAATTCGTCCGAAGACTTAGAGCCATCCCAATTAGATAACAGGTACTTTTGAATTTCCAATGAAGCAATTCGACTTGCCTCCTCACCTCCGGCGTGACCGCCCATGCCGTCGGCTACAATGAAAAATCGACCTTCCGGGTCAATATAGAAAGCATCCTGATTACTAGAACGAATAAGTCCCGGATCGCTAAAACCCGTGAATTTAAGTTTCATATAGTTTTATATTTAAACTAATACATACGGTCATAACGGTCGAGGCGCAAAAGCAATCTAATTAACAGCCACGATACAGTTGCTGCAATTAAACCCGCGCATACTGCGAACCATACATAATTTTGAACCAACAAAATCGTAGCTGAAAGGGTAAATCCACTGATAATCAGCGCATAGATTCCTCCTAGCTGAATATTTGTTTGTCTTCGCAGCAAACGCTCTGTTTCAATAGACCGGACGCGCACTCGCACATCTCCCCGTTCAAGTTTTTCTAGTGTCTCTTCTAATCTACGTGGTAGACCAAATGCACTAGTACTGACCTGAACTGCTTGACGACTCAGTTCGTTAATTATACTGTTCCCCTCAGAACCATTCATATCACTCATAAGCTGCATTGCGTATGGTCTTGCGACTTCCATAAAGCTAAATTCTGGATCTAACCCCTTACCGACTCCCTCAAGAGTAGAAAAAGCTCTCATCACAAAAGTGAACGTAGCCGGAAATCTAAACGGCTGATCGTAAGCTATTTCGTACAAGTCTTCACTGATAGAAGCTACTGACTGTTTCTCGAAGGGCTTGTCCATAAAGTGATCCAGCATATACTGAACCGAACGCCGCACTGGTCCCATGTCATCGGTTTGTGCCAATGCTCCTAAATTAACTAACGAATTAACAACTCGCTCGCCGTCTTTAGAAGCAACACCAAAAAGCGTATCCATTAATCCTTCGCGCACGTTGGACTGAATTCGTCCCATCATGCCAAAGTCATAAAATATTAACGCACCATCTGGACTAACGGCAATGTTACCAGGATGGGGATCGGCATGAAAAAAGCCATTATTCAGCAATTGATGCAGGTAAGCTTCGGCTCCTTGACGGGCAAGAACCTTTCGATCCAAACCTGCTGCTTCCAAGGCTTCGTACTGACTAATTTTAATCCCAGGTAAGTATTCTAACGTTAATACCCTCGGCGAGGCATAGCGCCAGTAAACGCGCGGAACTTTAACCCACTCTTGAGCGCGGAAGTTACGGCGGAAAGTATCGGCATTACGACCTTCGTTTAAATAATCAATTTCTTCCCAAAGTATCCGACAACATTCTTCATAAATACCAACCCAATCTCGCCCTCTACCCCATTTCGGATGATTTTGAAAGTATTTTGTAATACCTTTAAGGATTTTTAAATCAATTTCAAAAAGTTGTTTTAATCCCGGACGCTGTATTTTAACAACAACCGATTCCCCAGAATGTAGCACAGCTTTATGAACTTGTCCTAAACTAGCAGCCGCTAAAGGAATAGGTTCAAAACTTGCAAACAATTCAGGAATTTTCTTTCCGAGTTCGTATTCGATAATTTCTTCTACTTGCTCGTAACTAAAAGCAGGGACTTTATCTTGCAGTTTAGTTAGTTCTTGTACATATTCGCTGGGAAATATATCCGCACGAGTAGAAAATAACTGACCTACTTTAATAAAAGTAGGCCCTAAATCTAGCAGAGTGTTACGAATCCAAACTGCTTGCCATTTTCTTCTAGCAGCCTTTTTGGTGTCGCTGGCTCCCCCGCGATAGCTCCAAGACTTATTGTATAGCCAAAGCCTTAACATTAAAGTTAAGACGAATGACCAAATGTCAACAAAGCGTCGCCTACTAGAATAATTTTTGCGGTTCCAACGGTATGCGTTATCTGAATAACCCTTTTCCATAGCTTTTGCAAAGCCGTTGATTTTCAACCGAGCATAAACTAAGAGATTTTATCTCCTAGCACTCGGCATTCTTACCAACGGAAATACCCCTTTATTTCCTTTTATGATCAATTTTCGATTTTTATGTAGCTTTAAACGGAACCGCTACGATGACGTTGCAATTCAGTACGCAATACAGCAATTTCTGCTCGTAGTTCATCAATCATTGCTTGCAGATCGAGAGGCTCAGAACTAGTTTGCCCAGTTCCTCTAGGAGTAGTATAGGTTCCACTCCCAGTACCAGCAGTTTCAGATCCACGTTCGGCTCGTTCCATCACTTCAGTAGTAAACGATCGCATATGCTCTTTTAGTTCGGCATCTAATTTACCTAGTTCGCTTAAAGCATCGGTAAAAGCGCCTTCCATACGTTCATTAATGACTTCAGCAGCGGCTCTGCCTACGAAAAATGCTTGCACAAGGGGGTTACTCATAATTAGTTTTTTTATGTTTATCCGCAAAAAAATTATAACTTGCCACTATGCTCAACGTGCTTATATAACGCCAAATTTGCTTGACATTATTTTTGAGTTGTATGAGCGGCTTTAATAATCAATATTACCGTAACTCTTTGCAATATACAGCTTTGAGAAGATTACAGCCTCACATTCACAGGTGCCCAAAGATTTTTTCTAAATGATTACCCATCATGATTTTAAAAATATATTTCTAAAAGTATATTTTATTTCATGTCATCAAAGCCAGACAAATTAAGAAACTATTAAGGAATTAGCTTTGTTGAAAAATCGGGTTTTTAAGTATATTAAATTTTTGCGAAACACATAAAAATTCCATGGTAAGAGCGGATTTTGCCTCAAGGTAAGCTTGCCGCTCCACGTGCAGCTAATTTTATCACCTGTTGTTAAGCCCTGATTAAGAAATATTTTTAACTTATATATCTTGAGCCAAAAACGATACGAGAGTAATAACTATAGTTAATGTTAAGTTAATTAAAATTTAGCAACATAAATGTTGTTAAAGTAATGTATATTGAGTTAAAGCAACATTTGTGTTGGTTTAGTAATGAATTCTATACATATGGGAAATAAAAACTGTATCCAGCTTAAAGTTGGGAGACTTCGCTGTTAAATCGTTGAGTATCAATGTAAATAAGCTAATAGTTAATAATTTTATGAAAAGTTATGTAGGGGATCTTAGACAGAAAGACACTCTCTTGAAGTCCATTACTTTAGACCAATTACAGGTATTTGAAGCTGCTGCTAGACACTCTAGCTTTACTCGTGCAGCAGAAGAATTATTTGTAACTCAGCCCACTGTTTCGATGCAGGTAAAGCATCTGACGCAAGCGGTAGGTGTACCTCTATTTGAGTACGTTGGAAAGCGTATTTATCTAACGGAAGCAGGAAGAGAAGTTTTAAGTACTTGCAAGGAAATCTTTAAATGTCTCGACAGGCTTGAAACTACTATTGTTGATTTAAAAGGAATGAAGCAGGGGAGACTGCGATTAGCAGCAGTTACCACGACTAAATATTTTATTCCTAAATTGCTCAAACCATTTTGTAAACTTTATCCCGGCGTTAGCGTTTCTTTAGAAATAACCAATCATAATGTCTTGCTTTCGCGGTTGAATGAGAATCTTGACGACCTTTATATTCTCAGTTGTCCGCCGGAAAGAGAAGATATGGAAACAAAGGCATTTTTGGACAACCCCTTAGTTTTAGTTGCCCCATGCGATCATCCTCTTGCTCATAAGCGTAATATTCCATTAAAATACTTAACCAACGAACCTTTTATTATGCGAGAACAGGGTTCTGGAACTCGTAAAGTAGTACAGCAATTTTTTGCTCAGAATAAAATATCAGTACCCATAAATCTGGAACTTGGAAGTAACGAAGCTATCCAGCAAGCTGTAAGTGACGGTTTGGGGATTTCGGCTTTATCTCTTCATACTTTAAATTCAACAGACATAATAAATAAACTCGCCATATTAGACGTTGAAGGTTTTCCCTTATATTGCCAATGGCACGTAGTATATCCCAAGAAAAAACAGCTTTCGATTACTGCCAGTACTTTTTTAGAATATTTGCTCGTACAAAGCCAGCAGTTTTCTATCGATCAAAGAAATCCCTTACAGCTAATTAAAGATTTGCAAGTCATGTCCTCACTTGGCACAAATCAAATTAAAGCAAAAGTTACAACTTGAGAGTTAAGAGTTAGGAGGCCCGGAGGCCCGGAGTTAAGAGTTATGAGTTAAGAGGCCCGGAGGCCCGGAGTAGCGAGTTAATCATTTTCTACCCCCTCTACCCACTCTACCCCCTCTAATCCAACTCTCGGCGACCTTCCAAAGCCCTTGCCAAGGTTACTTCATCAGCATATTCTAAATCGCCACCTACGGGTAAACCAAAGGCGATTCGCGTTACCTTGGTGAATGGTTTGATTAATTGACCAACATATAGTGTCGTCGTTTCACCTTCTATGCTGGGGCTAATAGCTAAAATAACTTCTTTAGGATTTCGCTGACTTACTCGTCGTACTAAAGAATGAATATTTAATTGCTCGGGGCCAATACCTTCTATGGGAGAAATTACCCCTCCTAGAACATGGTACTTGCCTTTATATTCTCTTGTTTTTTCCAAAGCAATCACATCGCGAGAATCTGCTACTACACATATAGTTTCGTTGTCGCGCTTGGGATTGCGGCAAATTTCACAAACTGGTTCGGAAGATAAATGAAAGCATTCTCGACATAAACCGACCTTTTTTTTGGCATCAATTAAGGCTTGTGCCAAAGCTTCTATTTCCGCTTCAGGTCGTTTTAAAATGTGCAGCGCTAATCTTTGGGCGGTTTTCGGACCAACTCCCGGCAAGCGTTGCAACTGCTCGATCAATCGTGCTAGAGGACGTGCGTAAACCGTTTTCTTGTCTCCAGTATTTGCTTACCTATATATAATGACATCCTTAGAAGATTTTGGATTAGTTTTTTCATAAAAGTATTTAGGAGAGCGCCTTGTGAGCGCGTTTTTTACCTGGGTTAATTCGACTTACAGCAGATATTCTGCGAATACACCACTTTATGTAGATAAAAATGAAACAACTTGCTTTACAGAATTTGATTCGTGACGAAAAAATAAAGTCGTGATTTTAAGAGGATGTTTTAAAAGATTTCTTGTCGGTAGCAAAACGTTCTAGATCCCCCTAAATCCCCCTTCAAAAGGGGGACTTTGATTCCAATTCCCCCCTTTTTAAGGGGGGTTAGGGGGGATCGATAAATGCCTAAAATCACAGCTAACCACTTTTCAAACATCCTCTAAGTTAATTACTTTTTATTTCAACATCGTAACTTACTATTTAATACACAATAAAATATCACCCCATAAATTAGACAAATATAAGCTAATCACAGGGTGTATTTACAGTGCTTCAACCAACTATTTGACTAGCAATAATTACTAATAATATTCTAATCATAGTAAACAATTTTTCAGTTTAATATGAATTTCATTTTTGTCCAAATTGCGACCAATGAAAACTAACTGATTTTGACGGTTTGCAGTAGACCATTCATCAGCATCGAGTTGATAGCGAGGACCGCTTAGTTGAAAAATATGTCGTAATTCGCTATCGCTAAACCAGAGGATACCCTTGGCTCTAAACACATTTTCTGGCATTTCTTCATTAAGAAATATTTCAAATTTATGCACATCAAAAGGGCGATCGCTCTGGAAAGAAATGGAAACAAATCCATCGTTTTCTAGATGATTTGAGTGATGGTGATGGTGTTCGTGGTCATGATGATGATGTTCGTGGTGGTGTTCGTGATGATGGTGATGATGTTCGTGATTATCTTCCTCAATTAAGGAAGAATATTCATCTTTTGGAGTCAATTCCACATCTAAAATTAGTGGTAAAGCAACTTTACCGTAAGAAGTGCGGAGAATTTTTGCACCAACTTTGGTTTCCTTAATAAAACTTTCTAGCTCTGCTAATTTTTCTTCACCAACTAAATCAGTTTTATTGAGCAGAATAATATCACCATAAGTTATCTGTTTTAAAGCAGCTTCACTGTGAAAATGTTCGCGATTGAAAGTTTCTGCGTCAATAAGAGTTAGTATAGAATCAATATTGGTTAAATCTTTGAGTTCTGTTCCTAGAAAGGTTAAAACAATTGGTAATGGATCGGCTACACCTGTAGTTTCTATAACCATATAATCAATGCGTTCGTCTCTTTCTAAAATTCGATAAACCGCATCAACCAATCCATCGTTAATAGTACAGCAAATACAGCCGTTACTCAGTTCCATCATGTCATCATCCGTCGAAATGAGTAACTGACTATCAATATTAATATCACCAAATTCATTTACAAGCACGGCAACTTTCAAATCTTCTTTGTTATGAAGAATTTGATTGAGTAATGTTGTTTTACCACTACCTAAAAATCCGGTAATGATAGTAACAGGCATCCCTCTTTTAGGAATATCGGGAATAATATCAGATTTGGGTGCAGTTAGTTGAGTCATAATTTCTCCTTGTATCTGTTACTGAGTTGTTACTAAGTTTTGATTTTTTTATTTTGATTATTCTATTGGTGCGGGAATTCGTGCTAATATTCCTTTTTGCAAAACTTCTGGTCGTTGATTTCGTGAAACTATGCCATTAGTGCTAGCACGATATTTTTCGCATAATTTTAATATATCTGCTGCACTTTCTAATGGTGGTAAATCACCAAACATTAAACTCGTTTTATTGGGAGCAGTTAGCGCTACAGCACAAGGTCTTTTACAAGCACTTAAACATTCTACTTCTGCAATAACAAATTCAGATTTTAACGACCATTGTTCATGTAATTCTAGTAACTTACTTAATAAATGTTTACCACCTCTTTCACCCATATAATCGCGTTGTGTAGTTGAAAAATAACAGGATTTGCAAACAAATAATGTGTGAGAAGCCATATTAGATAAATTTCAACAACAAATAACAAATAAAAACTAAAGATTATTTATCCTGCTTGAGCAAGCTGATATCTGTATACTCGATTTGAGCAATAGATTTGTGAATTTTGTATTGTTGTACGGGATTAGTCATCACATTAATTACCGTTTCAATTGGTGGACATCCAGGTTCCGTACATTGTAGCTGACTTAAAGAAATAGAAATTTCATCATCAATTTCCAAAGCTTGATAAATCCATTGTTTAATTTGCTTAGTTTTCTCAGAACTGGCTTTCTGAGATTGTTTTCCTAAAGAAAAGCTCATATCATTTGTGACGTAATACTTACGGGACAATCAAAATCGTAGTAGAAACCTGTATCGGTAACTGGTCCAATCGCAACTTTAGTCCCCGGAAAAAGCTTTTGTACAGCCATAGCCATGATATGAGCGCAAGTATGACGAATCCGCTCAAGTTGCTGGGTATTTTTTTCTTGCAAGCCTTCCTGAGATTGGGATAATGAACTGACCATACATAATTAGAATGAGAATCGTTATCATGATAGCGTAAAAAGTTGGTTTGATGTGAAGGCTTTTTTGAGTAGTAACAAAAATAAACCGATTATCACAAACAGCTATAATTAAGTTGTAAAACCTCGTGTACGTCAAGATTTGTGACTAAAGCCAAGGAAAGTGACATTTGCCAAACTCAGTGTTTTAACTCGGAGTTAGTGCAAGAGGTTGGTGAAGCACTGCCGGGAGATGATACTATTGAAAACGCTCAAATTCTGTTTAGTGCTTTAGCTGATAAATCGCGCTTAAAGATTCTTCACGCTCTGAGTAATGGTCAAGAGCTTTGCGTGTGTGATGTAGCTTCTCTGCTTGATGTCAAGATTGCATCTGCCTCTCATCACCTGCGGAAACTACGCGACCTCAAAATTTTAAAGTATAGAAACGATGGCAAGTTAGCTTACTATTCTCTCAAAGACCAGCGTATAGCAGAAGTTCTTTGCTATACCTTAAAACAACTTGCTGAATAAGTCATTCTAATGTTGCTTAGAATGAACTTTTTTTGTGATATCATTCTAATGTTCGTTTGAATATTAGAATAATTGGATAATAGGAAAATTATGAGTGACAACTGCTGTCAAAACAAGGGTTCTGAGCTAACGAAGCTGAAAAAACAGCAAGCTAATGTTCTTTGGGTTGTTTTGTTCATCAACCTAGTAATGTTCTTTGTTGAGTTTGGAGCAGGTATTCGTGCGGATTCGATATCTTTGACTGGAGACTCCCTCGATATGCTAGGTGATACCTTGGTTTACGCAAGCAGTTTGTATGTGATTAATAAGGGTAGTAAAGCTCAGGCTGGCTCAGCATTTCTGAAGGGAATCATCATGTTTGTGTTTGCGATCGCAGTTTTTGCTAGAGCAATCTATCAATTCTCTTCGGGTGTAACTCCAGAAGCAACCGTTATGAGTGCGATTGGAGTTATAGCGTTACTTGCAAATCTAACCTGTTTGCTGTTATTGGCTAGACATCGAAAGGATAATCTAAATATGTCTTCTGTGTGGTTATGTTCGAGAAATGACATCATTGCCAATATCTCTGTTCTTATAGCAGCAGGATTAGTTTTTCTAACTGGTTCGATATTGCCGGATTTAGCGGTAGGTTTATTGTTAACCTTTGTGTTTGCAAAGTCGGCAGGGACAGTACTTTCACAGTCTTGGAGAGCTTTGACTTAGATACTGTTTTTTAGAGTAAAAAAACCTTTATTACTCAATGAAGCAACTTAAAAGCTTCAGTAGCTCGTCATCACAATTAGTAGAAACATTGCTGTATAATACATATGCTCTACCAGTGATTTCAAAGTCTTAATGGATGAAAACAGATACAATCTTTTACACGCTGCTACAAAACCTCCCCAGCGTACTATTTGAAATACTGCAACAATCTCCCAATCAAGCTTCACACTATGAATTTTCCTCTGTAGAGATAAAAGAGCTTGCACGACGAATTGATGGTTTATTTTTGCCTAAACCCGAATATCCCCAAGATCCAATTTATTTTGTAGAAGTACAATATCAGCGTGATGACGATTTATACTGGCGATTAATTACTGAAGCATTTGTTTATTTAAATCAATATAGACCTGATAAATCTTGGAAAGCAGTAGTTTTATGGTCTAAACGCAGTCTCGATCCAGGTATTCCGATTGCGTATAGAACATCACTATCTGATGGGCAAATACAAGTAATATATCTCGATGAATTAACAGATAATTCTTCTTCAATTGGGTTGGGGATTATCGGATTAGTAGTTGCTCCAGAAGAGGAAGCGGTAGAAGTTGCGAGAAATTTAATCGGACAAGTTCAACAAGTAGATGTCAGCAACCGTCGCCAGCTTTTAGAATTAGTAGAAAGGATGTTGATTTATAAATTCTCAAATAAAACTAGACAGGAGTTAGAAGCAATGTTTGGATTAACCGAGTGGCGAAAAACTAGATTTTATCAAGAAGTTCGAGAAGAAGTAGAGCAAGAGGTTGAACAAAAAACAAAAATAGCAACAAAACTTGAAGCAATCCCCCGTTTGTCAAATATGGGATTGAGTGTCGAGCAAATTGCTCAAGCACTTGATTTAGAAGTTGAAGTTGTGAGAAAAGCTATTGAAAAGCAAAGTAGAGGAGAATCTTGATGTTGAAGTGAATTTACTTACTATGCTCAGTCCATTTAGTTACTACGTTATTGCTTCTGTTGATGGACTTCATTTAAATTTCGACTACAGGATGTACTCTGCTGAAGTTTATGGGTGTCCACCTAATTATGCTCCGAATACAGAAGGTTGTCCGGAATTAAGACAACCTTACGAGTATTTAGGAAGTTTTACATTTGATCAATATAAACAACTTAGTCAAAGTTTTAATATTGATAATGAAACATTAAAAAACTTAGAAAGTATTCCAAATCAAAAGCTGCGAGATTTTACTTGTATTGCATTTGAGATAAATCTTGATAGAGAGGATTATGTCTCTACTCAAGAGAAATCTACAAATACTTCCTTATTTGAGCATATTCTTAAAAAAGGTGAAAATTTTTTAGATGTTTGGCGTTTATGCTTATTTAAACCAGGTGAAGATTTCAGTATTGGTAATTTTGGTGCTGTAGGTCATGGTGTTCAAGGGTTTTGGTTAGGGAAACAAGGTATTGCACCCAAGTTTATTGCTCGCAAGGCTTCACGGTATCAGCTTTTTCAAAAACCCGTTGATGTATTACTTGCTGAATTTGGTTCAATATACACCGATATTACTTTTAGAGGTCTTTGTACTGCTGCATTCAATTATCCTTCAAATCCTCAGATTATAGTTCGTATATTTGATGCCTTACGTACATTTCGAGAAAGTCGTGATATTTCAAGTTGGGAAGCAAGATTTCGCCACCTTGCTGCTATAGCGGAATCACTAGCAAAGCAAAATCCCGAAGAACGCTTACGGGGTAAAGAACTTAGGGAGAGAATAGCAAAAATTTCAGCACATGGATGGGAAGTTTATCAACATTATAGTTCTAGTGTTTTAACTCCTCCTGGATTACAGCGAGAACAGTATTCATTGATATGGCGCAGATACAATGAAATTGGTTGGGATGATGAAGAAGAAGCAAAAGAAATAATCAAGGATTTATGGGATAACGTTCGTAATCCTTTAGCACACACTATTAATACAATAGGTTCACTGGGGAGAAATCCAATGAAAGATATGATTAATATGGAAAGAGTTATAGTAACCATGCTCAACGGATTATATGCAACTTACGAAGTAGAAGAATTTTACCCTGACTCTTCCATCTATGAAATTCTGCTCGAAAGCTTTTAGTTGCAAATGTAAACTAATCAGTTATTAGACATAGATGTAATACTGTAGAAGATTAATGCATTTTAATATATATCAATCCTCAACTAAAACCAACCCCACGATTACCTTTAGACCAAATTAACACTTCACCATTTTGACCCCCAGCAGCAATTTTATTACCTTGGGGATGCCATGCGATGCAAGAAAACCCGTTTTTAGCACCTCGGAGAACTTGCGCTACTTTTTTCGCTTTTTTCCACAAACAAAGCCAACCGTCAGCACCAGCAGAAGCAAGCATTAAGTTATCGGGTGCAAATTCGATTGCTTCTACAATATCGCTGTGATTGGTTAATACAGTCGCACCCCAACCCGAAGATGCATCATCTTGCTTTTCCCAAATAACTATACTTTCTACGCTAGAAGATGCGAGTAATGGCTCTTTTTTAGATGTAGTCACTTTCGACCAAGCTAAATGACGAATCTTACCCGGAAAACCATGCATTAACCAAGGTTCGGCTTGTTTAGCATTAGCAATAAAATCGGTTTCCAATACACAGATGGTTTTATCCATGTTACCCGAAGCAATGTATTTACCATCAGACGACCAAGCCACAGCAACGCTAGCTGATGGTACGCTAAAGAAATACGGGTCTTCATCCCATTCATGAGAGCGCCAAATTTTTACACCTTGATAACCAGCGATCGCCAGAAATTTACCATCATGGCTCCAGTCAATACTCAGTACTGAAGAATTATCAAAGTTTAAGGTGACAACAATTTCTTGAATGTCTGCATCCCAAACCTGTACGTAACGTCCCAAACTAAAAGCTAGTAAATTTTTGCGGGGACTCCATGCTAATTTATCTACCCAAGCGGTCGCATTTTCTAAAGTCGCAATGAGTTGATGATTAGAAGTACTCCAAATTTTTACTTTACCATCTTGTCCGCCAACTGCTAAAAACTTTCCATCAGTAGAAAAAGCTAATCCATCAATGGAAGTATTAGTAACTTCGTGCAAAGTTATTAATTCATTTTCTACCAAAACTTTTACTTCACCAGCAGCAGAACTTATCGCTAAAGTACTACCATCAGGCGACCAATTTACAGCGGTTATATAATCAGAAAGTATATTATTCCAATTTAAATCAAAGTCTGTAGATTTAATAGTTTTCATTTGTACCTTAAACGAAGGAAGAATTTAGAATTTAGAACGAATAAAATGGCGAAATATAGCATTTATTAAGCCCGCCTAGGACTGCAAGTCCTAGTCTAATAGCAGAAGTCCTATAAATAGGACTGATTAATTAGTCCTATTTATAGGACTTAAGCTATTAGACGGGGGTTTTCAACCCTCGGCGGACTTCTGTGTACACCGTAGCCTTAGTAAGGGAGAGGGGCTGGGGGTGAGGTTTTGAGGTATACATCAGTAGCTGTAACTATTAAGAAAAATTAAGCCATACAAGCCAGAAAATCTTTTTTCAACTGAGTTTCATCTAAATCGCGACCAATAAAAACCAGTTCATTCTTACGTTGTTCGCCTTCTTTCCATAAACGGTCTGGTTTTCCATCTAATAACATATGTACTCCTTGGAAAACAAATCTTGCATCTTCTCCAGCAATATTTAAAATACCTTTCATTCTGAAAATATCGGGACCTTTAGTTTGTAGTAAATTACTTAACCATTGATTTAACTTATCCCCGTCTAATTCACCTTTTTCCACCAAAGCTATCGAATAAACAGTTTCATCGTGTTCGTGAGCATCTTCGCTTAAAAAATCTGGGTCAACTTCCAAAGCTCTATCTAAATCAAAAGCTTTTACCCCTAAAAGCGCATCCATTTCTAACTCAGAATTGCGAGTACGGTAGATTTTTGCCATTGCATTCATTCCCCGTATTCTCAGTTCTAATTCTTCAAGTTGCTCTGGGGCTACTAAATCAGTTTTATTAAGTAAAATTACATCAGCAAAAGCAATTTGTTCTTGAGCTTCATCCGCATCCCAATGTTGCCAAATATGCTTGGCATCAACTACTGTAACTACAGCATCTAAATTCAATTTTTCCCGCATATCCTCATCTACAAAGAAAGTCTGAATTACAGGTGCTGGGTCTGCTAGTCCAGTAGTTTCAATTACTAAATGGTCAAATTTATCACGTCGCTTCATTAAATTAGCAATGATGCGAATCAAATCACCACGCACCGTACAGCAAATGCAGCCATTATTCATTTCAAATATTTCTTCATCAGCATCGATAACCAATTGATTATCAATTCCGACTTCCCCAAACTCATTGACTATTACCGCGACTTTCTTACCATGCTCGTGGGTGAGAATCCGGTTGAGTAAAGTTGTTTTTCCCGCTCCTAAATAACCAGTGAGAACGGTTACGGGGACTGTATCTAAAGCTTGAGCAGTCATCCTTCTTCTCCGAGACAATGAAAATCATTCTCGTAATATAGTACTGCATTACCTTTAGATAGGAGCGGCTCTTGAATAATAAAATTTGTAATGCTTTACTTGAGATGATTCTATTAGACATCTGCGGGAAAACATTTACTTCGTTGCATACCTAACCCCCCTACCCCCCTTCCCTACGAGGGAAGTGGGGTTTTAAAGCCTCTCTCCCTGTGGGGGAGAGGTACTCTACGAGAAAACGCTTCGCGTTCATGGAGAGGGGTTTTTTCTTTTCCGGAGATGTCTATTAATCATTTTTTAATTCCTAATTCGCTAACGGAAGCATTTACTATTTCTCAACAACCGTAAACCACTCAAAGTAACCAACACTGTAGAACCTTCGTGTCCAATTACTCCCAAAGGAAGATTGATACCAGTGGCAAAATTGGCAACTAGTAACAAACCAATGCTGCACAAAGCGAAGACAATGTTTTGTTTGATAACCCTAATTGCACGACGACCGAGATTAATTGTAGCAACTAATTTTTCTAAACGGTCTGCCATTAATACAATATCTGCTGTTTCTAAGGCTATATCGCTACCTGTAGTTCCCATCGCTATTCCCACGGATGCAGTCGCTAGAGCAGGAGCATCATTTATACCATCTCCGACCATTGCAACTGTTTGATATTGTCTTTTTAAGCGACGAATTACGGTTACTTTATCTTCTGGGAGCAGTTCGGCATAAACTTCGGAAATACCCAACTGCTGGGCAATGTAGCTCGTGGTTAGTTGGCGATCGCCACTGACAACAATAATATTTTGAATGCCGATTTGTTTTAAGCGTTGGATAGTTGTTGCAGCTTCAGGACGTATTGTATCCGCAACAGCAATAATTCCTAATATGTTCTCACTCTGAGCAACCCAAACGATTGTTTTACCTTGTGTTTCTAATTTTTGGCTTTTGGCAACTAAATCTGCGGGTAAATCAGAATCTGATTCAATAAATTTAGCATTACCAACTTTAATATCTATGTCCTCAATTTCACCGCTAATACCAAAACCTGTATGAGAAACTACGTTATTAACAGGTGCTAAATTCAAATTTTTATCCTTAGCAGCTTCCACAATTGCTTTACCAATGGGATGCTCTGAATAAACTTCTACCGCAGCAGCAACTGATAGAATTTGGTTTTCATCCCCATCAACTGCGATAATATCGATAACTTGGGGTTCTCCAGTCGTCAGAGTTCCAGTTTTATCAAAGGCGATCGCTTTAACTTTACCTACCAATTCCAAAACTGCTCCACCTTTAAATAAAATACCCCCTCGCGCTCCATTAGCAATTCCCGATAATAATGCAGGCATGATAGCAGCCATTAACGCACAAGGAGAAGCCACTACTAAAAAAATTAAAGCTTTGTAAATAGTTGTTTCCCAATCCCAATTAAAAATGAAAGGTGGTAAAACGGCTAATAAAATACCGCATACCACTATTACTTTGGCGTAATTGCGTTCTAAATTTTCTACAAAGATTTGAGATGGTGGTGCTTCGGTTTGAGCTTGCTTTACTAAGCGAATTACTCTTTGAATCAAACTACTTTCCGGTGGTTGGTGAACTCTGAGTATTAAAGCTCCCGTACCGTTGATAGTTCCTGCAAAAACTTGATCACCTACAGTTTTTTCTACAGGTAAAGATTCTCCAGTGATAGAAGCTTCGTTAAGATTGCTCGCACCTTGGATAATCACAGCGTCAGTAGGAATCAACTCTCCAGGTTTAACCAAGATTTCGTCATTGATAGCTAATTTATCAATAGCAACCTGTCTTTCCTCACCATGCAATATTAGCCTCGCAGTATCCGGTGTCAATCCCATCAAACTGCTAATAGCGTTGTTTGTTTTCTGCATAGCGTAACCTTCCAACGCACCACTAATAGCAAAAATCAGAATTAACACCGCACCATCAACAATCAGATGATATTCCCGTCTCCAAAGTCCTAAAAATGCAGCCCCCAAAGCTGCTACTATCATCAATAAATCAACATCGAATTCTTTTTCCTGAAATAGAGTCGTCAATCCTTCCTTGGCACTTTCGTAACCCCCAATCACATAGGCTGCACACAAAATTAGTAAAGCCAATCCAATCCAACTAAACTGCAAACACAACCAACCGGAGAGTAAAAGTACAGCACACATAATTGCTGCTACAGCATCTGGGTGTTGTGAAATTAGTTTTCTAAAATCAGTTTTTCTCAAGGAATAACTAGTCATAGTTCAGAATCAGCGAATAATTGTGATTCTTACTCTAAACCTTGACATTAATGTTAATGTCAAGGTTTAAAATATGAATATGACTAAAAAATCTGAAAATAATACCGCTCACATGAATTCGAGCGAAAATATAAAAAACCAATATCTAACAATCAAACAACTTACTCAAGAAGTTGGTGGTGGTTTGACTCCCAGAATGGTGAGACATTATCACAAGTTAGGTTTATTACCTGAAGCAGAACGCTCTGAAGGTAACTATCGCCTTTATACTGATAAAAACGTGCAATATTTGCGGCGAATAGTTGCACTGAAATCACAGGGTTTTCAACTAGACCACATTCAAAAATTATTAGCAAATAATCCCGAACCAGACAACTTAGATACGATTACTGCTCAACTACAGCAGCAATACCAATCTGTCATCGAACAATTATCACGATTGCGGAAAACAGCATCCGCTTTAGAAGGTTTGTTAGGTAGAGATAAACATTGTCAACATATCCAAGCAGAAGCACTCGCACAATTACAACATTTAGAAATAGAATCTAGTTTGGGGACTAAAAAATTAGAAAAACTTTGGGAAGGTTTAGACGCAGCTGTGGAAGCTCATCCGGAAGACTTCAGCGAATCGTTACAGCAGTTGTTACCAGATTTATCGAATAAAAATGAAATTGAAAGAGATTTACTAAGCAAACTAGTACTAGCTTCTGGTGATGTTAGTTTAGTAGACTTTATCCGATTGAGTCAAAGTGCGATCGCCGACTCAAGAGATGCTCTGAAAAATAACTGCGAAATAGTTGTAGATATTCCCCCAGTTTCTGCTGCTCTCGACCATACCAGAGCTACACATTTAGGCACAAAAGTCAATATATTAATCAATGACCCCCATGTTTACACTGCTTCAGAAGCCGAAAATCAATTTTGGCAACATCAAGAATGGCGCGAGGGTTTAAAAAAGTTAACTCCTGGCTGTATTTTAATTATCGGTTACGCCCCATCAGTGTTAATATCTGCTTTAAAACTCGTCGAACAAAAACTGCTGCAACCTTCTTTAATTATCGGAATGCCCATCGGCTTTAGCCATGCTCCAGCAGCCAAACGGCGGTTAATGGCTTCTGAGGTAAATTATATTACCACCGTTGGTACTATTGGCGGGGGCTTATTAGCCGCAGTCGCGATTAATAGTTTAATGGAATCCTTGATTGAAAAACCATTATGTCATTGTTATTTGGGAAAAGGTGATTAATTAGAAGCAGCAATAGTTTTTTTCGCTCCAAACCCCTTATTTACCCCATAGCGAACAGTTTTAAATTCTACTTGATTATTATTCGGGTTGTAGAGAGTGTAAGTTGCTTCTCCTGATTTTCTGCCTACATTACCAACACCTACTACCATACGTGGAGTGACGTTGATAGTTTGATTTGGTGTTTGATTATCAAGGGTAGTTATTCCCGTATCAATCGAACCAGCTTCTAAATTATATTGAAAAGTCAAACCAGAACGAGCGCAAAATAAATTATTTGCTTGCATTCGCGCTACCCGGTCTAACATCATAACTGGAGAAGTTTCCGGAGTTAATGCTTCATCCACAGATACAGTTGTACCGTGAATTAATAAACAATCTAATTCAAAGAAACCAAAATCAAGATTTCGTATCCACTCCACAGTATTACGAGAAACACTATCCCATAGTAATTTTACTGTTTCGCCACCAAATTGTTCCAATAAATCGTTCTCGTCTGAAGTTGCAGACAAACCGTGCAATATTAAACATTGCTCCTCCCACCAGCCCTTACAAACGAGTGGTGTTAACCCAAATTGTGGCTGACGCAAACGTTCCACCAGTTTCTCAGACTCCGGAGTTGGTCCAACCACATCTCCTAGAATATATAAAGCTTCTATATAACGACTTTGACGTTTAATATCCGCCATCACCGCTTCATAAGCTGCCAAATTACCTTCAATACCGCTTAAAATTGCCCACTTCATAATGACGAGTTAGTTGTTAGTTGTTAGTTGTTTTGACTTGTTCCCAGCCTCCGGGCTGGGAACGCATAGCCCAGAGGCTCTGCCTCTCGTTAATCTCCTGAAGGCAGAGCCTTCAAGCATCAGTTCCCAGCCAGAGGCTAGGAACCAGTTCACCCAACTGACTGCCCAATGCCCAATCCCCTACTTAGTACAAACATGAGTTGGATCGTCTGCGCGTTCTGCAAACTCTATTCCACGCGCTAAACGCCATGCAAAGATGGGTGGTAATCCTTTTTCTACAATTGCTGTACAGGTTTTTTGATAATCGTAAGTAACTTCTCGTAATATCACTTCTTGAGTGTCAGTGTCATAAATTACATAAGTTGCATTGGGTCTTCCATGTCTTGGTTCTCCTACGGAACCTGCATTAATAATCTTTTTCAAGTTAGCTGTAAAGCTTTTTTCTTCAGATAAATCTTTGCTTTCTACTCGAATTTTTAGTTTACCTGAATCTAAGTTACGATAATAAGGGGCGTGAGTATGACCGCAAAAAAGCACATCTGCACCTGATGAAATCACTCTTTCCAATGCTACAAATGCATCGAGTTCTGGTAATAAATATTCGTGGTTACTGTGGGGACTACCGTGAACAAAAGCCAAGTTATCTTCTTTGAGAATATGAGGTAATTGAGCTAAAAAATCGCGATTTTCTGGTTTTATCTGTTTATTAGTCCACTCATGAGCGATAAGACCGCGTTGTTCTGCTAAGAATGAAGGATAACTACAATCGCAAGCATTTAAACCTTCAACCACGTCTTCATCCCAGCAACCAGCACAAGTAGGAATATTTAAATAACGAATTTTTTCTACTACTTGATTCGGATAAGGACCGTACCCAACTAAATCACCCAAACAAAATATTTTTTCAGCTTTGTATTCATCTATATCCAATAAAACAGCATCCAAAGCCTCTATATTACCGTGAATACATGACATAACTGCTATTTTCATACCGACATTCCTTCTAATAACATTTGTTTAACTTCTTGCTGGTACTGTTTAATTAATGAATCTGGTAAAAAACAATCAGATAAAGTTTGTTTGAGAGCAGTTTCATCCAAATTTTCTCCCGCTACTTCAATACCGCTAAAACGTTGTGGTCTACCTTCTAAATAACGAGGTAAATTTAGTTCCAAAAAACCTGCTTGAGGTACACCCGCAACGAAATCACAGTAAATGCTTCTACCATCATTAACGTCAAAAATTGCCTTAGCACGAGTAACCTTACCATAAGCACCGTGAGTTAATTCATACCAAAACTCTTCTAAAGAATCTTCATCAATAACTTGAGTATCAGTTACAACTCTCCATAAATGTTTAGATGAATCAGTCTCTACTGGAATTCCTGGAATAATTTCATCAGCCCAAGCATGATATTCAGAATCTTTGAGATGGGGTGGTAATACAGCTAGAGAATGGTAAGGTAAATTATTTAATATTGGTGATAAACTGCTCAAGTGCAAATAAAAACCCAACTCGATATAAACCGCTTTCGCTTCGGGTAATTGCTTGAGTAAATCAGCTTCTTGGTTGTCACTAAAAACTTGTATTTGGGGAAAATCGGCTGCAATTCGGTTTTTATCTATAGAAACATTACCAGTACCGGGACTGAAATAAATAATATCTTTATCTTCGACAGTTGTATCTTGGATTTGTTGATGAATCCAAGCAGTCTTTCCCGAACCCGCATAACCAGCGACAACGTTAATTAAAGGTACAGCCATTTCAGTTATCAGTTATCAGTTATCAGTGATAGAT
>JBARZF010000184.1:0-10350 GCA_049649675.1 Rivularia sp. (in: cyanobacteria) | reverse complement strand
TACCGTGCGATTCGTTGGTTAGAAATTATGAGTTGAAATACTTGTAAGGGATTAACCGCTTGGGAAAGGAAAGAACGTAAGTTCTTGTCAGAACCTTGACAACTTAACAACCATGAGGGTGAGTTATACAACAAGTCCCTCCCTGTAGGTACAACAGTGACGACACACAGCGCCCTTATGAAAGGGAGTTTCCCTACCCCGGAGATTAGCCATCAATGGAGGTAAAGCGGGAGTGAAAGCGATAAATAACTGGAAATCCGATTTGGTTACATCGCAAGTCAGAGCTTATGGGTAGTAATCGTCAAAAAGGACGACATATCGAATGGTGCGTTTGAATCATCGTCAGCTTGAACCAGCAAAACCGGATTGATTAGCTCGGAGAGACAAAACGTCCAAGGATAAAGGGTTAGCAGCCAGTGTACTGACTAACAAGTACCCCAACTAAACCCGGTGAACCAGTACCAGCCCTAAAAGTTCTAAGAAAGATTTAGCTAATCTGCTAAGTGAATGGTTGTTAGGAACGAAGTAACCCATTTCTCGGTTCTCATATGGTCGAGTATGAGTAGGTGCTAACCACAAACCAGAAATGGTAAGGATTGAATCAGAAGCAAATGTCTTGAGTAATGTCAAGGATAAGCTGACAGATTCACGACTAGTTAGAAAAGTAAAGTCGTAAGTAGCAATAAATATGTCTAATACACAAGGAAACTTGATGGTGGAATGGAAGAACATTAATTGGCGAAAAGTCGAAAGAATGGTCTTCAAGTTACAAAAGCGAATTTACAGAGCGCGTCTGTTCGTGGCGATGTTAAAACTGTCCGCAAGCTTCAAAAAACATTGATGAAGTCTTGGTACGCAAAGTTACTAGCCGTCAGAAAAGTAACTCAAGATAACAAGGGGAGAAAGACTGCCGGAATTGATGGGAAAAAATCCTACACTCCTGCACAACGACTCCTACTTGTCAATGAAATGAGATTAAGCTCTAAGGCGAAACCGACAAGAAGGGTATGGATACCCAAACCTGGAAAATCGGAGAAAAGACCTTTAGGCATACCTACTATGCACGATAGGGCTTTGCAAAATCTAGTAAAAATGACTCTAGAGCCAGAATGGGAAGCCAAGTTTGAACCAAACAGTTATGGTTTTCGTCCTGGTGTGCGACTCGTTGGGTAGAAACTAACCCTGCAATGGGTAGAGGATTACCCGCAAGACACATAAGAACCTTGACAATTTGATAATCATGTGGGTGAGATACAACAATTCAAGTCCCACCCTCCAGGTGCAGGAGTGAAAGCACACAGAGCGCAGTCTTTGAACTGTGTCCCCCAGGGTAGCGACTAGTCATCAATCCCTGAAGCGGGGGTGAAAGGTGTTCAATACTAGAAGCCTAATCTGGTATACATCGAGCAAGAGTTCATGGGTAGGAATACGAAGGTATGTTTGAACCATCGTCATGGAAGAACCAGCGAAATGGCTGATACGCTGGCAGTCCCAAAAGGGCAAGGATAATGGGGAGTTGGCAAGTGCCTGGTTGACCAATAAGCACTTCCTCTAACCCCGGTGGAGAGTACCGCCCTAAAAACTCGAACAATGATTATCAGAAACGAAGTAATCACTCGCTGGTTCTTAGTCTGTCAAAGACTAAGCAGGTGCTAACCGTATACCACGAGTAGAAAAGATTGATTCATAAGCAAACGCCTCGTTGTAATGGGGAGGATAAGCAGACAGAATCACGGTGACACGGGAAGATAAAGTTTTTAGTAGCAGTAAATATGTCTAATACGAGTTTAAAGACTACGGAGGAATGGCGCTCTATTAACTGGCGAAAACTGGAACGTAGAGTGTACAAGCTGCAAAAAAGAATTTATCAAGCCTCTAAGCGTGGCGATGTAAAAACATATCGCAGACTCCAAAAAACGTTGATGAATTCCTGGTCAGCAAGAGTATTAGCGGTTCGTAGAGTCACCCAAGATAATTGCGGAAAGAAGACTGCTGGTGTGGACGGCGTTAAATCGCTGACCCCAAAGCAACGTCTCGTTCTTGTAAATAAATTAAAACTGGGTTCTAAGGTCAGTCCAACCAGACGCATATGGATTCCTAAGCCTGGGAAGGATGAAAAAAGACCATTAGGAATACCTACAATGAAAGACCGAGCCTTGCAAGCGCTTGTCCTACAAGCTTTAGAGCCGGAATGGGAAGCGCGATTTGAACCTAACTCATACGGGTTTAGAATCGGAAGGTCATGTCATGATGCAATCGAATCAATTTTTAACTGTATCAGATACAAGCCAAAATTTGTACTCGATGCCGATATATCCAATTGTTTTGACCGCATTAACCACTCGGCACTGCTTAAGAAACTAAATACATCCCCTACAACCCGCCGTCAAATACGCGCATGGTTAAAAGCGGGAGTCATGGATAATAAGCAGCTATTTCCAACATCTGAAGGAACGCCACAGGGTGGCACTATTTCGCCGCTTTTGGCGAATATTACGTTACACGGGATGGAAAACCGAATTAAACAAGCTTTTCCCAAAGGTAAAATCCTCAAGAAAGGCAAATACTCTGGATATCAACCAGGAGCTATTTTAATAAGGTATGCCGATGACTTCGTGATTTTACACGAAGATATTAACGTTGTCCAAAAATGTCAAGAAATAATCTCCGAATGGTTAAAGGACTATGGCTTGGAATCAAAACCTAGTAAAACAAAGCTGACGCATACCTTATCAACTCTTAAAGGACAAAAGCCAGGATTTAACTTCTTGGGTTTCAATATACGTCAGTTCCCTAAAGGAAAATACAACACAGGTAAAAATACCAAAGGGGAAAAACTCGGTTTTAAAACCATCATCACCCCCTCCCGAGGCAAAATCAAGTCACATTATGACCAATTAGCTCATGTAATTGATGCCCATAAAGCAGCACCGCAAGCGGCGCTGATTAAAAAGTTAAACCCGATTATTCGAGGTTGGGCTAACTACTTCGCTACGGTTATTAGCAAGGAAATCTATGCATTTCTAGATGACTTGGTTTACCGGAAAATTGTCTCTTGGGCAAAATTTCGGCATCCTAAAAAATCCAAAGGGTGGGTAGCTTCTAAATACTGGCACTCAGTAGATGGCGATAACTGGGTATTCGCAACCAAGAATAATGGGGAAACCCATACTCGGTTACTTGACCATGCCCACATTAAAATTGTGCGTCATACAAAAGTTAAAGGCGAATCATCCCCATATGACGGGAACCTGGTGTATTGGAGTACAAGAATGGGGAACAATCCAGAAATGCCCAAAAGAGTGGGTTCACTTTTAAAATGGCAGAAAGGAAAATGTACCCACTGCGGTTTGTATTTTCGTGAAAACGATGTGATGGAAATTGACCATATCATTCCGAAATCGCAAGGTGGGAAGGATGAGTATAAAAACTGGCAACTTCTACACAGACACTGCCACGACACAAAGACTGCTAAAGATGGTAGTTCTGGCATCAAATCCGACTGTAAAAGTGTCGAGCCTAAGCCACCTTCCGAACCTAATTGGTACTGTGAGGAAGATGTGTTGGTAATGAGGTATGGGTGACAAACACCCGTTCACTGAGGAGCCGTGTGAATCTAAAGGTTCATGCACGGTTTTGAAGAGCAGGGGCTTCTGTGAAGGAGTCACTGACTTTAATCGCTCATGTCACGATGCCATCGAAGCAATTTATACTGCTATCAATCAAAAATCAAAATATGTTCTTGATGCTGATATAGCAGGTTGTTTTGATAACATCAATCATGAAGCATTAATTAGAAAAGTTAATACTTTTCCAACACTAAGACGACAAATCAATGCGTGGTTAAAAGCAGGAGTCATAGATTGGAGCGGATATGCCAATCGTTCTAAAGGCTACAGTGAAACAAATAAAGGCACTCCACAAGGCGGCACCTTAAGCCCCTTGTTAGCAAATATTGCATTGCACGGAATGGAAAATCGAGTTAAACAATTTGCTGACACCTTACCTACCAGAAATGGATTTGGTAAAAGAGATAACAGGAAAAGTTTAACTTTAGTTAGGTATGCAGATGACTTTGTAGTCATCCACGAAAACCTAAAAGTTATCCAAAAATGCAAAGAATTAATTGCTAATTGGCTCAAAGACATTGGATTAGAACTAAAACTAAGTAAAACCAAGATATCTCATACGCTTAATCCTCATGAAGGAAATAGCGGTTTTGATTTTTTAAGCTTCAACGTTAGGCAATATTCGGTTGGGAAATACCATTCAGCCAAACGCTCTAACGGCGAAACACTCGGTTTTAAGACAATTATCAAACCAAGCCTCAAAAGTCTTCAAAATCATTACCGTAACATTGCAAGTATAATTGACCAACATTCCAATGCTCCTCAAGCAGCATTAGTTTCCCGGCTTAATCCGGTAATAAGAGGTTGGGCAAACTATTTTTCTACTGTATGCAGTCAGGAAACTTACTCATTGTTAGATCACTTAATGTGGAGGAAACTTTGGGCTTGGGCGAAATACCGCTGTCCCGGAACTGGAAGAAGAAAGATTGTCAACAAATATTGGACGACAATCAAGGGAGATAATTGGGTCTTCGCCTGCAAACAAGATAATTATATCTTGTCATTAGGAAAGTACTCAAAGACGGAAATACAAAGACACACCAAAGTGAAAGGTAATTCCTCTCCTTACAACGGTAATGCGGTTTATTGGAGTACCAGAAGAGGTCGTAGTCCTGAAATGCCTGCAAGAATCACTAGATTATTGAAGGCACAAGAAGGAAAATGCGAATACTGCGGATTGTACTTCCGAGAGGAAGACGAAATGGAAGTTGACCACATTATCCCAAAGAAAAAAGGAGGTACTTACAGAAAGGATAATTTGCAACTTCTACATAAACATTGCCACGACAACAAAACCACAAAAGACGGTTCTTTAGATAGAAGTACCCATGTCATAGGGCTAGCTAGTCGAGGAGCGGAATGAAGGGAAACTTTCACGTTCCGTTTTGTAGGAGAGTTGAGGTTGGTGACAACCTCCTCGACTCCATCGGAATTGCAGTCCAATCTAAAAAATGTACCCACTGGCTAGGACACCTTTTTTTGCTGTTCCAAAAAGTCAAAGACAGAATGGAGCAACGCGCAATGATGCGTAGAAGTAGGAGAAGTAGACGAATTAACCGTAAAGTTGATTTTTCTCAACGCGCACACCGCCAAAAGCGTTTTGATAATCGCCGACAATCCAAGATACCACCATCAATTAAAGCTAACCGCGATTTAGAATACCGCGTTCTTGACTTACTGAGTAATATTTTTCCATTACTAGAGGTTGTCGTAGAAACAGTCAAAGCGCGAGGGAATAGAACTTTTAGCCCGGTTATGGTTGCTCAAGAATGGCAGATTCATCGACTCAGTCAAGAATATGAGGTGCGCTTAATTGAAGGATGGGAAACTGCACAATTAAGAACTCAGTTAGGACTTAAAAAGCAGAAAAATAATAAGTCAGACGCGGTAATTGAAACGCACGCGGTTGATCGTATTGCGCTTGCCTGTAGTGAGTTCATTGAATACCGAATCACCAGTCTTAATTCTAGAAGTTGGGTAGGCGAAGTTAACATCACGCCTTGTTCTTTAACAATTATTCGCCGTCCTCCCATATCTCGCCGACAATTGCATTTAATGGTTCCTAGTAAAGGCAATAAGCGCCGCAAATATGGTGGTACAGTAACCCGACATGGTTTAAGAAAAGGTAATTTTGTGGAAGCGATTCAAGGCAAGAAAACCTTTTTTGGCTGGGTAAGTGGTGACACCAAAACACAAGTTTCTGTATCTGATGCTAATTGGAAAAGGTTAGGTCAGTTCAGTAAGAACAAAGTCCGATTGATTCATCGTTCAATTGGCTTAATAGCCACGCAGCAATAAATTACTGCGTGGCGTTTTTCCTCCCAGCTATAAATAGTCTGGGGCATCCTTACTACCGCGAGGTTTTTTATGAAGAGAAAACTTTCAATTACCAAATTACCAAGCCCAATCCCCAATCCCCTATGCCCTATCCGCCATGCCCCTTAGTAACAATATCATTCGCAGCAGCCCATTGAGCAATTTCTTGCTTCTGAATCGCTGCTGCCATTAAATCGGGGAATTTATCGGGGCTACAGGCAAAGGCGGGACTACCTAGTTTGGCAAAATCTTCTGCTACTCTATGGTCGTACATTGGTGCGCCTTCGTCGTTCAAAGCTAGTAAAGTGACTAACTGCACGCCAGAATTTACGATTGCTGCAACACGCTTCAACATTTGCTTGCGATCGCCACCTTCGTACAAGTCGCTAATTAATACAAAAATGGTATCTTGGGGTTGTTGAATAAAATTTTGACAATATGCCAACGCTTGGTTGATATCGGTACCGCCACCCAATTGAGTGCCAAACAGTAATTCTACTGGGTCTTGAGCTTCGTCAGTTAAATCTGCAACCGCCGTATCGAAGACAACTATACGTGTTTTAATTGCGGCTAAAGATGCTAAAACTGCTCCGAAGATTCCGGCATAAACTACAGAAGTTGCCATCGAACCGCTTTGATCGATGCAAAGTATAATGTTGCGTAAATTACTGCGTTTGCGTCCGTAGCCAATGCGAACTTCAGGAATAATTGTCCGATATTCTGGTTGATAGTGTTTGAGATTCGCGCGGATGGTGCGATTCCAATCGATTTCATTGTGGCGAGGGCGACGGTTGCGGATAGTGCGGTTGAGGCTTCCCATCACGGCTTGCTGGGTGGGGTTTGTCAGTTTGCGCTGCAATTCTTCAACAACCCGCCGCACAACTTGACGGGCAGTATCTTTGGTTTTTTCCGGCATGATACTGCTTAAAGAAAGCAAATCTGCAACCAAATGTACGTCTGGTTCTACTGCTGACAACATTTCTGGTTGAAGCAACATTTGACGCAGGTTAAGGCGTTCGAGTGCATCTTGCTGCATCACTTTTACCACCGATGAAGGGAAATAAGTGCGGATATCTCCCAGCCAACGAGCAATTTTTGGCGACGAACTGCCCAAGCCCCCAGAGCGTTCTGAATCGTATAGAGCATCTAAGGATTTATCAATTTTGGCATCAGTACCAGTTAGTTTGCAGCCAGTACCATCGGCTTTTTGGCTGCCAAGGATGAGTCGCCAGCGGCGGAGACGTTCGTTGTTCGATTTTTCAGTCATATTTTAGATTTTAGATTTTAGATTTTGAATTGATATCTGAAAATGCCGTTAAACGCAAAATACTATCGCAAGTTAGATTAATTTTAATCTTCAATCTACCTTTAGCTAGATTATTTTTTTTAGCATAATTCATAGCTTGTATTTAACATAGAAATTAATCACGAAATACTTAGTTCTATTCAGAAAATTCAAAATTTTATATCTTTCGATTAACCCATTCACTGTTCTTTCGATAGAAGCAAAAATTAGAAAAGCTTGAGATGATTCAGATGTACGCTAACAAAACGAAGAATGAAAGTTTTGCAGTGTATGCCACACGTGTAAATCTTGATTTAGAGATACACCTATAGCGTAATTACTATTGTTAATTAGGAGGTCAAGAATGACAGCTTATACAAATACAAATAACGTCGATTATAAAAGAGCCGCTGGTTTATTTTACAGCCGCGAAGAAGCAGAAGCAGCTGTTCGTGGATTGAAAGATGCAGGTTTTGATCAAGATCGAATTTCGGTGATAGCGCGTGATGCCGACAAAGTAGAAGGCGTTCAATCAACTGAAGATGTTGGTAATAAAGCTGATGAAGGTGCTGCTGCTGGAGCTTTAACTGGTGGAGCCTTGGGCGGAATTACTGGTTTGCTCGTAGGCTTAGGAGCATTGGCAATTCCCGGTATTGGGCCAATCATATTTGCTGGTGTTGAAGGAACTGCGATCGCAACAACTTTAGCTGGTGGTGCGATCGGTGCAGCGACTGGTGGATTAGTTGGTGCTTTGGTTGGATTGGGAATTCCTGAAGAAAAAGCCAAAATCTATAATGACAGAGTTGCTGGCGGTAGCTTCTTGGTAATGGTAACTGGTACCGAAGCAGAAGTAAAACGTGTTGAAACAATCATGCAGCGTTGCGGTGTTGAAGAATTTGGTATTTACAACGCACCAAATGCACCAGCACGAAAAGAACAGCCTGTAGCAACACCTCCTACACCTCCTCGTGCAGAAGTTGCAGATAATGATAACGTCAAGCTTTACGAAGAACGTTTGGTAGCAGATAAAGAACGTCATAAAGCTGGGGAAGTTTCTGTAGGCAAGCACGTTGAAACAGAAACAGCAAAAGTAGCAGTTCCTGTTGAGAAAGAAAGAATAGTTATCGAGCGCACTACTCCTACAAATGAAAGAGCAGTAGCTCCGGGTACTGCTGATTTCTCTGGTGGAGAAGTCGCGAATGTAGATATCTATGAAGAAACTGCTGAAATTGGTAAGGAAGCATTCGTTCGTGAAGAAGTAAAAGTTCATAAAGAAGTTGAACAAGAGACTGTAGAAGCGCAAGAAACACTTCGCCGCGAAGAATTAGATATTGATGTTGATGGTAAGCCAGAAATTCGTAAAGACAGATAAAAATTAAATGGAAGAAATTAAAATTGCAGAGAGAGTATTAGATAATTACCGTAAATACTCTGTCTGCAATCTTCCATATGTAATTAATCAATCAAACTATTAAGTTTAGTTAAAAGAACGTAGTGAGGAGAGAAAAATGAAAAAATTAGCAACATTATTATTAGGTAGTATTTTACTTTTTAGTGCAGCGGCTTGTGATAATAACACCGCAAAGACTAGTGCTGATGCTCCCGATTCTGTTAACGGTAGTGTAGAACAACCGGGCAAAGTAGAAGAAACAAGAGAAGATGCGGCCAGCGAAATTCGTCAAGATCAGTTGAATGCCGATATCAGAGCTAGAGAACAACGTAACGATATAGCTGGCGATCAAACTGAAAGAGCCGATGCTGATTTAGCAAGCGAAGTACGTTCTAAATTAGAAGCTAATATTCCTCGTGCAAAGTTGATTGTTGAAGCTAAAGATGGTGCAGTAACAATTGCAGGTACAGTTCCCGATCAAAAAGAATACGAAACAGTCGAACCTTTAGCTAAAGAGATTTTAGGTGTAAAATCTGTGAAGACAGATGTCAAAGTTGTCCCACCTACTAACTAATTATCTTTTGAGTGGTAAATTTATGGTAATCTGTATATTTAGTATTACCTAAAAATATTTTATCTAAGGCAGAAGTTATTTACAAAATAATTCTGCTTCATTTATTTTTAATTACATATTAGGCATTGGGGGAGAAAGCTTTGTTTTTTAATAATTGGGAATCTTTACAACACACGTTGATAGTCGGAACTTTAGGCTATATAGGCATAATTGTTCTGATGCGTATTTCCGGAAAGCGGACTTTATCAAAATGGAACTCTTTTGATTTTATTGTCACTATTGCATTCGGTTCTATGTTAGCAAGTTTAATGCTATCAAAAGATACTTCCTTAACACAGGGAGTTTTAGGAATTGCATTATTGGTATTGTTCCAATTTATTATTACTTGGATTTCCGTGCGCTCTAATATATTCCAGGGATGGGTAAAAGGAGAACCAACATTATTACTTTTTCAAGGTGAATTTCAGCATCATGCTATGCGGCATCAAAGAGTAACTGAAGGTGAAGTTTTAGGGGCATTGCGTGAAAATGGAATGGCAGCCTTAGAAGATGCAGAAGCAGTAATTTTAGAAACAGATGGTAGTTTTAGCGTCATAAAGAAACGTAAAGATACTTCAGCATCTGCGTTGGCTGACGTTAAAGGCTATCCCAGAGAAACAACCGCATAAATTTAAAGTATCGTTATAATAATCTGTTGTAAAATAAAAATTAATCGATAATAACAAAAACTTTTATTTAACTAGGAAGTTAGTTTGCAACCAAATTTATTCTCGATTTTAAACAAGCTTAGTTTAGATTGGCTTGCTTTTTTCGGTATTATTATTAGTAGATATTTCGTGATCTGTGGGGGAGCGCATTTATTTTTATATTCCATTTTTACCAACTTTTTTGAAAAACCTAATTTAAGTCGTAAGCCTCCGTCGTGGAAAACAATTAAAAAAGATATGGAATTATCGCTTTGTAGTGCGGTAATTTTTGCATTTGGTGCGGCGTTGGTTATAACAGCATACGACTTAGGATTTACACGTTTATATATTTCCGTAGATAAATATGGATTCTGGTATTTAGGGATTAGTTTTGTTGCATTACTTATCCTTCAGGATGCATATTTTTACTTTATGCATCGATTATTTCACCATCCCTTACTGTTTAAAAA
>JBARZF010000183.1:0-1995 GCA_049649675.1 Rivularia sp. (in: cyanobacteria) | reverse complement strand
CGGAGCGGAAGAAACCATCCACCTAATAGAGATCTATGTAGGTGTATTTATCGGCGCGGTAACATTTACCGGATCTGTGGTTGCCTTTGGCAAGCTGAAGGCGATCATCAGCAGTAAGCCACTGACTTTGCCGGGTCGTCATCTGTTGAATATCGGCTTATTAGCCGGGACGGTAGCGCTGGGATTTGTCTTTATGGACGCGGCGGGTACAGCCGGTTTGCCAGCTTTGCTAGGTATGTGTGGGCTAGCTGGACTGCTGGGCATTCATCTGGTAGCGGCGATTGGCGGAGCGGATATGCCCGTGGTGATCTCGATGCTGAACAGCTATTCTGGCTGGGCGGCAGCAGCAGCGGGCTTTATGCTCTCGAACGATTTGCTAATTGTGACGGGGGCGCTAGTCGGCAGCAGCGGTGCAATTCTTAGCATTATTATGTGCCGAGCGATGAACCGTTCTTTCCTCAGCGTGATTCTCGGGGGCTTTGGCAATGCGCCAGCGGCACAAGGTGGCAGCAGTACGCCAGGCGGCGAAGCGACCTCGACCACAGCGGCAGAAACCGTGGAGCTGTTGACTCGGGCTCGCACCGTGATTATTACGCCAGGATATGGGATGGCGGTGGCTCAGGCGCAGCATGCGGTGGCGGATATTACGAAAATTTTGCGCGATCGCGGTACCAAAGTCCGATTTGGCATTCACCCGGTAGCGGGTCGCTTGCCGGGTCATATGAATGTGCTGCTAGCAGAAGCCAATGTGCCTTATGACGTTGTGTTGGAAATGGACGAAATCAACGAAGATTTTGGCGATACAGACGTAGTGCTAGTAATTGGTGCGAATGACACGGTAAATCCAAGTGCGCTAGATGACCCGACTAGCCCGATTGCCGGGATGCCAGTGCTCGAAGTGTGGAAGGCAGAAAATGTGGTGGTGATGAAGCGCAGCCTGTCTGTTGGCTATGCGGGCGTCGATAATCCGCTGTTTTACAAAGAGAATACGCAGATGCTGTTTGGCGATGCCAAGGCAAATGTATCGGCGATACTAGCTGAGATGCAAAAGGCAAAAGTGCCTGCTGTCGCGGCTAGGTAATGTTCGTGTTATCTCTAGCTAAAAACAGCCTCTATCTAGCTGACTATACTGTCTAGCTGACTGTTTGACTGACTATCTAGCGAATGAGACTAACTGAGTGAGGACGCTGAACGTGAGATTGTTCGGCGTTCTTTTTTATGGGATAAGCTTAGGCGACCCATCAACAGCATTTTCTATCGGACGCGCTGGTGCCTAGGGATTATCATCCGAAGACTGTATCTGAAGACTGTATCCGAAGACTGTATGTAGAGGCATGTAGAGACAGGACGGTATCTTGACACTATAGATCTTGACACTATAGCTTCTGTCGAGTTAGTTAGAACATTAGCGATCGCTAGAAGCCTGTAATGACAACGGCTAACTCGACTAGCGAAATCAGAACGCATCCTTACTTCGCTATATCACTCACAAACATCACTTAAAGAAATGCTTAGAAGACCAGTGCGTTCGTGGAATGCTTACCTAAAGCTGTTGGTCGTGGGCGCTTTAGTCCTGGCGCTAGTCTTCCGATTAGGGAATCTCTCGACGAAACCCTACTGGGGCGATGAGGTATTTACGTCGATGCGGGTCTCTGGCTATCGCTCGGGAGATATTAAGAGCAAAATCAACGGCAGGCTAGTTCCGGTTGAGGAACTGTATCAGTATCGAGATGTTGGGTCCGGTCGGTCTTGGCGAAATACGTTGGGGGCGCTTTCGGGTCGCCCGGAGCATGCACCGCTTTATTTTGTGCTGGCTAGGCTTTGGGCTCAGGTTTTTGGTAGCTCTGTAGGGGCGATGCGATCGCTGCCTGCTGTGATTAGCCTGCTGACGCTGCCGTTGTTCTATTGGCTGTCTCGCTTGCTGTTTAATTCTTCAGAGGTGGCAAAGATGACGCTTTGCCTAGCCTGCGTTTCTCCTATTTTTATTCGACAGGC
>JBARZF010000182.1:0-3814 GCA_049649675.1 Rivularia sp. (in: cyanobacteria) | reverse complement strand
TGCGAAAATATAGAATTCACGTTAGAGGTGGTTCTTTAGCTGCGGAATCTATAGATATTTCTAGTAATGACATTCCTGTTTCAAATCCTAATAATAACGAGGAAGAAAATCAAACCAGCGAATTTTTGAAGTTATATCGTCCTCAATTTTTAGAATGTTTGGATAATGCTTTGGCTACCGTTACACAAACACGGGTGAATAAAATACAGCGTAAAAATGTTGTCAAAGCGTCGAAATTTATCACAGCATTAAAATTCTTTCACTGCGAGGGGTTATCGATGACAGAAATAGCTAAACGAATAGAAATGAAAGCCCAGTTTCAAGTAACTCGTTTGCTTAAATTGAAAGAATTTCGCGCTGATGTCACCCACGAACTTTTGCTAATGTTAAAAGCTCGCGTTTTGGAATTAGCACAGAATTATTCTTCCCTAGAAAGCTTACAAATTTTGGAATCACAAATTAATATTGCGCTGACGGAACAAGTTACTAATTTGATTGCGGAAGCGGAAGTAGAAGCTGCTAGTTCAAGAAGTGATTTAAATAGGAGTAGATTTTCTTCAAGGTTGTGTAAATATTTAGATTCGCAGAACAGTTAACAGTGAACAGTTAGCAGTTAACAGTTAACAGTGAAGATAAAAGGTTTAATAATAAGCAGTAATTAATAAAAATGACTAACTTATCAACAGAAATATTTCCAATGACTCTAGAATTTGAACAGTTACCACCAGAAGCAATTCCTCTATCGCAGTCAGAAATTGAATTAGCGATAGAAATAAGCGGCCAAATTAAAGATGAATCTAAACAATGGCAAACTTATTTGAATTCTTTAAGTTTATCTGCTTTTGAAACTTGGTTGGAATCAAGGAGTAGTTCTTTGAATATAAATCGGGATGAATGTACTGTTTTGCAACCAGGTTTAGCAAATTTAATTCCTACTGTTGCTAATTTAAAAGTCGGTGAATATAAAATTTGCTTGATTACCACTGGTAGCTTCATCGACGAACAAGTTGATATATCTAGAGTTGTCGTAGATTTACCCGAATATATTCCTCATTTTTACGTTTTAGTCGAAGTTTTAGAAGAGGAAGAAAAAGCGGTTATTCAAGGATTTTTATCTTATAAAGAATTATCAGCAAGACAGCAAGAAGTTAACTTAAAACCGGATTCAGATTGGATATACGAAATACCTTTAAATTGGTTTTGCAACGAACCAGATAGATTATTATTATATTTAAACTGTTTAGAACCATCAGCTATTTCTTTACCCGCAATACCCACAAACCGCGCTGAGAATTTAGAATTAGTTAAAGAAGAACTTATACAAATATTACCAGAATTACAAACACAAGAACTTTGGGAAAAATTGACATGGGAACAAGCATCCGCAGTGTTAACTAATTCAGAATTAATCGACTGGATATATAACTTACAAACTCAAGAAGAAATATTATCCATAACATCTATACAAAAACATTTATCAGATATATTTAAATTAATTAGCCAACCAGCAATTAATGTAGGACGTTGGTTGTGGGATGAATTAGATACATTAGCGGAAGAAACTTGGAATTTATTACCGAATATTGCACCACAACCAGTAATGCGAACTCCGGTAGAAGAATTTACATTAATTAGCTCGCAACTGCAACAAAAAGGCTTAGAAATACCCGTTCAAGCAAGAGGTGCTTATCAAGATTTATCCTTAGCTGGAGTTCCCTTACGCTTATATGCTGTGACTTGGCATTTGCTATCAGAATCCGAGTCTAATTCATGGACTTTGTTGTTGATTTTAGGTACTCCAGCATTGGAAATTTTACCGCATAATTTAAAATTAAGAGTTAGCGATCAAACTGATATTTTGGTAGAGCAAGAAGTTAATCCTGAATTGGGGAATAGTTATTTATTTACGAGAGTTGTGGGGAATTTTGATGAGAAGTTTTTAGTAAGCGTAAATTTGGGAGATGGGGTTGAGTTGACGTTGCCTTTTGCGTTTGATATGAGTCGTTAACCTCACCCCTAACCCCTCTCCTTGTTAAGGAGAAGGGAATAATAATTGTAGTAAAGCCCTCTCCCCCTTCCCCTCTCCCAAGCTTGGGAGAGGGGTGCCGGAGGCGGGGTGAGGGATGGAGGTATGAACTTTAAGCGCGTAATTTTATCTTCTTGCCGTAACGCACCATCGACGATTTAATTGACGTTGATGATGACTGTTTGCATTTAAGACAAAGCCCTCTCCCCCTTCCCCTCTCCCAAGCTTGGGAGAGGGGTGCCGGAGGCGGGGTGAGGGATGGGGGTGGAGGTACGCACCATCGATAATTTACCGACAATAAACACATCCCTCCTCACCTACCGTGGCTTTACAAAATCTTTATGATTATTTTCCGTAGATTCCCCATAATAATTGCATAACCTCTGTGACAGCCAGAGATATATGTAATTAGCAATGCAATACAGCATTTTCTTCCTATTCCTAGCAATGGGCTATGCATGGAATATTTGTTGTTGGCATTCGTTAACCTAATGGTGGAATAAAATCAATGACTCAAAAAACCTCAGTGCCAAAAACCTTAATCCCCGGTTGCACAAAATTAGCATCGCTGTCAGTTGCTGTTGCAATGGCGCTGGGGTTGCTCTTTTGTATTCCCAAGCAAGTCGGAGGACAAACCCAGCCAACTCCCTCAGCCCAACAGTCAGCAGAACTGGAGGAAGCCGAGCGGTTGAATCAGCAAGTTTTGCAGTTGTATAAGGAAGGTAAATACAAGCAAGCCCTTCCTTTAGCCGAACGCGCATTAGCTATTAGAGAAAAGGTTCTAGGCAAAGAACATTCCGACACTGCTACTAGCCTCAATAATTTGGCAGAACTTTACCGGAATATGGGAAGCTATGACAAAGCCGAACCTTTGTTTAAGCGATCGCTGGCAATTATGAAGAAGGTACTCGGTTCTCAACATCCCCTCACTGCACAAAGCCTCAATAATTTGGCTGTACTTTACGGGAATATGGGAAGCTATGACAAAGCCGAATCTTTGTTAAAGCGAGCGCTGGCAATTAGGGAGAAGGTACTCGGTTCTCAACATCCCGACACTGCCGCTAGCCTCAATAATTTGGCATATTTATATTGGACAAAAGGCGATATCACCCGTGCAACTGATTTTTTCAGCCGTGGATTAGAAGTTCAAAAACAAAATTTAAAACTGATATTTTCTGGAATTTCAGAACAAAGAAAGCAAGATTTTATCAAAACCTTTGCAACCACAACTGATGGTATCGTTTCCCTATCCCTCAACGAAGCCCGCAACAACCCCAAAGCAGCACAACTAGCACTAACTACCGTACTGCGTCGCAAAGGAAGGGTACTCGATGCAGTCACCGACAGCACCCAAATATTACGCTCTCAACTCAAAAATAATCCCCAAGCGAAACAATTATTTGACGAATGGTTGGACGTACAGCAGCAGCTATCAGCATTGGTGTACAAGGAACTTGGTAAGCAAACACCCGCACAATATAAAGCCTTGTACGAACAATTAGAAGCCAGAAGGGAAGAATTAGAAACAGCAATTAGTGCTAAAAGTGCCGAATTCCGCACCGAAATTCAGCCGGTGGAGTTAGCAGCAGTGCAAGCTAAGATACCCGAAGATGCAGCTTTAGTAGAGATTGTACAGTATGACCCATATAATCCTAAAACTATAAAGTATGGTAAACCCCGATATGCTGCGGCGATATTGCGAAACCAAGGGCAGCCGAAGTGGGTTGATTTGGGTGAGGCTGCGACGATTAACCAGTCGGTTTCTGAGTTACGTACAGCTTTGTCATC
>JBARZF010000181.1:0-13460 GCA_049649675.1 Rivularia sp. (in: cyanobacteria) | reverse complement strand
GTAAAATTGAACATCCGGTAAAAATTCTATTCCTCTTTCATCTTTTACCTTAAGCAAACATTCTTTCCCACCCCTAACCATTAAAATATCCCCTACTTGCAAGAGTTTATCCGCCAGGGGCTGAGGAAAGTGGTTGTCATTTCGGATTATTTCCAATACGTCTAAATCAAATTTCCGCTGGAGTTTACTTTGCCGTAAAGTTTGTCCGACTAAATGAGAACTTGGTGCAACTACAATTTCGCTGACATAATCTTTAAGATCGTAATCTTGAGTCATTGTATTATGACTTCTAATTTTACGATTGGGTAACAGTCGAGGTGCAATAATGGTTAGATAGGCTAAGCCAACAGTAAAAATAATTAACCCTAATTCGGTGAATTGAAACAAGCTAAAAGCACCATAGCCCAATTTTTCAGACAAGCCACTTGCCAAGACATTAGTAGAAGTACCAATTGTCGTCAGCATTCCCCCCAAAATTGTGACAAAGGATAAGGGCATTAGTAGCTTAGATGGAGAAATTTGTTGTTTGTGACACCAATCTTCCACAACTGGTAAAAAAACTGCAACTACGGCAGTATTGTTGATTAAAGCGCTTAGTGGTCCTGTAATTATCCCAATAGCTAGAATTTGCTTAGTTAAATGTTTACCTCCCCATTTCAATAGTAAATCGTTTACTACCCCGATTGCTCCGGTGCGAGCAATTCCCGCACTAAGGATGAACATCGCCATCACAGTAATAGTTGCCGAATTACCAAAACCAGAAATACCCTCTTCTGGGGTTACTAATCCTAATGCCATCAACAATACCATTACCGCCATTGCAGTAATATCAACTGGAAACCATTCACCAATAAAACTTATCAGAGTCAGAAAAACTACGATGAGAGTTAGAAAGATACTCATATTTAATTGCTTAAAACAGGAAAAACCACGCGATTTAGCTTAGCAAGTAATATTCAAACATTAGCAATTAGGCTAATTTACAACCCGTATTGTCACTAAAAAATATTGAACAAGAATCAATTAGAAATGTCAGGTAGCTCTACCCTGGAAGAAACTCCAGATTGTCAAGCAGAAATCAAAGCCTTTAATTCAAGCACGCTTACTATTTCAAATTAAAATAGTTCTCACTCTTCATTCATTTATCCGATCGAAGAGCAAAGTTTACATACTTACTCAGTAGACATAACTACCATACATCATTTATCTGTAATAACACGAACGATAGCAATATAAAAAATAAAAATAGTTACTTATTTCATATAGAGAAAACTTGATTACTTATAAAACAAAGAATCTTAAGTTTGTAGAATACTATACAAATCTCTGAGAATAAATCAAGTAATAGTCAGAAATAACTTGCTTGTTTTTAAAGGTTGCTTAAAGCTTTTAATTAGTTCAAAAAAATAAAAATAAGGGGAACGATTAGACTTATGGCTTATTTCCTCTTTGAAGCAAACATTCGCGGAACAGTATTAGTAAGAAGACTTTCAAGATATATGGTTCGGATAATTCATTCACATATTCACATCTACTTTATTTAGAACTTTTACCTACCATCCTTGGTTGTATGTATAGTTGATTTTTCTAGCCAATAGTTCCTGACTTCATCAAAACTATAAAAAGTAGTCAGTATTTATTGGTAGTCGTTAAAGAAATTTGATGCTATACTTTTTGAAAATTTGTTTGCTACTTATTTACTCAGTGAATCTACCGGATATGCCTCATCAGTTCTAGAAGTAGAAGATTGTTATCAGTAGAACATTTCTGAAATTGAACATCTAAATTTATGCTTGAAGGTTATGCTGCTTTGAGAATATTTGTATCTTAAACATCTAATAACCTGTAATTATTCTCGCTAACATGGCAGCTGTAATTAATTTGAGCTTCTACTCATAAGTTTGCGTTCTAAATAAACCCCATTACATAGGAGAAAATTTTTCATGAATCAGCGTGGTGTTACTGTATGGTTTACTGGCTTAAGTGGTGCCGGAAAAACCACCATCACTCAAGCAGTTGCTGAAAAACTGCGATCGCGCTCCTGTAAATTAGAAATTCTTGATGGTGACGTAGTACGTGAAAATCTCACCAAAGGGTTAGGTTTCAGTAAAGCAGATAGAGATGAAAACATTCGCCGCATTGGTTTTGTTTCTCATCTTTTGACTCGCAATGGTGTAATTGTATTGGTATCTGCAATTTCTCCTTATAGAGAAATAAGAGAAGAAGTCAAGCAGAAAATAGGAGATTTTGTAGAAGTTTATGTTAATGCTCCTTTAACAGTCTGCGAAGAGCGAGATGTGAAGGGACTTTACAAGCGGGCGCGTGCCGGAGAAATAAAGAACTTTACCGGAATTGACGATCCTTACGAAGCACCCCTCAACCCCACTATTGAATGCCGCACTGACTTAGAAGAGTTAGAAGAGAGTGTAGCAAAAATCTTCAACCAACTTGAAGAGTTGGGTTATCTCGATAAAGCGTCTTTAATGCAAGCTGTTTAAACAATTTCTATTAAAGACGCGCTCGGTATAGGGGTTTGCGGGCAACCGCAAATACCCAACTTAAAGTTATCTTTTACACTTCGATTACGCCCGATTTTTGTTGAAACATCATCATCTATAAAATATGCAAAGCCTTACTTTAGAGAATAATCAACAGGGTACCATTTCTGAGAATGCCCAGTTAGTTAACCGTATTGCTACATCAGAACAGCGAGCAGAGTTTTTAAATAAAGCCGATTCCTTGCCTCGAATCCAACTTGATAAACGGGCAACTTCAGATTTAGAAATGATTGCCATTGGTGGCTTCAGTCCACTTCAGGGATTTTTAGAACAAGCTGATTACGAGTCAGTAGTTGAAAATATGCGTCTGGCTAACGGTCAGCCCTGGTCAATTCCTGTTACTCTTTCAGTAAGTGAAGAAGTCGCAGCATCTTTAAAAGAAGGTAGTTTAATCCGGTTGGATGACCCAAACGGGCGTATGGTAGGTGTTTTACAACTCACTCAGAAGTATCGCTACGACAAAACTCGCGAAGCTATAAAAGTTTACCGCACAGACGAAGACAAGCACCCCGGCGTAAAAGTAGTATACGAACAGGGTGAAGTTAATCTTGCGGGTCCAGTATGGTTGCTACAGCGTGAGGAGCATCCTTTATTTCCCTCTTATCAAATCGATCCGGCAACCTCAACGGCTATGTTTCGAGAAAGAGGTTGGAAAACAGTAGTCGGCTTCCAAACTCGTAATCCAATTCATCGCGCTCACGAATATATTATCAAGTGCGCCTTAGAAACAGTGGATGGTTTATTCCTTCATCCTTTAGTTGGTGCAACCAAAAGCGACGACATCCCCGCAGATGTGCGGATGCGTTGTTACGAAATCATGGTGGAACACTATTTCCCGTCGGACCGCGTAATTTTGGCAATTAACCCCGCAGCGATGCGTTATGCAGGTCCAAGAGAAGCAATTTTCCATGCTTTAGTGCGTCGCAACTACGGTTGTACTCACTTCATTGTTGGACGGGACCATGCTGGTGTTGGTGATTACTACGGTACCTATGACGCGCAACATATTTTTGACGAGTTTGGGCCAGGGGAACTCGGTATTACACCGATGAAGTTTGAACACGCTTTCTTCTGTACTCGTACCGAGTCAATGGCGACAGCAAAGACTAGTCCAAGTAGCAAAGAAGAGCGAATTCATTTATCGGGAACCAAAGTACGTGGAATGCTGCGTAATGGTGAATTGCCACCACCTCAGTTTTCTCGCCCTGAAGTGGCTGCGGAGTTGATTAAAGCGATGCAGGATAAAGGTTAAAGTAATTAGTTAGTTCACTATTTGCCCATCCCTACATACTTTTATAAAGGGATGGGATTGACACCAATAACAGCGAGTGTCCTATCTCAAAATTAGATAGGACACTTCTTTTTAGTTTTATTAATTGTGGATTACCAATAAAGAGAGGGAACAAGGATAGGACAAATGCGTACAGACAACAGGTGAAAAGCCTTATATATAGTTTTAAATAATACTGATACTCCTAACCTTGTTTAGAAGCATTAAACATCCCGGCATTTCTTCTAAATTTAGATATAGTAGCAACAACAATTTTATGAAATTAGCCAATGGAAGTGTTTGTACTTTAAATTACATTTTATTGTAGAGACTGTTTCTTTAACAACTTATCAATTTGTATATCATGCCATCGCAAACCAATTATACTCGCTACAGATAGCATATATCCTGGTTCTTCCATCTGAGTAAAAATTAAACCGAAAACTAGTACAGTCAACATCATAAACTTGGAAAAGTCATCCAAACACACTCTACGCCATACGATAGAACAAAGATACAAAAATGCACCTAGTCCCAAGAATCCTAAATCTCCCCAAATACCTGCCCAACCCCAAAGAGGAGAGAAAAAACTCGAATCTAGCCAATGTCCGCGCCATGTAGCCCAAACGGCTTGACTAGCCGGATGAATAGTAGCGCCTAAAGGTATTAATAAATCGCCGTAATCTTTTAACATCCACCCTCCTAAGCGACCAATAGTATGACCCGGACCAAGACCAAATAACCAATTTAAGGGTGATGTATAATATGAGGGAATAATTCTAAAAGGTCCAGTCTTTAATAAAGTGGCTGCACCATCAGGTTCGTAAATTTCCGGTCTAATCCAGGTTTTAAAAGCCCTAAAAGCTTCTAAATTTTGCATACACCAATAAAATGCAGAACCAATTAAAATTGCGGCTATTAAATACTGTAGAGTAGTTTTAATATCATTGAATTTAAGAATTATTAGGAGTACCCAGGCTACCATAAATACCATTAGTACTTGTTTAGCATCAGCGAACAAAAGCTGAAGGAACGCAGCAAAAATAACAGAAACTCGCAGCCAAATTGGAGCGGTTTTAGCACTGACAAAATAATATAGAGCAAAGGACATGGAAACAGAAGCTGCAACTACATGACCGCTTCCAGAAATATAAAAAACTCCTTGAACGTTATCTTCTGCGGTCATTGTAGTTACTCGCATAACGCCAATAGTTATAAGAACTTTTTGAGCAAGAGCTAGAAGCAGATGTATGCCAGCAAAGCGTAACAACCAGACTTTCAATCGTCCAATGCTTGTCATAGAAATTGGCAGACAAATTATTGCCAGCAGCAACAGAAAAGGTTCCACCAACAACATCAATCCTACAAACACATTAATCAGCCCTGCCTGATTAAGAAGGGCACTGGCAGTCATTACACTTAGTAAAATAAAAAGACCTACAATCAAGTCTTTTGCAATTGAAATTTGATTTCTATCCTTGACCTGAGTTTTGATTATGACAATACTACAAGCAAGTAAAACTGCGGGGAAATGAGCAAAATTAATTGCCTTGGGTATGCCTATAGAACTAATAATTCGGGGAAAAAAAGCAGTAGCAAATGCTAGTAGTATGAGAATTGAATTTTCTATAAAAGCTTTTTTTTGTTTGTAAAGCTCTATTTGTGGGTTCACATATCTCCCTTTGTCTGAGAGTGATTCAGTCATGTCATAACCTATTGTTAGAAATTGATACCTTTTGGTAAATCGACCTTAGTTTTTGGTAATTTTTTTCAGCAGTATACTTATCTTCAAACTCAATTCTTGCGTTTTCGCGCATTTGAGTGAGTTTCGCTGGGTTGGCGAGAAGCCACTTGACTTTGGCTGCTAAATCTGAGGCATCACCAGGGCGAAAATGAAGTCCGGTTCTACCTGAATCTACTAATTCTGCGATCGCGCCAATGTTGGCAGCAATGACAGGAGTTCCTTTGGCAAAAGCTTCAACTGCTACTCTACCAAAGGTTTCATACCATTTTGAGGGGAAAATTAAAAACTTAGCCTCCCCCATCAAATCATGCACTTGTGTCATTGGTTTGCGTCCAAGCCATTCTACCAAAGGAAGTCTTTTTGTAGCTGCTACCACTTGGTCGGCTAAAGGGCCATCTCCCACTATTTTAAGTGGAATTGGGTTATCCAGATGTTCCCAAGCAGCTAATAGTGTATCCAAACCTTTCTCTACAGAAAGTCTGCCAACGAACAGTGCATAACCACCATTCCCCGTTCCGGCTTGCGGCTCTGGACGCACAAAATTTGGTTTAACTGCAATTTTCTCTGCCGGAATACCGCCAGCAATAAATTTCTGGCGGGCAAATTCAGTAAGAGTAATATATGAGTCTACCATTTTCGTCCAAGTATTCATCGCACGATGGACGCTCAACATCGTCGCTACTCCAGCGCTGGCAACTTTGTTTTCCCGATAACAACCATGCATTACTCCTGGATAAGGAATAATTTGTCCCAAGCAGTCTTCACAAACTTTACCATCGCGGAAAAATAGCGCATTCGGACACAAGAGGCGGTAATTATGCAAAGTTTGGACTACAGGAACTCCTTGAGATTTCGCTGCATAGTAAACTGATGGTGATATCAGAGGGAAAAAGTTTTGTACGTGAACGACATCGGGACGTTGTTTTTGCAACCGATGCTCAACGTCTTGATAAGCTTCTTTAGACCAAACAGTATCCGCAGCCAAACGCAATTTACCCAACTTTGCTACGCGGTCATTATTCGCCTCGTATACTTCAACTTGGTGCCCCATTTCCCGCAAAAGACTGACTTCAGCCTCATAGCACTCGTCTTCTCCTCCTCGAATTTGGTAGCGGTTGTGAATAGCTAAAATACGCATAGTGCGTTGGTTCCCTGGTTAATAAGGCTTTTTGACAAAATTATGATAGTTTTACTTGGAAGGTAATTGGGCAACTGGCTTGTTTGAATTAGCTAATGTCGGTTCGAGTTGCCGATCTTCACCCGTTACAATTCCTTTATAAAGTTGAGACAAAGAAAGTCCTATTTGTTCCCAGCTATATATTTGGGTAACTCTATTTTTCGCCGCCTCAGCCATCTGGAGTCTAAGTTCTTCTTCTTGAGCCAAGCGTCTCATAGCGACAGCCAAATCTTCTACAGCTTGTTCGGGGTTGCGTGCAGGAACTTTAAAGCCTGTTTCCGGCGTTACCTGAACTGCTGGTCCGCCTAAATCAAGACATAATACCGGACGACCTGCTGCCATCGCTTCTAGACAAACCCAACCGCCAGAATCATGCAGGCTCGGGTGAACTAGCGCAATAGATTCGCTTAATTTTTCTAAGCTTTGTTCGCGGGGTAATCTACCCCAAAATTTGACTTTGTGGGCAATTCCCAACTCTTCAGCTAGATTTTGCAGGTTTTCTCGTTCGACTCCATCCCCCATCAACCAGTATTCCGCATCGGGTATATTAGCTTTAGCAAAGGCACGTAGTCCTAAATGAAAACCTTTCCAATGCAGTAATCTGCCCATACTAATAAATCTTATTGGAGAGCCTGTAGGCATGGGAAACTGCCCAAGACGGTGAATTTCTTGTTGGGGTAAACCAGATTCGGATATTACCTCTATGTTATCAATGCCCCATTTGCGTATTCTTTGGGCTGTATCTTCCGTTGTGGCTCTTACTAAAGCACTGCGTCTGGCAGTTAAGCGCGTCAACGGATCTAACTCACCTACTCCGCGAGCCAATCCTCGCAATCTTTCGTAGGTTTTAGCTTTACTGCCAAAGTCTTTCCAAAAAGCTTTGGGAGCAGATTCGCCGCCACCCACCGGGCCCCAAACAAAAGGAATAGGCAACAGCGAAAGAAAGCTGGGGGTGGAATATTTAACAAAGGTGACGTGATGAGTTAAATCAAAGCCGATTTCGCGGTGCAGCTTGCGGGCAACAAAATATGCCTGGATTTGCCACAGGTAATAGTGGATTTGCATTGCTCCAGATTGTCCCCATCGCAAGCTATCCTTCCAAAAAGGTAAAGTAAAGTAGACAAAATGTAAATTCGGAACTGGGTTGCGAGCCAATTCCGCTTCAATAATTTCCTTACTTTCGTCAGGTCTGGTTAATACCCAGACTTCGTGATGTTCGGCAACTGCTCGCACCACATTCCAGCCTACACCAGGCTCAGAACCTCTGCCAGGTTCGCACGAATATGCAGATATAAGAATTTTCATACTTAAGTTACCAATTCAAATCTTTTTCATAACCTAATTCTATTAACAAATCACCAGCTAATTTTTTGAATTCCTGTTTGTGATTGTCTTTAAACACATTTTGCCATCCACCAATGTTACCCTTACCACCTTTGAGAAAGGTATGAGATTCTTTTGGATTCATTGTATTAGAAGCAAATTTAGATTTGATTTCTTCCCTAGATATTTCTACTTCTAGAAAATCCATAATTTTATCAACCATATCTAAGCGAGTTTCTTCAGAACCCCCGCCTCTTTCTCCAACCAAATCTTCAAATTTTACAGCCAAACAATTCGGATCGTAAATCCATCCTTTCCATCTTAAAAAATCTTGACCTATATCCGGCTGGGACACATTTGATCCAAAGGGACTACCTAAAGGTACGCCCTTAATAGAACTCATTAATTGTTGATCGAAATTATCTTGTTTTAAATAAATATCGTGGAGAAAAATTCTTTCTTCTTTCGTTATCCAACGTGCATGAGAAACTGCTACATCTCGTAAATCTCGATAAATAAATAAAGTTTTGCAATTAAATTCATTCAGGACATCGCATACCTCTGGGCAATGCATTAAGTGACTTCTGACAATAGAATGATTTGGTGCCGAACCAATTTTCCAGCGGATATGAGATGGCGTATTCATGATACCGCATAAAGCCTGCACGGAAACGATATCATCCCATTTTTTCAGTTGTGGAATAGAGTAAAGAATTTGATATAGTAAGTGAGTACCACTCTTTGGGAAAGAGTTACATATAACAAGGGACTTTGTGCGGTTAAGATTAGCAACTTTTTCCTTAAAAAAATTGGCAAAAAAAACTATATCTCTACCATGTAAGCGTATCGCGTTATCAACTAAATAATTCATAAGTAATAATCCTCCGTTTACAAAAAATCTCTGGATTAACTCATACAGAAATCGTTTTATTTGTTAATAGTAATAATTCTAGCTCTATTTTTATTAAATATGAGCATTTTGTATTGCTAAATTATCTGATAATTTGTTCGTAAACATTAACTATTTTTTCGGCAGTATTCTCCCATGTAAATGTTTTTGCTCTTGCCAATCCCTTTGTAATTAATGAATTACGATAAGCATCATCTTCTTGAAGACGGCAGACTGCCTTTGCTATTGCTTGTACATCTTTTGGCTCTACTAAAATAGCAGCATCGCCAGCAACTTCTGGTAGAGATGTAACGTTAGAAGAAATAACAGGCGTTCCACAAGCCATTGCTTCCAAAACTGTCATTCCAAATCCTTCATACAATGAAGGAGATACAAGTACATCGGCAGCACTGTAAATCCGAACAAGAGTATGTTCATCTGGCTTTCCGAAGTAAGTTATACCGTTTTCCAAGTTATGATTTTTGATAAAATCTTTTTGCTCGGAATTAAAATCTGCACCTGCTTTCCAAAAATGAATCTTTAATCCTTGATTCTTTAAAACTGACAGAACTTCAAGAATAGTCGAAACATTTTTACGTGAATTATTAGAACCAACATTCAGCAAACATATTGTTTCAGAGTCAATACCTTTCTGTTGCCGAAAAGATTTTATTTCCTCAGCACTAAAAGGATGAAATACTGAATCCACTGCATCGGGAATGACTGTTATTTTTTTAGGATTCACGTCTAAGTTTTCTACCACATCTTTTGCAGTGTAGGAGGAAACGGAAATGATATGTTCGGTTTCCTGCATTCCTTTGATAGCATATTTCCAAGCCGTCATGCTGATTAGGGGAAAACTTGCTCGCCCTTGAAAGCTTTCAGGTTGAAGTAAATTGATTAAATCGTGGCAGGTGACTACATTAGGTTTATTAAATTTGTTTAACCAATAAACCAAATAACCATCACTATGATCGATGATATGAAATATATCAGCATCCAAATTTTTTAACTGCCGGGGATATCGCCAATAGCGTTCGTAATATTTCCAAATTCCCCTCATCCAACCAGATTTCCCTTTTTCGGTAGGGTTTATGAGGGGCGAAACTTCAATAAATTCCCAATTTGGGCGAACAGCTTTTAGTCCCTTGACTAAGCCATCAGCATAGACATCCATGCTGAAGGAAGCTTTAGACTCTCTGCGTAAAATTGCAACACGCATGATGACTTTTACAGGTTGTGGATGTTAAGGTGAATTGATGGCTTTGGGGCTAACTGGCTTTTGAGAAGATGTATGTGTCAAATCTCTAGCTTTTGATGGCTGCTTACTTTTAATCTTTTCCATAATTTCCAGAAATGCGTTGAGTTCGCAATTTAAATCTTGACCGCAAAATACCTCTCTAGAGCGCTGACTGTATTCTTTACGCTTAGAATCATCAGTCAATGCCAACACCGCTTGAATCAAAGCATTAACATTTCCACAAGGATAAACTAATCCATTGTAACGGTGTATAACTGTATCGCTATAGCCCCAATTCCCGCAGCGATCGCTTAAAATTGGCGCACAACCAGCAGCCATCGCTTCAGAAACTACCAAGGGGTGCGGATCTCTCCAAGATGTAGAGACGAATACATCTAATGCTGCGTAATATAGCGGAAGCTTGCTTTGATTAACAAAGCCCACATTTATTACTTCACCATTCATTTGGGCGAGACGCTTGTCTATTTCGGGTTGCAATTCCCCACCACCAATCATAATTCCCCGAACGCGAGAATCTTTTTGATGTGCTTGCGCGATCGCCTCGATAAATTCAAACGGATTTTTGCGGTCAATATATTTGCCGACAAAAGTATAAAGTATGGTGTCGCTATCCCAGCTTAATTCTTTACGAATGCGTTGAATTTCATCTTGATTCTCAGCAATGGTTTGCTCAAATCTATCGCGATCGACGGGGTAACAACCGCGTACTATATTTTCATCCGGCACTCCGTAATAGCGTAGATAAATTTCATTATGATCGCCGCTAGAAATCCAGTAATCTGCTAAACCATACATCCACGGATAAAGGATTGATTGTACTGTTTTACGCAATGAATTATAGGTCGTATCTGAAATAATACTTGCATCATTTTGCATGAGAATTGGTATTCCCCGCAACTTGCATAAAAGCATCGCCAAGCGATAAGAATAAGTATAGAAACTTGAGATAAAAACGGCATCAAAATTTTCTGCCGTTAAACGGTTAATTAACCCTGGATTAAATAAACCTTTTTCTATTTTGGGAGCAATTTTACCGCTTAAAGTTTTGAGATATTCATATTGATAACCACCCGTCAAATCGACATCCCAAGGTTGCGAACTACCCAATTGTTTATCACCACCCACCTGGTTTTCATTACAGAGATAAAAGGCAGTTAAAGACACTCCCGGTTGTTCGTTCAATTTGCGCCATAGAGGCGCATGATGTTGTGTTGGATGAGTAAATACAATGCCTAAGCGAAAGTTATTTTCCATTGTGAAATGTTCCACATATTGTTTTTAATTGTAAACTTGTATTTTAAAGATTTGACTAAGTAAGTCGGCGTGAATAAATATAATTGTGTTCTGTCATTGCGACGAGGCATTCGGTTGCATTCAGCGAAGCTGCGGCTCATCGCAACCATTTCAAGCTTTTTACATTTCGTCACATAGTTAGTTTTTTATGTGCCTACTTACTTAATATCATGTCCGCTTAAATACTTGTGATTATATAGCTTGTTTGACTTAGGTTACGTAGCCTTCTTCATAGTACATCTGTAAGCCTTTCTCGAAAGCTGAAGGCGTAGAATGTCCTCAGAGAGATCGTGCTTCGTTCCATTCGTGGTAACAATATCGTAAGTGATTAAGCGGACTTGATACAACTCTTTTTACCTAGCTAAACGTAACCTAATTCTTTCATCAGTTGATCGGATTGAAGATACAATGCACTTTTTAGAAATGGGTCTAAGTTCTTGCCTTTACCAACTTGCGAACGATATATTAAAGAGTTTTCTTGACTCTTTTCTCGAAGTTTTTGAGTGTATTTTGCATAACCGCCATCTTTATTATGACTGGAAGATTCATTGTACTGAAGAACCTCTGGTACCCAATTTTCCTCTAAGTACTCAAACATTAATTTTGCTGTAGTTTCAGGCTGATTCACCATATCTTCATATCGTATTTCTTTATACCGATCGTTAGGTAAAGTTTTACCAAATTCACGTGCAGCAGTAATATATTGTTGCCATATATATGTTGCTTTTATTGCTGACTTGTATCCCCAACGATTGCGATGGGATTTTACAACATCTCTACCGTCTCGAATGGTATGTATGATTTGACAATTAGGAAATAGCTTACAGATAAACTCTAAATGAGGTGTATAACTAGGAGTTTTATCTGCCCAGCGTTTCTTGTCATACTTTTGAGCAAAATCCATTTTGAAAGAGCTAAAAAAATCAGCGATTTTTTGATGCCAGTATTCTTGATCGGAATCGTAAAATTTCAGCTTATTCCAATACCTATCACTGACGATTTTTTGACACTCAATTAAAAAATCTGTTTCTTGCCCACAACTAATATTCGGATGAGCATCGACAATTGATTGAACAAGAGTTGTGCCAGAGCTAGGGCAACCAACAAGAAAAATAGGTCTTTGTACGTTGTTCATGGTATTTACAAGTAGGTTAGTGATTTAAAAGATAAAGAATTCGGATTTTTCTTATATTATCCATAACGACAATATAAATTAGCTTATTTCTTTAATATTTTATTTTTTTAAGGTAATAGTATAATGCTATAAAGTTAATCTTACTTCTTTCTAAGAAAGAAATAGATGACAAGTAACTATTAATAATTTTACTGTTTTCAAAATCATTGTTTCCAGCACACCAATTAAAACCTGTGCCAACAGCTATTAATTTATCAGCAAAATTTCTCAGGTACGGAAACTCTTGTCTGATCCAGTAACCCGTGAATAACTGTTCTCTAGCTTTCATATGTAATTTATCTTTTCTCAAAGTCGCCATATTATTATCATGTATCTTTTGAAGTATTAGGTCTTCACCTAAGATAAAGCCTATACTAAGTGCTACTGCGATGTATTTAAGATAAAAATCACTAGCTGGAATCAATTTATTTGTAGGCATGGGAAGTATTTTTTCCAGTAGCGAACGCTTAAAACATAAGGCAGATGATGAGGGAAGACTAGGGGGAATTTTACCTGCCTTCAGCCTTGCCCGTAAATCATATTTACGAGATTGGTAGTTTCGTGTAGTAGTTTTAGTTAAAGTATTACCATTTACATCAATTAATTTAAGACTATGAAAACACCAACCAATTTCCTCAGAAGATTTAAATACATTGACAACTTTTTCAAGTTTATCAGCCACAAATAAATCATCTGAATCTAAAAAACAAATAATTTCACCTTTACTCGCCGCAAAGCCAGCATTGTAGTTTGAAGGCTGTCCGCCATTTT
>JBARZF010000180.1:0-10857 GCA_049649675.1 Rivularia sp. (in: cyanobacteria) | reverse complement strand
ATCTTTGCTGCTTGAAGAGGGATTAGCCATTAAATATATTAATAATAGGTCGGGCTTTACAGTTCTCAATCGAGAGAACCACCACTTTTAAGAAGTTTACTATCCCTAAAAGGTATATTTCAATTTGTCTTAGGCAATAAAATAATTGCCGTTTATACTGCTCTTTGGATAGTTGTCAATTTTCTACTATTATTTTTTCGCTTGCTCCTATTATCATTTGGCTTGCCAGTATTGACCAAAAAAACGGCAATCCTAACCTTTCTTCTCCACCTTCCAAATTTGAGAAGCTTTCCCCAATTCCTCACTCAAATTTTCATGTACATAACCATTAGTAGCTAAAATTCTCCCCGATTCCATCTTAAAATCGCTACCATCATAAGCCGTAACTTTACCACCAGCTTCCCGTAAAATAATTATCCCAGCAGTAATATCCCACGGTGACAAACCTCTTTCCCAATATCCATCCAAACGCCCGCAAGCAGTATGAGCTAAATCTAGTGCAGCGGTGCCACCACGTCTGACTCCTTGAGTTAAATGAGTTAAATGACAAAATTCTGTATAGTTATTATCTGATGTTTCCCGACGGTCATAAGCGAAACCAGTAACTAATAAACTTTTATTTAATTCGGAAGTTTTAGAAACACTTATCGGACGACGATTACAACTTGCTCCTAAACCTTGAGCGGCGCGATATAATTCATTGCGAAATGGGTCGTAAATTACACCAACTTGCGGACCACTATTAATTAAAAGCCCAATGGAAACCGAAAAAAACGGATATTCGTGAGCGAAATTAGTAGTACCATCCAAAGGATCGATCGCCCAAAGATATTCTTGATTTTGATTGCCTAACTTCCCAGATTCTTCCGCAAGAATAGCGTGTTCGGGAAAATGACGACGTAAAGTTTCCAAAACCACAGCTTCCGCAGCTTTATCCGCAGCAGTCACCAAATCCCCAGGACGTTTTTCCGAAGTTTTATCCTCCACTTTGCCCAAATAACCTTGTAAAACAGCACCAGCAGACAGCGCTGCTTCTGTGGCAATATCTAGAAAAATTTGTAAATTCATTAGTGGTTAGTTGATAGTTGATAGTTGATAGTTGATAGTTGATAGTTGATAGTTGATAGTTGTTAGTTGATTTAAAATTAACTTCTAATTCCTAATTTCTAACTCCTAAACTCCGATCCTTGACAACTAACCACTAACCACTAACAACTAACTTCTACCGAAAAACGCGGCGAAACTCAGATGGAGAAAGACGCATGGGATCTTCGGGGTTCCAAATTCCTTCTCCCATCAGTCTAGACCAATGTTGTGCGCGTTCCAAGCGGGAATCGTATTTGTGATTGGGCGATCGCGCTATAAATATTGCGTGTCCTTCCTTAATTAGTTGTTCGTTTATTAACGTGTCATCTTTCCATACGTAAGCTAAGGTTCTGCCAAATTTATCTTTAGCTTCTAAGTCAAATTCTAATCTTACGGGTGAAGATTTATCTTGAATTAACTCCGTCAAACGTTTCTTGGAAGCTTCTCCCCAAGGACGCTGACGTGTGGGAGGGGCGCTAATACCAGTCAAACGCACCTCAGAAATTAAAGTAGGCTGTTCCCGAAAACCCATAACTTGCAAAGTTTGTCCGCTAACAACCCGCACAACTTTAATCGGCACCATTCCCGCTTGAAATGTATCCTTTTTGGCTTGGCACCCCAGCAACAGCAACAGACAACAAAAGAAAATAACTGTGTTTCTCATCAAAAAAGGTCAAAGGTTAAAGGTTAAAGGTTAAAGGTGAGAGGTAATTAGTTATAAACTCCTAACTGCTCACTGTTAACTGCTCACTGCTCACTGCTCACTGCTCACTGCTCACTGTTAACTGCTCACTGCTCACTGCTCACTGCTCACTGCTCACTGTTAACTGCTCACTGTTAACTGCTCACTGCTCACTGCTCACTGATAACTGCTAGTCTTCCTCAATCGGTAATCCCGCACGAACTCTACCTTTGGCAAAATAACGCCCGAATTGAAGTTCGTAAACTTCGTCTTCGTCTTGGGTTTCTACTTCCAAGTCGGAACAAGCATAGCTAACGCATAATAATGCATAGCCTTTTCTTTGTAGGTGAGGGGATAATCCCACGGCTTCCGGTTGAGATATATTTCCTTTGATAACTTTGACGGCACAAGTGGTACAAGCCCCATTACGACAGGAAAACGGCAAATCTACACCTTGTTTTTCAAAACTGTGCAGAATGTAGCGATCGCCAGGAACTTCCAAGGTGTGTGTAATCCCTTTTGCTTTATCTCTAACTGTGACTTTATATGTGGAGGACATAATGATTTCAGATTTCGGATTCGGTAATTATAGAATTATTCTCTCAAGGATTGCAGTTTATTTGATTTCAATGTAAGATGTCTTCTTGTGGCACTACACCTGGAGAGGTGGCCGAGTGGTTTAAGGCGCAGCACTGGAAATGCTGTTTACTCGAAAGGGTAGCGAGGGTTCGAATCCCTCCCTCTCCGTTTGATAAGAAAAATGATGTTCCGGTTAACGCAGTGTGTCTTTATCACATAGTGAGTCGTTAGACTAAAACCTTGCAACTTTTAGTTGCGAGGATGAAAGCTAATTCCCACCTACTTGCTGTAATGTACGTGGGTTTTTTGCTGAGTATAATCTCGAAACTTAAAATTTCGGGCTTTGAATTAAGCATTCAAGAATTGCTATCAATAACACTTGTGAGTTATATCACTTCCTTACTTATTGACAGTGCGGTCCGCCATGTAATATTATCTATCGCCTTAAGCGTCTTATTATAGTAAAGCTATAATTGAAAATTAACATTGTGATTAGCTCAGTTTAACGTCCACATGGTGTAGTTCCTTAAGCGTTCAAAATTGGGATTAAGCGAAAAATCAGTTTTTGGTGCCGATTTTGTGGCTGTATAGGTAAAAGAATGAAAAAATTGGCTTTCAACCAAATAAATTTTAGTGAATTTAAGTTAGGACGGATGGAGCAAAAAGAAAATGGCGATGGTTCTCTATTAAAAATTAATTATCTTCCCAATTTTTTAGATCCTTATGAATCTTTTATTAAAATTTTAATTACCAGACTTACTGATTGTTCTTTTATTAATACTTCTGGAAATAACTCTAATACTAATACTAATTCTGATTTTAAAATTGAAATATTAGAAATTATTAGGAAAGCTTCTGAAGCAGATTTTGTATTTATAATCGGAAATGATAGTAATAATAACTATTTTGTTAAATCACAAAGCGATTTAGCAGAAAATATAGATAAAAATGCTTTAATTAATATCTTAAATTCAGATATTTTTCCAAGTATATCTCATGAATCAGTTTTTAATCCCTCGCATCATGGCACTTATAAAATTCATTTTGATGCTTCATGCGGTGCCAATGCTTTTGTGATGGTACCGTTAAAAATGCCTCTGGAAGCTGAAATTATGGTGGTTTGCGGAATATCTGATAATTCTCATTTATTAGGTAATGTATATGGTATAATTTTATCTATTTTTTATCAAAGCAGTCAAAATTCATTAGAACCTGCATTAGTAGAAGCCGCAATTATTGATGCTTTAAAAAAAGATTTTCAATTAGTCTCTGAATCGCTATACGAAAGACGGTTTCAATTATTTTGCGAGCGCTTGCAAAAAATGGTAGTTTATTTTGAACCCGTAATTTGTATAGATGCCAATGAATTTTTTATCAGTGGTTGGGAAGCTTTAGCTAGAGATACCGAAAGCTTAACCGCTCCCGTCGATTTATTTGAAGCCGCAGAATTATGGGGTTCTCGATTTAAAGTTGAATTAGACCAATATTTTCTTAAAATTGCAGCAAAAAGCTATCGAGAAGCTAGAAAATCAAAACAAAGAAGGCCGAGTGATGTTGTACCACTATCAGTTAATGTATATCCAGAATCGTTAGTTAAAACAGCATATTTTGAAACTGTTAGAGAAATTATCGAATCAGATATCATTTCACCACGAAATCTGATATTAGAAATTTCTGAAAAATCTGAATTACCCCAGTTTGAAAATGATGCAGAATCGGATAACTCTTTAACTTTTTTCAAAAATAAGCTTTTAGAATATGTACATCAATTTAATATTCGATTTGCTATCGATGATTTTGGAGTTGGTTATGCTTCAGTTTCTCGACTGACAGGTTTAAACCCATGTCACGTTAAAATTGACCGCGAAATTCTGCATAATCAATCTAGCAATCTAATTATTCGTTTCGTTCACCAAATTGTTAAAGCCAATAATTTGTATCCACCTAATGTAATAGTTGAAGGTGTAGATGAACATACTCCGATTAGTTTATATCGATTAAAAGAAATCGGTGTAACTTATATTCAAGGACATATTGTTGGTAAACCAGAACCAGAAGTTTATCGTTTAAGTCAGGAAAAGTATGAGGAATTACGAAAAATGATTTCTGGAGAATAGGTAATTGGTAATAGGTAATTGGTAATTGCTGATAAAGATTTTTTTCTATAAGTTATTTAACATAAATAGTATTTGTAGGGTGCGTTACGACTTCAGTCTAACGCAAAAAAATCATCTTTTGGGCTTAGCAAAGCAAGCAACTGCTAAAAACTTTAAAAGAGCTTGAAAATCCTTACGTGTATAATAAAATTTTGATTTTATTATTAATTAATCATAGAAATAATTACTCGCAAATGAGTATTTTTTTTGACATTTCAAGCTCAACAGTATAGTCCAGATTATGATTGAATTGAACTAGCGCAGGCATGAGCGCGAAAGAATATACAGTTCTTGATGATTTGAATCAGTAGAACACTGCTTAGCAGTTAATTTGACATTAAAAAAAGATTTGGGATTTTTGTTTGTCTAAATTGTTAGATGAAATACGGTTGCAATTATGGCAGCCAACGCCTATGAATAATGGGAATTTCTCGTTAAACCTGTGATATTAGGGACATCCAAACATTAAATTACGAGCGGAACTGCATCTAATACGACTATCAGATTTTTTCTCCCCCTGCTCCCCCTGCTCCCCCTGCTCTCCCTGCTCCCCCTGCTCCCCCAAGCGATTGATTATTTTTTTAATTGGAAGTCCCTTATGCCGCATAAATAACGTGCAAGTCTGCTTGTTGACTGAGGGGTGCATCCCCTCTGACATCGAGTCGATTTAAATAGAAAAAAATTGGCTAGATACATCTGGGAACAAGCTTCTTTGAAATAGGAACGAATCTTGGTGCGGTTGTGCTTCAATTTCGTCCTATTGATTAATTGATGATAAAATACATCATAGTAATATGCAGCAATAGATAAACAGCACTCGGTCATTTAAAGAAGGAAAGAGAGTATAAATAAAAGTAGCGATTTGATAAACTTCGCATTTGTGATGAATTGCGGGAATTAACCAAACCCCTATCACCCTTCAGAACAAAGAAAATGAGCCAAACTCAATGTGGTTCAACAATAAATAGTCAAGGCGATATTTGTTAAATATGATTTTCTACAGCAATCATTTCCAGAATTCCGAAGTTCAATTACAAAAACAAAGAGTTTACTGGCATGAAAAGTTAATTGCTCCACTTCCAATTTTAGAAGTTCCACAAAATCATTGGCGATCGCCCAGCGCCGAAGAGGGATCCGATCAAAAATCAAATAAAAACTTCATCGAAACTGTAGAATTTTCTAGAGAACTGTATCAGAAACTGGACTCATTTAGTCAGAAAGAGAACTGCTCCTTATTTATTCCACTATTAGCAGCAACTCAAGCAGTTTTTCTTCGGTATACGGGAGAAGAAGATCTTATATTGGGTTCAGTTGGTATCAGTCGCTTCACTAATTCAGAACCAGTAGATACCTCCCGACTCCTGAATAGGATTGCTTTAAGAACGAATGTAAGCCCTAATTTGACGAACTTTGAACTGTTAGCAAAAGTTACTCAAACTGTTCGAGAAGCTGCGAATAATCGAGATTATCCCTTTGAAAATCTGACTGAGGATCTAGGTAATACATCTATCTTTCAAGTGATGTTAATTCCCACTCAGATACCTTTTGAACTTGCTGATACTCCCATTGAATCAGAAAATCTAGCCCAGATAACCGAACTTTCGAGCAACTGCAATTTAAAGATCTTTTTTGTACCGACCGAGGAAAGTTTAACCCTAAAATGTGTATATAATGGAGGGTTATTTGAATCAGCTTCAATTCAAAGACTGTTAGGGCATTTGCAGACTCTGTTGTTCGGATTAATTGCCGACAAAGAGCAAGATATAGCCAGTTTACCTTTATTGACCGAAACCCAAGAGCAGCAACTCACAATAGAATGGAACGATACCAAGCAAGACTATCCCTTGGATAATTGCATCCATCACTTATTTGAACTCCAAGCAGCAAAAACACCTTCTTCAATAGCGGTAGTCTTTGAAGATCAGAAATTAACTTACCAACAACTCAATCAAAAAGCCAATCAAGTAGCCCATTATCTACGTTCGAGGGGAGTAACAGCAGAAAGCCTAGTGGGGATTTGTGTTGAGCGTTCCTTGGATATGATAATCGGATTGCTTGGTATTCTCAAGGCTGGTGGTGCATATGTGCCCCTAGATCCAGGTTATCCCCCAGAACGCTTGACATATATGCTCGAAGATGCAGATGTCGAAATTGTCTTAACTCAGGCAGATTTGGTGGCTTATCTGGAAGAAAATGTTATTCAAGCAAAAGAAATTAACTTAGTTTGCTTAGATAAAGACTGGGAATCGATTGGGAAGAAGCCAACCCAGAATCCAAACCAGGAAATAGCAGCACAAAATTTAGCCTACGTTATCTACACTTCAGGCTCTACAGGGAAACCAAAAGGGGTGCAATTAGCCCATCAAGGAGTAGTCAACTTCCTAGTTTCCATGAGCAAGGAACCGGGGTTAACAGACCAAGATATTCTCTGTTCTGTTACGACTATCTCTTTTGATATTGCTGGATTAGAACTTTATTTGCCACTAATTGTCGGAGCAAAGCTAGTTTTAGCTAGCCGAGAAGTGGCGGCTTCTGGTGCGCCCTTAGCCAAGCTAATGGCTGAAGAAGACGTAACTGTGATGCAAGCGACTCCAGCAACCTGGTATTTACTTTTAGCCGCAGGTTGGCAAGGAAAAGCAGGTTTGAAAGTTCTGTGTGGTGGGGAAGCAATGGCCTCGGAACTAGCGGAGCGGTTGCTCGATCTTGGGGTTGAGCTATGGAATATGTATGGCCCTACAGAAACCACCATTTGGTCAACGGTTTATCGTGTCAAGCACGAACCCGATTATAAATATGCAAAAGAAGCTCCAGAATTGATTGGCAAACCAATAGCCAATACAGAAATTTATATTCTTGACTCCAATTTAAAACCAGTACCTATAGGAGTGACTGGAGAATTGTACATTGGAGGTGCAGGATTAGCAAGGGGTTATCGCAATCGTCCGGAATTAACACAAGAGAAATTTATTCCCCATCCGTTTTCTTCAGTATCATCTAGTACCGACTCCCCATTCCCTACTCCCTATTCCCGTATTTACAGAACTGGGGATTTGGCGAGGTATTTACCTGATGGTAATATTGATTTTCTGGGTCGTATTGATAACCAGGTGAAGGTGCGTGGCTTCCGGATCGAATTGGGAGAGATTGAATCTGTCTTAAATCGACATCCTGGTGTTGAGCGTAGTGTTGTGGTAGCCAGAAGCGATGGCAATAGCGATCTTGGGGGAGATAAACGTCTGGCAGCTTATGTCGTACCCAACCAAAACTACCAAGGTAATGAAGAAGTTAAAGAAAGCCAAGAGAAAGCAATTCAAGAGCAATGGCAACAATTGTGGAACCTAGCTTATAGTCAAGAGCAATCTGTAGAGGATGCAACCTTTAACATTAACGGTTGGAACGATAGCTATGATGGAAAGCCGATTCCCCCCGAACAGATGCGCGAGTGGCTGGCAGGAACAATAGACAGAATTTTATCCTGTAAACCCCAGCGAGTGTTGGAAATTGGTTGCGGTACGGGAATGCTTTTGTTTAGGGTTGCTCCCCACTGTGAGACTTACTGTGGTGTGGACATTGCCCCCCAAGCTTTGCAATATATCGAAGCCCAGATGAAGAATCTTGAAGGAGATTGGTCTGGTGTTAGTCTACTTCAAGGTTATGCTGATAAAGCGATCGCCGAAATTAAACCAGGAGAGTTTGATACGGTGGTGATTAATTCTGTGGTACAGCTATTTCCAGGGATTGAGTATTTAGTAGAAGTAATTGAAACTGCTGCAGGCTTAATTGGAACAGACGGGACAATCTTTATCGGAGATGTGCGTAGTTTACCTTTGCTTGAAGCTTTTCACGCCTCCATCCAATTGCATCAAGCCTCGGACGATATAACTAGCGAGGAGTTACTTTCACGAGTGGGTAAAGCCATTGTTAAAGAAGGGCAAATGGCCATCGATCCAGATTTTTTCCATGCTTTGGGGCAATATCTACCTCAAATTAGTCATGTAGAAATTCAGTTGAGACAGGGAAGGTATCACAATGAAATGAGTGAGTTTCGCTATGATGCGATTCTTCATGTTCGTCAAGAAATTATTCCCAGTGCAGAACCTGAATGGTTAAACTGGCAAGAAGATGGACTAAGTATATCTTCTGTTGTTGAAACTTTAGAGAATCAACAGCCAGAAATATTGGGGATTAGGGAAGTACCAAACGCTCGTCTTGTCAAGCATCTCGAACTCTTAGAAGTAATCGAAAATAACCAATCTGCTACAGTAGGGCAGCTAAAAACACTTTTGACGAACTTAGAATCAGATGGTATAGAGCCAGATGATTGGTGGGATTTAGAGGAAAATTTACCTTATAAGATTACCATAAACTGGTCTAATGCTGGGACTTCATATTGCTATGATGTGGTATTGCAACGAAGGGATTCTCTGATTTCCTGCTCCCCATCTTCGAACCCTCCGGAAATTAAACCTTGGGCAGCCTATGCCAACGATCCTTTGGAAAAAGAAACCGCTAGTACATTAGAAGCAGAATTGCGCCTTCATGTACAGGAGCATTTACCCCACTACATGATTCCCACTGCTTTTGTGACTCTTGAGGAAATGCCTCTGACACCCAATGGCAAGGTAAACCGACGCGCCTTACCCGCTCCAGGAAAATCTCGGCCAGAGTTGGCAACAGCATATGTAATGCCCCAATCGGAACAAGAACTTGCGATCGCCCAAATTTGGCAGGAAGTTCTACAGTTAGACATGGTGGGCATTAATGATAGTTTCTTTGAATTAGGCGGTAATTCTTTACTCCTGACCCAAGTACACAGTAAATTAATCACAACGATAGATGCAGAAATTTCCATCGTCACCCTGTTTCAATATCCGACGATTCAGAAATTAGCCACACATCTAAGTCAACCAAAATCCACAGCCACCAAGAAAAACTTTACCCAGCAAAAAGATAAATCCAGTCAGCGCGAATCAGATATTGCCATTATCGGGATTTCTTGCCGCTTTCCAGGAGCAACTAATAGCGATGAATTTTGGCACAATCTGCGCTCTGGAGTTGAGTCTATCTCGATTTTTGACGAAGCAGAATGAGAAATCGGCGATCGCAATGTATTAAACGATCCCCAGTATGTAAAGGCAGGAGCTATACTGCCAAATATCGATTTATTCGATGCAACATTCTTTGGTTACAGTGCCAAAGAAGCAGAAATCATGGATCCCCAACAGCGTATTTTCTTGGAATGCGCAGCCGTTGCTCTACAAAGTTCTGGTTATGCTTGTGAAAATAACGAGCAATCAATTGGTGTGTTTGCAGGTTCGGGAATGAACACTTACCTGATTAATAACGTTCACCCCAGCCGCAATTTTTCAACCCAACGTACTTTTTTGGGTTCGGCATTAGATTTACAAGTAAGACTAGCCAATGGGAAAGATTTTCTGCCCACCAGAGTTTCTTATAAGTTAGGTTTAAAAGGACCTAGCGTCAACGTGCAAACTGCCTGCTCTACTTCCTTAGTAGCGGTGCATATGGCTTGCCAAAGTATTATCAATGGCGAAGCGGACATGGCTTTAGCTGGAAGTGTGGCTATTGGTGTACCGCAAAAAACGGGTTACTTGTACCAACAAGACATGATTTTCTCCCCAGATGGCCATTGTCGAGCTTTTGATGCCGATGCACAAGGTACAGTTTTCGGTGATGGGGTAGGCATTGTAGTTCTCAAAAGTTTGAGCAAAGCCTTAGAAGATAAAGACAACATCTATGCAGTTATTAAAGGTTCGGCAATTAATAACGACGGTGGAGACAAAATTGGTTACACAGCCCCTAGCATTGAGGGACAAAAGGCAGTTATTACAGAAGGATTATCACGCTCTGAGGTAGATGCTTCGAGCATAAGTTATGTAGAGGCTCACGGTACCGGAACTGCTTTAGGAGATCCAATTGAAATTGCCGCTTTAACTCAAGCCTTTGGGGAAACAACTAATCAAAAAGGTTATTGTGCCATCGGCTCAGTGAAAACGAATATCGGACATTTAGTCGAAGCAGCAGGAATTGCGGGACTAATTAAAACCGTATTGGCTTTGAAGCACAAGCAAATCCCCCCTACTTTACACTTCCAAAAACCCAATCCCAATATTAATTTTGCGTCGAGTCCGTTTTTTGTTAATACCGAACTTACCCAATGGGAACGTAATGGTACTACTCCGAGGCGTGCAGGAGTAAGTTCCTTTGGTATGGGGGGAACTAATGCCCATGTGGTATTGGAAGAAGCTCCAGAACCTGTAGAGACGAGAAATTTCGCGTCTGTCAAAAATAAACGTCCTTGGAATATTTTGACTTTATCGGCAAAGAGTGATA
>JBARZF010000179.1:0-1819 GCA_049649675.1 Rivularia sp. (in: cyanobacteria) | reverse complement strand
TTAAAACTATCCCAACAATGCAAGCAGGCAAAAAGTTAAAAGAAAAATTCCAAAGTACGCAGCGCCTATTACCTGCTTTGCGACTGGTTTGGCAAAGTAGCCCTCGTTGGACGATCGCCCGCGTAGTAATCTTGATTGTTCAAGGTATTCTGCCGGTAGTTGCAATTTATCTCGGCAAACTAATTATAGATACGGTAGCTGCTAGCATCACTACTGCCGATAAAGCCGCAGCTTTTAATAGTGTAATATTTATTGTTATTTTAGCAGCAGCAATCGCCCTATTAACTAACCTTGCTAACTCCCTCGGACAATTAGTTACTACCGCTCATTCCCAGCGAGTAACCGATTATATGCAGGGAATTATTCAAGCGAAATCAATTGCAGCGGACTTGGAGTACTACGAGAATCCCGAATACTACAATGTATTGCAAAGAGCGCAACAAGAAGCGCCTTACCGACCTCCGCAAATCCTAAATCGTTTGGCACAGGTTGGTCAAAATGCGATTACTTTAATTGGGATGATTGCTTTACTGCTGTCACTGCACTGGGGAATACCCGGTGTTCTTTTTGTTGCATCGTTTCCGGCTATGTTGGTACGAGTAAAATATTCTCAGATAATGTATCGCTGGCAGCGGAAAATGACACCTCTGGAACGTCAGGCAGGCTATATCGGCTATATGCTGACGGTAGACCAGTTTGCGAAAGAAATCCGCCTATTTAATTTAGGTTCTCACTTCTCTCAAGCGTATAGCCGTATCCGCAAACAGATATATAAAGAAAGTCTCGCGATTTTAACCGGACGCTCTTTAGCTAACTTTGCAGTAGAGGCGATCGCCGCTATTTTAATTTTTGCGATTTATTCTTATATTATCTACCAAACTATCAATGGTGTGCTGCGTTTGGGGGATTTAGTTCTGTACTATCAAGCGTTGCAGCGGGGACAGGGCAATATCAAAGGTTTATTGAACAGTTTATCTGGACTTTATGAAGATAACTTGTTTCTCGCGAATCTCTACGAATTCCTTGATATTAAACCCAAGTTAATCGATCCACCCAACCCCAAACCGATTCCTCATCCGATGAAAACAGGAATTGAATTTGAAAATGTCGGTTTTCAATACTCTACTACTACCCGTAAAGCGCTGAAAAATATTAATCTGACGATTAAACCGGGAGAAGTAGTAGCCTTGGTGGGGGAAAACGGTTCGGGTAAAACGACTTTAATTAAACTTTTATGTCGATTGTACGACCCTACATCCGGCAGAATCACCATTGATGGTATAGATTTAAGTCAATTTAAAACCGAAGAATTACGCCGCCAAATCAGCGTGATTTTTCAAGACTATGCGAAATATCACTTTACAGCGCAAGAAAATATTTGGTTGGGGAATATAGATTTACCACCGCAGAGCGACAGCATTATTAAAGCAGCGCGGCGTTCTGGTGCCGATGATGTAATAAAAAAATTACCCAAAGGTTACGATACCATCTTGGGTAAATTATTTGACAAAGGCGAAGAACTTAGTATCGGGCAATGGCAGAAAATCGCTTTAGCGCGGGCATTTTTGCGAGATTCCCAGCTAATTGTTTTGGATGAACCCACCAGCGCAATGGATCCCAAAGCAGAGTATGAAGTGTTTGAAAAGTTCCGCCAATTAATTAAAAATCAATCTGCTATTTTAATTAGCCATCGCTTATCTACCGTGAAAATGGCTGACAGAATATACGTCATGGATAACGGAACCATAGTTGAAGGTGGTACCCATAACGAACTGATGAAATTGAAGGGTACCTACGCTCATTTATTTGAAATTCAAGC
>JBARZF010000178.1:0-2232 GCA_049649675.1 Rivularia sp. (in: cyanobacteria) | reverse complement strand
TCGCACCAAAATGCTTCTAACCATTCATCTTCTAAAAGTACTGCGGTTTGACTTGCTATCAATATTTTGGCATGAAGTCGTCCTATTCCTTTTTGTTGAAGTTGTCCGGGATGGGAAGCAAATAATCTATATTTTTGGCTGACGCTGTGTAAATAGCACCCATGAACCGGGCAGTATATAGCCCTTCTCTTGGAACGCTTTCGATTGCGATCGCATCTTTTAAGCAACTTAAAATCTTTCATACACACACTTTCATCCGATAACTATACGTCTTTAAAGAAGCTACGTTTGAGTAAAATTCAACTGATACGCTTCTTACATTCAAGTAATGGAGTACGCCAAGCTTAATTTTTTACCCAAACGGAAACCAGATGCACGCAATTTTATAATTTATACTCCATACAGAAGATATTATTCAACCCTTTATGCTCGCAAAAACACAGTAAAGCTTCGCAAGAGGGCTGAGATCCTTTACACCATCTAAGCCCTACTTCCGTTCAAAATTAACGCAAATATTTTAATCGTAGATTGGCTATCCCGAACGCAGCTTAAGATATTTATTTGCTAAATGCCTTCTTATCGAGGGATTTACATCAACTAAAATCGTTCTTCCGCCTCAGATTTTCCCGCTTTTCTCTTAAAATCAATCTAGCATCTCAATTTCATTAACCTGAAGATAGATAAATGTAATTGAATTTGTATTCAATAAGTGGTAATCTATACCTTACGTAAGTATTAAGGCATAAATAACATTCCTAGTTTCCCTATATACCAATTTATTTTTTTGGTACTCTTTTATAATTTAAACAAAATTTATTTACAGTAATTATACAGTACTTGTATATTTCCTTGCAAGCAAATTATTCACGATCGGTACATGAAAAATGAACTATCAATAAAATTTTTGCTTTTGAATCAAATAAGTCCCCCAACCTCTTTTCGTAACGCCTTCTTCTCTAAGAATATGCGCTGCCATCTCCATTTTATTACCTATACTTTAATGGATTTAACAACTACATTTATCTATTCAAAAATCTACCTTCGTTACAACTGTAACGATTAACTTACAGTAATAACCCGAAGGCAGTTTCAGAGGGACTGAGATCAATTAGACCGTCAAAGCCCAACTCAAGAATAAAAACCTACATTAATTGTCTTAGAATGCAACGCCAGAATATCAAAAATACACGAACCTAATCTTGTTCGCATCTAAATTTTAAATCAGGATGCAAACATACAAATTTCCAGACTTTGTACATCATTTAAAATGCACAATCTTTAAAGTGAAATCAACACTTTCAGCTTTATTTAAATTTCATGAAGCTGCTAAAACTTGAATAAGGAAAACAGGTATTTCTCCCATCAAAGTTAACAAAACTGCTTTTAAATGATTTAGCCTCCTTTGTACTTTTTTTTACATATCGAAATGTTAACAACGCTTGCGACCAGGTAACAATACCTTCGCTTAATACTTCACAATATCTTGATATTAACTTTATAACATCTTGATACTGAATGTGTGAATATTTTTCTCAACACACAGCAAGCCTTGGAAGAAGCTTGCAATAGATATTTTTGTTATGTTGAGAAAACTTTTTATTTTCTTATCAGTAATTATACAGTATATAGATAATTTGTTTCAAATAGATTTTTACGATCTTGTTTTTAGTAGGGATATCTACTATATAAATATTTTTAACATTACTTCTTATTGCTTTATGTCTAGATAAAGTAGTAATTGTCAGCTTTTCCTGCTTAAGTTCTGGATGCTTTTCGAGCAAGATTACTACGTATTCGAGCATTTATCCTACTTATCTTATTAATATTACTTTTTTGGCATTGCAAGGGATATAAATCTTACCGCACTACCCCCGCGATCGAAATTATTTACGGCTAATTCTATACAATGGATTGAGAAATAAACATGATAGTAAATATCGGATTTTCAAATAGAAAAGTTATTCTGATTAATAAAGGAGCGAGCAATAATAAAATGTAAATTTGATGTTTGGAATACAAAAATTATTTTATATTCGGTGTATATTTACTAATCTTGTAAATTGAGTTGATTAAGGATGAGGAGATGGAACTAAGAACAGATGCAGTCTTAAATAATCGCCATCTCCTCAAATACTATTTGGATTTGGGTTTGAATGTAGAAGCAACGTGCAAATCTTTCAATTGAGAAGCATCTACAGCTGAAGGAGCATCTGTTAACAGGCAACTTGCTTG
>JBARZF010000177.1:0-11116 GCA_049649675.1 Rivularia sp. (in: cyanobacteria) | reverse complement strand
CATCAGCACCATAGCCCAATTTTTGTAACATATGTAAAGCTACCTTTTGATTTAAAGGCATATCCTCTACCAGAAGAATGCGTAACGGTAATTTTTCACTCAATTGCGAATCAAATTTAGACGGTGGGGATGTAGAAGATAGAATATAAATCTGTTTTCTGCATAAAATACGAACGCAGATATCGTAAAGTTGGGATTGTTTGATTGGTTTATTTAGTAGGGCAAAAACTTCCGATTTGGCTGCGAGTTGCTGTTGAGTTAATCTCTCGGCACAACTCAAAATTACTATGGGTAGTTGTTCGTAACCGGGTATAGAATGAATGTGCGAAGACAAAGTTAAACCATCCATTTGCGGCATTTTCATATCCACAATCGCCATATCAAATTTTTCCCAGGAATTGATTAATTCCAAAGCTTGCAAACCATCTGCTGCTGTGAAAATAATTATTCCCCATTTCTGCATTTGTAAAGTCAGAATTTTGCGGTTGGTGGCATTGTCATCTACTACCAAAATTCGTTTACCAGCCATCTGTGGTTGAATATTTTCAAGATTAGTAATAGTGCAACTTGGTGCTGACTGGGCTTCAATTGTGAAATAAAATGTAGAACCTTCACCTAGAGTACTTTCTACCCACATCGTACCATCCATAATTTCGCTTAAGCGCTTGCTGATGGCTAAACCCAATCCAGTACCGCCATATTGACGAGTCATCGATGCATCAATTTGAGTAAAAGGGTTAAATAATCGGTTAATCTTCTCTTGAGGAATACCAATCCCCGTATCCCTGACGGCAAATTGAATTTGATAATTACTCGTTGATAAATTACTGGTTAATTGTTTCGCAGTTACAGAAACAACCACCTCACCAGCTTTCGTAAATTTAACCGCGTTAGTAAGTAAATTTATTAGTATTTGCCGCACTCGCGTTACATCTCCAATAATAGAAGTTGGAGTTTGAGAATCAATTATGTACGCTAAATTCAATTGTTTAGCAGCAGCTTGAGGAGTTAATAAATCTAAAGATTCTTCTACACAATTACGCAAATTAAATGGAATTGCCTCCAAATCTAATCTACCCGATTCAATCTTAGAAAAGTCTAAAATATCGTTGATAATAGCTAGTAATGTATCGCTACTGCTGCGGATAGTTTCCACAAAATCCAACTGTCGGGGAGTTAAATCCATATCCAGCAACAGCCCACTCATGCCAATCACCGCATTCATTGGGGTGCGGATTTCATGGCTCATCATCGCTAAAAACTCACTTTTGGCACGGTTTGCAGCTTCGGCTCCTTGTTTTGCTTGTTGCAACTGACTATTTTTAATAGTAAGTTCTTGTTTTTGTTGAGTTTCTTGTTGCAAAAGACGAGCTTGAGCAAGAGCAATTCCTACCTGTGCCGCTACAGATTCTAATAACTCAATTTCATCCCTAGTCCACTGACGATAATAATCGCACTGATGCAAATCGATAGTGCCATTCAACTCACCTTGATAGGAAGTACGAATCGCCAACATCGACTTGATTTGCATTTTTTCGCAGATATCTAAAGCAGTTTCTAATAAAGGTTCGGTAAAAACATTTGATGTTGCGATCGCACTATCTTGAGATAACATTTTCTCCGCATGAGGATTACCTTCAATTGGTACTTGAAAGTGTCGCATCGATGGATAACCCGGTTCTAAATATTCCACCGCAGTAGGAATTTTCTGCTGGGAACCAGCTATATAGTTATGAATTAAACAGCGATTAACCTTAAAAGCATTTGCAATTTGAATCGCAGTAGTTTGAAAAATTTGCTTTGCATCTAAACTGCGGCGAACTTCATTGGTAATTTGCTTGAGTAACAAAGCACGATTAAATTGCTGTTTCAAAGCAAGTTCGGCTTGTTCCCGTTCAATTTGGCTGCCTACCCATTGAGCCATTAACTTTAATAATTCTCTATATGTATTTTGAAACCGTTGTTGCCGTGGTTTGAGGCTAGAGAAGGAAAGAGTACTGTGAACTTTACCTGCAACTAGTATCCGTGCCCCTATGTAGAATTCCATACCAAACTTTATATAGCCGGGATGATTGCACCAAGGAGAATTTTTACTATGTGAAATTATCAAAGGTTCATCATTATCGAGCACTTCGCAAGACAAAGTTTGCTCCAATTCCACAATAGATCCCGAACATAGGGAATCATCCGGAGTCTGTGCGACAGTTACGTGATAGCGGTTATCTTCAATTCGTGCTAAGATGCCAAACTCTACACCAAATGTTTGACATCCCATTGCCAATAAATATTGAATGCGTTGCTCAAAATCAAAATTACGAGCTACTGCTACTTCATAAAGCGTTCTTAAAAATGCTTCACTTTCCTTAAGCTCTACTTGAATTCGTTTATTTTCCTGTTGACTTTGAATATCCTCAATTGCCACAAGTAAATAATTAGCAACTTCTGTAATTGTATTAATTTCATACTCGCTCCAGTTTCGCGGTTGCGAATCATAAAAACCGAGTACACCAATTAACCCGCTCGAATCTCGTAAGGGTATTTCTAAGATAGCTTGATTATCAATTTTTAAAATATCGGATGCCAAAGATGCTAAACATTTATTTTGAATAACGTCTTCAACGATAAATTTCTGACCATTTACTAAAGTGAAAAAGTAATCGGGAGCCGTAGTTAAGTCAGCAGTGAAGCTTTGTAGATATTCCTTTTCCGATGTTTCTACAGAATGAGTAACAGTTAAAATACCATTATTATCTATATTTGAAAAACCAATTTTTAAATATAGAAAATGTCTATGAAGTTCTTTTATAGTATTTTTGATTATCTGCTCAACGGACATTCCCAAAGGAACACCAGTTAAGATACTGTTAAGTAATTTTAAACGGTTTTGACTTAAAACCAGTACTTCCTCAGCTTGTTTGCGTCCAATTATCTCTTTATTTAATTCCTGCTCCGCTGACAGTATTTTTTTTCTAAAAAATAAATATGTAATGATTGTTGTCGTAACTGTTAACAGCAAAGCAGCAAGCAATTCGACACCAAAATATTCACTAAAAGCCGATGAGATGAAAAATTGCTGTAGTCTCAACGAATAGTTTTGAATTAGGAAAAAATCAAGATTGTAGAAAAATAAGTACACCGTTACATAGTAGATGCGATATAACATACTACATATAGCCTATACGGTGACTGAATGAGTTCAGAGTTTATACTGACAAACGTCCTCAGTTCATATTTATGATTTACAGTTTACGTGTACTTACTTATAAATATTGTTTTTATATGTGAGAGTTATGACTTCAATTGAATGCGGCAATTAACATTCTTGTTGTTGCATTCATATTTCGCATACAGCAAGAAGATTTAGCAATCCTATATTAGTTCTAAACAATTGAGGTGCTAGAAACCCGGTTTGTTGAAAAAACCCGGTTTCTGAATTCTCTACAATTTTATCCCGTTATAATTAAACGCATTATCCCAAACGTGATCGATAACTTTCTTAGCATCATTAAGAGGAAGAACGTTGCAAAATCCTTCATTGTCGTAATTTAATAATGGTAATAGAGGCGCATTCTCCTCAGCTACACTATTTGTAATCACCTTACCGCGAATCCCTGCTAAATTATTTAATGGCCCGTGAATATCAAAGTTGATTGTAATTCCCAGCTTTTTCTGCATCCAAGCTTCAATACGAGCATCTAATTCTTCAGGTGTAAGTTTATTTTCACTAGTCAGCAAATGGTAATATACCAGAATAATTTCTTTACATTCTTCTTCTTCTGCTAAGTCGATAAAAGTTTGGAATACGCTATCATTATTACCTAAGTTTTTGAAGAAAAGCGTTTCCGTAACATCTTTTTGAAACTTAATTCTCTTACTTTTATAATTACTATATTGTTTAAAAGCGAATCCACCTAAAGCCATTCCTAATGATAGAGTAGCGACTAAAATGGGCATTACATTTCTGACTTGAGATTCTTCAACCTTTAACTCTTCTATCAAAGGTTCTGCATTTAATGCGAATAAAATTGCCGCAACTAACAACAATATATTTGGTAATGCTCTTAAAATCAAAGGAATCGCAGCACCAATGGCTGGAACACCAAACAATAATCTGTCTTTCCAAGTCATGCTAGTAGTAACGTTAGGAAAGAGCAAATCAATATCTAATTTAGGAATATTTTTATAAAAATAAAGATACATTTTACCGGGGATAAATTTACGTTCTTTTCTTTTGTCTTTTTTAGCGCCAAAATAAGCCGCTTCCTTGAATTTAATCAATAAAACAATTCTTTCAAAAATATCTATTCTTCTTTCTTTCTTCCAAAAAAAGAACTTTTTCTGCATAATTGTTTTATACGAATCACCCCGGTAATAGCAGATAAATCTATCAAAATCATCAAAATCAACTTCAGTTCTTAAATCTATTAAAGATGTTTGACCCAAAGATTGTTTTACATCATATTCAGGTAATTTAATATAATTTGCTCTTTCTAAAATATTATTGAATCCATCAACCACGTTAGATTCCATTTCGTCGTATTGTTCAAAGCTCGGTGGAACTAAAGCCTCAACATCCGCATTCGGATTAAAAGGCACGTAATTATCTTTAATGATTTCCAGCGTCTTGTGGAAGCGAAAATGGTAATATGACGATAGAATTTCGCAAAAATCTTTAAACTTTTGAGTTTCAGCAGCATTTAACTGACCATCATCCAAGCAAAGCTTGATAATATCGCTGCGACGGTAGGGAATAAATGCTTCTCGTTTTACGGATTCTTCTGCCATGAACTGAAGTGAATTTTAATTTAATTGTTAGGAGTTTACTTTATGAAAAGCAATATTTAAACAGCATCCTATAAGTTTGACACAAATTACCAGTATCTAAAGAAAGAAATGATTTATTCTTGTTGGTGGAATTTTGAAATTAAAATTAGCCCAATCGCCTGCGCGGACTACTAATACTCCACCACATTAATAATGATTGCGTGTAAACAAATCCAAAGAATGTTGGTACTGCCCCTCCTGTATCTGTGTTAATGGCTTACGCCACGCTACGCGCTTCAGCACAGCGCCTAACTTTAGCGCTTCGCGCCGCTAACGCGAACGGTTTCTAGTGGTGGCGGAAGATGGAGGAATCGAACTGTTCATTCCTATAAAAACAAAGACCAAAATGTCTCTGCAATACCCCTGACTGGATTTGTTAGCGAAGCGTGTCCGTCAGGAGATACCAGCAACTTCCAAATTTTAAGTTTGGCACCTCTTCCAATTGGGTTACAGGGGTAAGGTGGGTTGTGTAGGGATTGAACCTACGCACTTCCGCTTAAAAGGCGGATGCTCTGCCAACTGAGCTAACAACCCATGAATCTAAATGACAGCATTTATTAACTCCGCTACAGGATAATACAGATATGGTGGGAGTTGTTAGCGGAGCGTCTCCCGAAGGGAGATACCCACAACGCCTGGTTTCTAAGACCAGCGCCTCTTCCAATTGGGCTACAGCAGTATATTGGTACTCCCGGTGGGATTTGAACCCACACATAGACTGTTTTTAAGACAGCCGCCTCTTCCAGTTGGGCTACAGGAGCATAAGCTGGGAAGGAAGGGATCGTTAGCGAAGCGTGTCCGAAGGACATACCTTCAAATTTCGCATTCAAAGTGCGACGGCTTTGCCTATTTGCCTACTTCCCACTAACTGCCCTAGTAGGATTTGAACCTACAACCTCGCGGTTAACAGCCGCTTGCTCTGCCAATTGAGCTATAGGGCAATGAGTCCCCCAGGTCAGAATTGAACTGACTACCTCCTGTGCTATGTCTTTCAGACACGCTTCGCTAACAGATAGGCGCTACTACCAATTGAGCTACCGGGGGATAAAGAAGGAAAGATGGATACTATCAAATGAACTGGTTCAGCATCTCAAGCCAGACATTTCAACATCTTTCCCATGCAACGAGAACGGTAGGACTTGAACCTACAATCTTCAGATTCGTAATCTGAGATGTTATCCAGTTACACCACGTTCTCAGGCGGAGAGGGAGGGAATTGAACCCACAGTGGACTTACATCCACGACTGCGACGGCAAACAGCTTACCTTACCAATAGCGACCTCTCCATAATAGACATCTCCAGAAATCAAAAAGACCTCTCTCCAAACCTCTCTCCTGCAAGGAGAGAGGCTTAAGTTTCCCCCTTCCCTGCTCCGGGAAGGGGGGTAGAGCGTTAGGTTTTTGCGTAAAGAAGGAAACCATATAAATCTTTTCCCGCAGATGTCTAATGGGCTGGGTAGGATTTGTTAGCGAAGCGTGTCCGAAGGACATACCTACGGGGCACAGAGGCATCCGTTTTACAGACGGTTTCCTTCGACCTGACTTGGATACCAACCCATTTTTACAGTACCGACGGCACTATAAACGCAGAGACTAGGACTTGAACCCAGAACAACAGTTTTGGAGACTGTGGTGTTGCCAATTACACTATCTCTGCAATATTTGGAGTCTGGGGTGGGATTTAAACCCACGATTATCGGTGTTGCTTTCTCGTTGCCTTAAACGCCCTTGCACCCAGACAACACGAGGATGACGGGACTCAAACCCGCGACTTCCTGTTCGACAGACAGGCGCTCTCATCAACTGAAGCTCAACCCCATATATGGCAATTCAATTTTCATGGTTCGGATGGGTTAATGTCAGCGGTTTGTAGTTGCTGTATTACCCTTGTAACCTAATACTACATCGCGTATTACGTATGTGTCAAGGGGGTACTACAAGTTTTTTTTAGATGGGCTGCGAAAGTTTTGGCAAGTATCACCATAAAGGCTTGTATAGCATGGGTTATAGCTTATGAATAATTGTTTAAAAATTGTTCTAAAGACAATCAAAAACCCGGCTGATTGAAAAACCGGGTTACTTAAAGTAGGTTGAATATTATAGAAACGTGTTTGATTGGCACAAATATTCGTACTACAACATTTTTATATGTTCCCCCTCTTCCCCACGCCACTTTGCTCAACGGGGGGAACCCCCGCACGCAAGTGGCTCCTCTTCCCCCTCTTGTAAATATTATTCTTACCTTATTGCCAACGACATTTTACGATTTGGTGGCGGAAAAGCTTTATCGAGTTCGGTTAAATCCTCTTGAGTAAGTTGAATATCCAAAGCTGCACTATTCTCTTTAACGTGCGTTGGATTGCTGGCTTTGGGAATTGCGATTATTCCTTGTTGTTGAAGTAGCCACGCTAAACCAATTTGTGCGGGAGTCGCATTATGTCGTGAAGCTACCGATTTCAATTGAGAATTCTTTAAAATAGCTTTTTGTTCAATTGGTGAATACGCCATTATAGGAATATTTTGCTGATGACACCAAGGAAGCAAATCCCACTCAATACCGCGACGCGCCAAATTATATAAAACCTGATTAGTTGCAATTTGCTTTCCATGAGGTAATTTAATTGCTTTTTTCATATAATCTGCATCGAAATTACTCACGCCGTAATCTTGAATTTTTCCTGCAAGCTTGAGCGATTCAAAGGCTTCCAAGGTTTCAGAAAGCGGTATCGAACTTCGCCAGTGTAGTAAATAAAGGTCAATGCAATCAGTTTTTAGCCGTTTTAGACTTCTTTCGCAAGCTTCAACAGCCCCTTTGCGACTGGCATTGTGTGGATACACCTTACTTACAAGATAAACTGATTCGCGACGATTGGCGATCGCCTCACCAACAACTTCTTCCGCACCACCTTCACCATACATTTCGGCGGTGTCAATGAGCGTCATTCCCATATCCAAACCGAGACGCAAAGCCGCAATTTCAGCATCTTTTTGACTGCAGTTTTCACCCATGCGCCAAGTTCCCTGTCCTAAAATTGGGATTTCTCTTCCCGATGGTAGATGCAAAGTTTTCATTTTTTATTCCTGTCTGTAGCTTTTTACTTAGGTGAAAAAATCAACTTTATTTTTGTATTTTGTCTATAATAAAAATTTACCATATGCATTTTTACTAATTGTATTTGACCTTTTTTAGATTTAACACTTACTAAGAATAAACGTGAAAATTTCATTAGTTGTTAGCGACTTATCAGAAGGTGGAACTCTTCGGGCTTTTTTATTAGCTCAGGTTTTAAAAAGCCTCGATCATACAGTAGAAATTGTTGGCTTTATTTACGGTAAAGAAATTATTACAGCACCACCCTTGGGAATAAATATTGTTTCCGTGTCTGGAAAAAATTATCCTGGGTTTTTATCATCGGCGAAAGAGTTATTACAAAAGCTGGATGGAGACATTATCTATGTATGTAAGCCAAAACCTCGAAGTTTCGGCGTTGGCTTGCTGAAAAAAATTAGTAGTAAACGTCCTTTATTTTTAGATATTGATGATTGGGAATTAAGCTGGCATGGCGGTTATGAATTTAAATATAGTCCTAGTTTAAAGCAATTATATAGAGATATTTTTAAGCCCTATGGAGCCTTGAAATTTCCCGACCATCCGCTGTACGTTCAATGGATGGAAAAGTTAGTTTCAATGGCGGATGTTGTAACTGTAGATACTCACTTTTTGCAACAACGCTTTGGTGGTGTTTATTTACCAAATGGTAAAGATACCGAGATGTTTAATCCAGATAAATACAATACTACAGTTAGTAAAGAACGTTACGGTCTTTCGGAATATCGAGTTTTAATGTTTCCTGGCGCACCAAGACCTCATAAAGGTGTTGAAGATGTATTAATTGCCTTGGATAAATTAAACGAACCAGATTTAAAATTGGTGCTTGTCGGTAGCAATCCTTATGATGATTACGACAAGAAACTGATGGAAAAATTTGGAAATAGAATTATTAAATTATCAAAGTTTCCTGTAGAAACTATGCCATCCGTTTTAGCAGCTGCCGATGTTGTTGTTGTACCTCAAAGAAAAAATTATACAACTTTAGCTCAATTCCCCCTTAAGTTAACAGATGGAATGGCAATGGCAAAACCTATATTATCGACAACAGTAGGAGACATTCCAGAGATTTTAGGTGACACTGGTTATTTGGTTGAACCAGATTCTCCCAATGAAATTGCCGAACAAATTAAGTTGATATTTGATAATTTAGAATCGGCGAAAGAGCGAGGTAAAAAAGCAAGAGAAAGATGTGTAGAAAAATATAGCGTAGAGGCTATGAAACCTGTTCTTGAATCAGCTATTTCTCGGTTTTAATATCTTTGTTTTAGGTATCCAAAATCTGATTTAGACGTAGCACTGCTACGTCTCTACATTGGTTGTTTTTAAGAATTTACAAATTATCTCAACTCAAAAACAATTTATAAGCAGGATTCTTATTTTCATCCCAATATTGATAACCTAAAGTATCCAAAAATGCCTGCCATTCTTCCATTTCTTCCGGTGGAACCTGCATTCCTACAACTATTCTGCCGTAATCGGAGCCATTGTTGCGATAGTGAAATAAACTGATATTCCAATTAGGACTCATCGAGCCAACAAACTGCATTAATGCACCCGGACGTTCGGGAAATTCAAAACGATATAATAACTCATTGTGAGCTAATGACGATCGCCCTCCCACCATGTGACGCAAATGCATTTTTGTTAATTCGTCGTCAGTTAAATCGATGATTGGGAAACCGCAATTAGTAATAGTTTCAGCTATTTTTACCCCATCTGCACGGTTTTGAATTTGCACCCCGACAAAAATTTGTGCTTCCTTCTCCGAAGCAATGCGATAATTAAATTCAGTTAAATTGCGCTTACCGATGCATTCACAAAACTTGTGCAGACTTCCCGGCTTTTCCGGAATTGTCACTGCAAAAATAGCTTCGCGACGCTCACCAAATTCCGCACGCTCGGCAACAAATCGCAAACGGTCAAAATTCATGTTAGCACCGCAGGCGATCGCTACTAAAGTTTCACCTTCGATTCCTTCTCGTTCCACATAAGCCTTAGCACCGGCGATCGCTAATCCCCCCGCAGGTTCAACTATAGACCGCGTATCCTGAAACACATCTTTTATCGCCGCACAAGTATCGTCGGTAGTCACCCGAATAATATCATCAACATAGTACTGACAAAGCTTAAAGGTTTCCTCACCAACTTGTCGCACCGCTACACCATCGGCAAACAAACCTACTTGAGACAACCGCACCCGATGACCTATCTGCAAAGATTGATACATCGCATCAGCATCAATCGGCTCAACCCCAATAATCTTAATTTCCGGACGCAACCGCTTTACATAAGCTGCAATTCCCGAAATCAAGCCACCCCCACCAATCGCGACAAAGATTGCATGAATTGGCTTTTGATATTGGCGTAAAATTTCCATGCCAATCGTACCTTGTCCCGCTATCACATCCGGGTCATCAAAAGGATGAATAAATGTTAAGTCCTTTTCCGTTCCCAATTCTTTGGCATATGCACAAGCATCATCGTAATTATTCCCATGTAAAACCACCTCAGCACCTCGCGCGATAACAGCATCAATCTTCACTTGGGGAGTAGTTTTCGGCATCACAATAATTGCTTGAGTACCCAACTTAGAAGCAGCTAAAGCCACTCCTTGAGCATGGTTTCCCGCAGAAGCAGCGATTACACCTTTTTGCAGCATCTCCGGTGTCAGGTTAGCCATTTTGTTGTAAGCACCACGCAGTTTAAAAGAGAACACCGATTGCATATCTTCGCGTTTAAGCAAAAGGTTGTTGTTTAGGCGTTTTGAGAGTAACGGGGCTATTTCTAAAGGTGATTCTTGAGCAACATCGTATACGCGAGCGGTCAGGATTTGTACGAGGTAGTCGCAGAGCATGGGGCAACACAAAATGTAGATGCTGTATAACAGTTTATTTTACGGTAGTTTGGGGACTATTTGGGGATGTGGCTACCGGAGTTAAGAATTATAAAACCTTACTAGAGCGCTGAGGGCGCGGAGGTAAGAGATTTAGAGAGGAAATAATGTTGTATGATTGAATAAAGGTTTTATTAGATATTTAATTTAGTAACTAATTAGGTAGTTTTATGATTCATTTAGATAATATTCATTCGCTGACGGACTTTAAGCGTAATGTGAAACAGTTTTTAGAGCGTATTAAGGCGACTAAATCCCCTTTAGTGTTGACTGTGAATGGTAGAGC
>JBARZF010000176.1:0-7261 GCA_049649675.1 Rivularia sp. (in: cyanobacteria) | reverse complement strand
GGGAACTCGGTTATTTAATGATTTTTGTGAGGATGTAATTCGTCGTTGGGATTTAGAGAATATAGTTATTAGTGAAAAGATAAATCGAATTCAACCGTTAAATAATCCTTTTGGATCGCAGTTTCGTCTGTGGTTGGGTTCTGGAAAATCAATATTAGCTCGTCGGGTAGTATTAGCAACTGGTAGCAGTCAACTACAAACACCAGATTGGATAAATCAAATTAACCAAGATTATCCTCTTGATAAACTTTGTCATTCTAAATCAGTAGATTTACGCAAAATATATTTAGCTGGTGAAAAAGTATTAATTATTGGTGGGGGATTAACAAGCGGACATTTAGCGGTAGGTGCAATGTCTCGCGGAGCGTTCGTGCAGATATCGATGCGACGACAGTTACAGGAAAAGATATTTGATGCGGATGCTGGTTGGTTAGGACCAAAATATCTGAAAGGATTTTATGCAGAACCGAATTTTGAAAGGCGTTTTGAAATGATTCAACAAGCGCGAAATGGCGGTTCTATGACTCCTGCAATGGTAACGCAGCTAAGACGACAAGCGCATAATGGTAAATTGAGAATTCAGGAAAACACGCAAGTTGTTGAAGCTAAGTGGACGGATAATCAATGGTTGGTGAAATTTACTGATGGAGAGCAAAAACAATTTCATCGCATTTGGTTATCTACCGGAAATCGTTTTGATGTCAATTCCGAACCTTTATTGAAGGAAGTTTTACAAGCATATCCAATACCTGTAATCAATGGTTTACCCGTTTTAGATGATAACTTACGTTGGCGCGGTTGTTCGTTATTTATTATGGGTGGGTTAGCGGCTTTACAAATCGGGCCGACAGCGAGAAATTTATCAGGTGCAAGAATGGCAAGTGATAAAATGCTTAAGGCGATTATTAAATCTGATGTAGTTCAAAATCAAGCTAAAATTGCTTGAGTCTTCTAAAACCGTCAAGAAAAACATATTGAGTATACTCTATAGAGCATCAGCGATAGATTTGGCAGAGGAACGTTAAAAACTATGATGATTCCAAAATGAACAGATTGCGGTAGCATGATTGAAGTCTGCTGCCGGGTCAATTTATATACTAGTTTATAGTAATCATTATGGTAAATACCTCAACAACTTTCCCAGATGTTAAAAATCATTGGGCAAGAAAATTTATTGAAGCTCTAGCAAAACGAAGAATTTTAAATGGTTATCCCGACGGTAGTTTTCGTCCTAATCATTCTGTGACTAGGGCTGAGTTTGCTGCAATTATTACTTCAACTTTTGATCAAATTCCTCAGAAGCGAGAATATATACCTTTTGTTGATGTTCCTAGTTCACATTGGGCATTTTCTGCAATTAAAAAGTCTTACGAAACAGTTTTTATTAGCGGATTTCCCAATCTTGAGTTTCGCCCTAAAAATCGCATCACGCGGGCTAATGCTTTAGTTTCGATTATTAGCGGTTTGGGATTTACTAGCAGTGTCGATCGCAATTTATTACCTAGATTGCCGGAATTTTATCGGGATTACAATCAAATTCCAGACTACGCAAAAATAGCTATGGCTATCTCTACAAAAGCGGGTTTGGTAGCAAGTTATCCAGATACTAAGTTATTGAATCCTACTTTAGCAGCAACTCGCGCTGATATTGCAGTTTTTGTTTATCAAGCTTTGGTTCGTTTAGAGCAAGCTGAAAAAATTGAATCTAAATATTTAATTTCGCCACAAGTTTTAACAATAAATCCAGATAAGATTCGCGAATACGATATTATTTGTTTTGGTGATGAAGTTCCTGGCGTTTTAAGTTTGGTATGTGCTTCGCGGGAATATCATCGCCGCACGGGTAAATATCCCCGCAGCTTATTATTATTTAAAGGAAATTCTCAATTAGGAATTGGCGGACATTTGGTTAGAGGTGGTTTATCTTATCTTGACCGTTCTGCCGTTCCTATTTCAATCCGTCAGCAGTACGATCTAGATACTTTTGGAGATTCACCAGCAATTTATAACGAATTTCTAGAACGTTCAGGGGTTTATCAAATAGCTTTAGAGCCGCAAAATGCCGATCTTACTTTACGTCAAATGTTGCAAGAAGTAAGAGCAGATATTCTGAGCAATGCAGAAATTAAGTCGGTAATTAAAGAAGAAGATAAAATCAGCATTATTGAATTAGTTAGAGGTGAATTTTACAAAGCAAAGCATTTTATTGACTGTACTGTAAATGCCGAATTAGCGCAATTTGCTGGAGTTAAGAAATTAAGAGGTTTTGAAACATTTGGTTTACCAGATTCAGAATTATCAGTTACTTTGACTTTTCAAACTAAAGGATTAACTGTAGATAGATTAAAGCAGATTGAATATGAATATTTAGAAGGTTTTACCAATCTAGCAAATACTAAATTTCAAAACTTGATAAATATTGCTGCTGGTAATAATTCAGAATTTGCCGATTATCTCAGACAAAATTTAATTGATGAAAATGGAAAATTGAAACCGATGTACGCAGGTAAAGACTACATCGATGTTCGTTCCAAAGCTTTGTCAATTGCTTATCATAGTTTCCGAGGAACACCATTATCTTTACAAACCAGCGGAAGTATTTTAGATAATGGTAATATCGCGATTTTAAATAACAATACCTTGTCATGGAATGCTTTACTGTTCGATGTTAATGCAACCCAAGCAGAAACTTTAGCCAGAAATAAAGCTTTACCAACATCTAAAATGCTTCAGGAAATGGAATTTGTTAGTAAATGGTTTAAAAATATTGGCGCTAGCGAAGTAATACCAGCTTCGGAATTATACATCCGTCATGCAGGAAACGTTATCGGAGCAGTAGAGCCTTTTAGGGGTGCCCAAATGCTGGCTGGGGGAATTCCTGAAAATGAAGCTTTAGGAACTTTTGGCTACCATTTTGATATTCGTGGAGGTATCGAAGGTTTAGGCAATAGAGTTTTAGAAAAAGGATTAAAGGAAGTTAGTTTACATTTACCACCATTGTCTAACTTTGGCATTCAACACGCTTTAATAAAAGATGTTCCAAATCTCGCTGTTATTAGCCCCGCTTCTGGATTTCAAGGTTACGCTTCTTCTGCTGGTAGAATCGTAGAATTTAACTGTGGTGTTGGGCAAGGAGTAGGAATTGGTATTGGTATTGCATTATCTGAAAATCGTAATTTGGCAGAAATTTCTAACTTAGAGGTGCGGGAAGTTTTGGTAAGTACGCAGCGTTTACCAAAGATATATGGAGTTAGCTATATTGAGCAAGCGCGGGAATTGGATGTTTTTGAGAATTTGATTGCTTGATCGATCTTTTGTGCTGGTTATAAGGCAAATTTTAAAGATCATTAATTCTAATCAAACTTTTTAACTAATTCCGCATCCGCTTAGGAATTAATTCCCAAGCTCATAGCCAAAGTCGTCTTAAGACGACTGAATAAGATTATTGATGATACATATTAATAATGTAGAGACTTCCGCAGTACTACGTCTCCCAGATTTTCGTTTGTATTAAGAATTTAGTAAAATAAAATAACTACAAAGCAGTAATAATACTATTTATTTAGCAACAAATACACTCTAATTTTAATCTTGATTATTTATAAAAATATTAGATGAAAATATTGATAGCAAAGCAGAGGTATAAATTTAATGGATATTAAAGAATTGCTTAAACGAGAAGCAGGAGGTGATATTGAAGAATTACTTCAACGGTATGCGGCAGGTGAAAGAAATTTTGTAGATATTGATTTGAGTCACCGTTGGATACAATTACTTAAAAATATTGGTATACATCCTACTGAAAAACGTTTGATAAAGACTTGGGTTGATTTATGTAACTGTAATTTCAGAGGTGCTAGTTTTACAAAATCTAGATTTGAAACAGTAAATTTCCAAAAATCAAATTTGTTCGATGCAAATTTTAGCGATACACAGATGTTCGAAACTAATTTTAGAGAAGCTAATTTAATAAATTGCAATTTTAGTAATGCTCAGATAAGATATCCTAATTTTATTGAAGCCAACCTATCAAAAGCAAATTTTGAACAAGCCAGTTTAATAAATGCTCGATTTAATAGAGCTAATTTATCTGAAGCTAATTTAAGTCATTCACAATTAGCTGTTGAAGAATACAGTAAACCAAATGAGTGCGTAAACTTTATCTTGGCTAATTTGAATAAAGCTAATTTAACTAAAGCGAATGTATCACAAGGTAATCTAACTTTAACGAACTTGACTGAAGCGAATCTAGCTGGAGCAAACTTCAGTTATGCCAATTTAGCTAGTGCAGATTTGAGCAGAGCAAACTTAACAGATACTATTCTTAATTATGCCAATTTGAGAGGTACAAAAATAAATAATGCTGTAATATCTAATAAATGGTTAAAAATATGGGAAATCGTAAATCAAGGCGCAGAAAATCTCGACTTGAGCGGACAAGATTTAAGCAAAGCCGATTTAAGTGGAATTAATTTCAGCGGTGCTAATCTTTCCGGAGCTAATTTGAGTGGAGTTAATTTTAATAGAGCTAATTTAAGTCATGCGAATTTAAGTCATGCAAATCTAAGTAATGCTATTTTTTACGATACTAATTTGGATAGTGTCAATTTAGAAAATGCTGATTTGACAGAAGTTAAACCATTATTATTTTAACCAGATAACTAATTTTCATTTATTGTTAATTTTTTTATGGAAAAGAAAGAGTTTATCGAGCGCTATCAAGCAGGAGAAAGAGATTTTTCTGGTGTTGACTTAAGCGGAATTGAACTTACTGGTGTTAGGAACAATTATAAATTTAGCGATATTAATTTAAATGGTGCTAATCTCACAAAAGCAAAGCTTGAATTTGTCAATTTTACTAATGTAAATTTAGAACATGCGAATTTGGCAGAAGCAGAAATAGCTTGCTGTGATTTTAATTATGCTAATTTCAGCAATGCTAATCTTAATCATGTAGTTATTTTCCTTAGTAATTTTGTAGAAGCTAATTTTCAGAGTACTAATCTCAAGAATATTTATATTAAGTATTGTGATAAAGATTTATGCGATTTTAGTAGGGCTAATTTCAGTAGAGCAGATTGTAGTAATGCTGTATTTATTTGTAATTTAACTAATGCTATTTTCAAAGATACTAATTTAAACGGTATTAGATTTAGATTAAATGACTTTGAATTCGATGGTAATAAAACCCAACTAAATAATATTGATTTCAGTGAGTGTAATTTCAGTGAAGTTGATTTTACAACTGTAGATTTAACTGGAGTTAACTTAAGTAATGCAAATTTGAGCGGTGCTAATTTTTATAAAACCGATTTGATTAATGCAATATTAACAGATGCGAATTTGACTAATGCTAACTTAACTAATGCAAAGCTGACAAATACGAATTTAAAATATGCGAATCTAACAGATGCAAATTTAAGTAATGCTTATTTACAAGGTGCTGATTTAGAAAATACTAATTTAACACGGGCAATTTTAACCAAAGCTGATTTGCGAAATGCTAATTTAGATAACGCCAATTTAACTGATGCTACTATAAATCGCATCCATTGGCGTAGATTAAAAATAAATAAAATACAAAATTTACCTGAGAAAGCTTATTTAGTTTGGCAACTTATGAATTTAGGAGGAGTAAATCAAGATTTATCTGGTGTTGATTTAAGCGATGATAATCTTGAATATATCAATCTAGAAGGAGCTAATTTAAGCGAAAGTAACTTTAGCGATAGCGATTTGTCAAAAGCTAGTCTTACTAATGCTAATCTTAGCAAAGCCAATTTGAGAAGAAGTAATCTAGAAAGGGCTAATTTATGTAACTCTAATTTGACAGAAGCAAATTTGACAACCGCTCGTTTAAATTTTGCCAAGTTAACCAATGCAAATTTAACCAAAACTAATTTAACTAATTCCAGTTTATTTGGAGTTGATTTTACAGGAATCGATTTTAGTTCAGTTAATATCACCAATGCTGATTTTTATCTAGCTCGGATAAAAAATGCAATCAATATTCCAGAAAAAATCAAACGTTTTCATTCCCCCATACCCAAAGATAATCCCAGCATAGAGCTTTATGAAAATCTATGTGACAGAATCGAGGGAAAAAGAATGATGAGTGTAGATTATGATTATCCCTTTGAAGTTTCTCTATGGAATACAAAAGAGAAAGGAGATTTTTCACTCGAATATATCTTATATAGGGAACACCAACTTGCAATTATAGATTTGGAATCTTTTTGGCAGCAGTTACCGGATAATTCTTTAAATACAGAAGAGCAATTTATCCATGCTTATCAAAATATTCTCAAACCGCTTCAAACCCATGTAGATAATATTGAAATTTATCAACTAAAAACCGAGGAATTAGTAGAATATTCCGATGCTTTGGTTTATATTATTTTTGCAAAAACTAAAGCTGATGATTGGTTAGGAATTTCTACAGCTTTCTCTTATACACGAGAACAAGAATTTGATTCATTACCGATTTTCGAGATTCGAGATTTTGCTTTATCAAAACTAGATAATCGGGAATTGGTTATAGCTATTGAAAAAGCGATAGACGAAGCTAATACTTTAATTCCATCTAGAAATGATGCAAGTCATTTTGTTTGGGAGATTGGAGAAAATCGGAATTCTGTATTTTTGAATTTACTTGTTAAAACAAAATACTTCACGATTCAAGAATATTTTTACGATAGTGAAGATGATGATAATGAAAATATTGATGATAATGAAAATATTTTTGAATTTGATAAATCAACTACTCAATTAATCAATACAGAATTAACCAATCTCAGATATTATTTTTTCGGTTCAGTTTTTATGGATATTTATTTAGTTGGAGAGACGAAATTTGGGGATTGGATTAGTATCAAATCTACTGTTGTGTGGTAATGGTAATTGTATGGACTTAAATCTTACAAAGACTTTCAATAAATTGGTGCGTGACGGTAATTCCTAATTGTTTCTTTGCGCTTTATAAATTATCGTAACCGTCACACACCCTACAAATAAACAGCAAAAAACGCCTCCCGATTGCTCGGAAGGCGTTTTCTATAAGACGTAAAATTTTACGTCTCTACAATATTTAATTTTTAACCGTTGATTGCGGGAGCGCTGATTGCTACAGGAGCGGTTTCACCAGCAGCCAAATCAAGTGGGAAGTTGTGTGCATTTCTTTCGTGCATTACTTCCATACCCAAGTTAGCTCTGTTCAATACATCAGCCCAGGTGTTTACAACTCTACCGCTAGAATCAATTA